>JBKHKH010000176.1:0-2851 GCA_046537735.1 Archaeoglobaceae archaeon | reverse complement strand
GAATTCATGACGTAATCACTTCCCAGGGTTGTGTAAGAGAATCGCAGAAGATAATCGGCGTTGACCATCTGTCTCACCGCGGAGACATCCACTTCAGCTCCCGGATTCTCGGTCAACAACTGCTCCTGCTCGGCAAGCACATTTCGTATGTCAGAGTATGAATAGACTTTTATATTGGTAGAACTCTGCTTTGTCAGCCTCTCGTACTTCGCCACCAGCTCCTGATCGACCTGGCTGGTGTTCCATGGAGGTCCCACCATCAAATATACCTTGGGCTTGGAGCAGCTATCCTGGTTCTCCTGGAAGGAAATAGACTTTAATGATGAAATTATACTATTGGATTCTCCCAATGTGTCGTAATTATAGCTTCCCATGAATAGTCCCATATCCTCCATTTCCTGTTCAGAAAAATTGACCCCTGTATCTCTTAAAATGATATTTCTGCGCACTTCTTCTCCACATTTAAGGGTGATGGGTGTGAGTGGAATGTTGAACACTCTTCCGTCACCACCGTATGCTTTGCCCACCAAATAGTAGTCTCCCGGTGGCGCATTGATGGAATATGATGAGTGGCCGCCCGTGATCTCTTTCTCTATTATTTTCAGGGTATTTGCGTGTATCAACTGTATCTGGCTGAGATAAATGGAGGAGAATGAGCCGAAAATATATCTGCCCGACAGCTCACTTTCTTCCCTGCAGATATCGAACATTCGCATATCTTCAGCCAAAAGATTTCCCTCGTCACTGTAAACATCACTTCTGATCACATAAGTCCCATTCTTCCAGCTGGAGTCAACCCTACCTGTAAAGACGGTAGAGAACTCGCTGGTTAACGGATTGTAATCCTTGCCCCAAATACTCTCGCTCAATGCGGGGAGATAGAGCCTATTATGATCAGGATCCTCCAGGGAGATAATCACAGTCCCGTTACCGGCCTCAATACCGGGTGTCAGTGCGTGTTCTATTACGAGCTCTTCACCGTCTGTGAAGACCTGGTCAACATAAATCCTGGTCGAGACTTGGGGATCGTAATATATCTTCTCTGTGGAAAGTGCTATAGGATATGTGTCTCCTTTCTCCACGATCTTGCCCACCATGACATAAGTTCCGGGAACGAAACCATTGAATTCCAGTGACTCGGGAAGTCTGCCGTAATAATTATTCCTCAGGTAATAGGGATCAAGAGTTTGCTGATCACCCCAATCCGAATAATAGCGGATAATGCCGTCCGGAGAGAGGAGGTATATGTAAGCATCAAAAGCACTTTCATTGGTAATGCCATCGATCTTAACATAGAATTCCAGCTCTTCGCCTTCCGCTATCGACTTATCCAGAGTGAAGACCTCGATCTGAGGTGCCTGAGTATCCAGTCGAGGTATCAGGTTCAGGTTCCTTATTCTCCACTGTTCTGAGTCTATACCCTGAGAATTATTGAGGTGAATGAAGGAGATAATATTTTCAGCATCAGGGACCAGAACGTCAGCAGAGATGTTAAATTCATAGGTGGCCCACCCCGTATCATTCATCAAGCCGATAAGCTCTCCATTATCCATATAATCTTGCAATGTTTTGTTTCCATTCTCTTCTTTGAGGAATTTATTGATATAGACCTCAACTTCTCCATCTATGTTCGCTTCTAAAGTCAATTTGTGATCAACACTTCTTCCCATGAAAGAAAACGCCACATCCTCAGGGAATTCAGGCGTTCCTGCAGACTCTAACTCACCTAAGGTAAGGGGAATGACCTCAAACGATACTTCAGCTCTTCCCCTCATACCATAATAGTCTTCACCATTCACTATCAGGACGTGCTCTCCAAGGGTCAATCTTGAGATAGTTAACGGAGCAAGAGGCTGCAACTCTACTGGAGTTGAACCATCGAGAATGTATGACGTTCTTTTCAGAGGTACAGATGATGTGTAGCTGAGAGTGATCTCTCTGTCGGTGTATCGCTTATCTTCAGGAGAAGTTATGATAATATCGAACTCTACTTCTTCTTCCTCTATTTCCTCCAGAGGCTCTTGTACCGCAAATCCAGAACCGCCTCCACTTACTCCGCCGGTCGATACGGATATGGTGAAGTTCACTATACTGTAGTTGACGTTTCCGGAGGTATCGTTAACGTAAACGACTAGGGAGTGTTGACCATTTGATAACCCGGTTATGGTAGTGTTGGGTGTAAATGAGACATTTGATCTATTATTGATACTATACCACCAGCTGTGAACGTCACTGTCAGGAGAATAGACCTTAAGATAAACATAGTTTGCTCCGTAATTCTTACCTTCTACGGGGGAGGTAATCGACAGTTCAGGGGGTGTAGTGTCATTACCAGGGACAGTTAAGGGGTGGTAGTCTCCTCCGTTTATGATGTTACCCGAGGAGTTGTATGGTACCTGAGTATCTCCCAATCCATCTTCTCCTGTTGTATCTGCTCCTGCATAATCTGACCAGTAGTTGCCGCCCAGATAAGAGCCTCCGATGATGTTGGTGCCAGGAGTCTTAGTAATGTTCCAGAAGTTGTGTCCTCCATCCTGAGCAGAGTCGTGTCTCCTGTCGTATGCGTTTCCTGAGCTGTTGAAGTAATTGTTGTAGATAGTGTTATTGTTGGAGAAAGCACCGAACATGTAAATCCCGTAGGTCTGTCCACCGGTCCAACCCCCGTATGTGGGTATAGCAGTGGCCAGGATGTAGTTGGAGTGTATGGTGTTCTCATCTGATTCAATGAATCTTATCCCACTTCCTCTGGAGCAATAATCATCAGGCGATCCGGGTCCGTTATCAGTTATGTTGGAGTGTGATACTGTATTTCCATAAGAATGGTCAAAATTCACCCCCTCGCACCAGTTTG
>JBKHKH010000175.1:0-2853 GCA_046537735.1 Archaeoglobaceae archaeon | reverse complement strand
TTGACACAACTTTCCTTATAGACCTTTTTCGTAACGATGAGAAAGCACTTAATTTTCTTGAAGAGTTAAATAGAAGTGGAGAACCTGTATCTACAACTGTAATTAATATGGCTGAATTGTACCGAGGAGCATTCTCTCATCCTAAAACCGATGAAAAGCTTCAAGAAATAGAAGATTTAAAGGATTTACTGGTAATCCTGGACATGAGACTTGAGAGTGCACAATACTATGGAAAGGTTTACGCTGACCTCAAAGAGAAGGGTAAGATGGCAAAAGACCGGGATATACTAATCGCGTCAGTATTCTTATCTTTTGGTGAAAGAAAAATAGTTACAAGGGACAAAGAACATTTCGTTGAAATAGATGGACTAAATGTTGTTACATACTGATAAATATCTATTTCAGTCTGTCAAAAGAAATATTAAATTCTGAAACTAATTTTGTTTATTCCTATCCTCAGCTTCATCTGATGATAATAAGGAAATTTATATCAAAATGTTTTTTATGTTAACATCGAAGGTGTAGTTAATAGAATAATATGTAATTAAGCTGGTCAGCTGAACTGATGTGGTGATGGTAGGCTGACCGGAGCAGTTGGGGGTATGAGGTATAATGAGGATAGCTTTTGTTTATGATGCGGTTTACCCCTGGGTGAAGGGCGGAGCAGAAAAACGAGTATTCGAGATAGGGAGGAGGTTGGCCGACAGACATGAGGTGCACTGGTATGGGTTGAAGTGGTGGGATGGTCCCAAAGATGTGGAGCATGATGGGGTTTATTTGCATGGTGTTGGTGAGTGGGATGAGCTTTACACTGATGGGCGTAGGAGTATTAGGGAGGGCCTGTATTTTGGGTGGAAGGTTTTGAGGGAGTTGAAGGGTAGCTTTGATGTTATTGATTGTCAGGAGTTCCCTTATTTCCCTTGCTTTAGCAGTAAGTTGAGATCTAAATTTAATGGTTCGAGGTTCTTTATTACGTGGTACGAGGTATGGGGTGATTACTGGTTTGATTACCTCGGTAAGAAGGGGGTTTTTGGTTGGAGCGTGGAGAAGTTGACGGCAAAGTTACCTCATGTGCCTGTACCCATTTCGGATAAGATAAAGGACCCTGGGGTCCCGGAATAGAGAATTAAGTTTATTTTGTTGGGATTAGTATTAATATTTGTTTTCTAATAATCATGAGCAAAGGTAAAACAAATTCTTTTTATTACATTAAAGTTTAAACTCGAAGCATGCACTCAGATTTCTCTCATATGCCTTCACAACACAAGGACTGGCTACCATCTGACGGTGGCCTGCTTAAGCCTCATTCCTACTGTGTGAAATGCGGGATCGTGAAGAATGTTTCTTTAGATAGGGAGAGTGATCTGGGTTACTTTGCTCCCGGTAAAAAAGTTTTTTATCTGATTGAGCCTAATTTCAGCTTCATCAGTTTGAAGTTATCCAACTCCGGTTGGGGGGATGTGTATGGTGGAAGTATCAGTAGTAATTCCTACCCTCAATGAAGAGGGATGTATTGGAAGTTGTATTGAAAAAGTGAACAGGGTATTCGAGGAATATGGCATAGAGGGAGAGGTCGTAGTATCAGACAGCTCCACTGACCGTACCCCAGAGATCGCCCGGAGCATGGGCGCCAAGGTGGTCTATCCCGATAAAATGGGTTATGGTTATGCTTATCTCTATGGCTTTAGCTGTGCTAGGGGTGAGCATATTGTGATGGGGGATGCAGACAACACTTATGACTTCCTGGAGATGCCCAAGTTGCTGGAGCCCCTGGAGAATGGGGCTGACATGGTCCTGGGTAGCAGGTTGAATGGGGAGATTAGAGAGGGGGCGATGCCGTGGCTCCACAAGTATGTGGGGAATCCGTTGCTTACCAGGGTGTTGAACTTGTTCTTTAAGGCTGGGGTGAGTGATGCTCACTCAGGTTTCAGGGCGTTCAAGAGAGAGCTTTTAGATAAGCTGAGGTTGAGCAGCAGCGGAATGGAATTCGCTTCAGAAATGATAATTGAAGCGGCCAGAAAAAACGCCAGGATCGAGGAGGTCCCCATAGTCTACCACCCTCGTGTGGGGGAAGCTAAACTTAAGTCGTTCAGTGATGGGTGGAGGCACGTCAAGTTCATGGTTCTGAGAGCACCCAAGTATCTGTATTATACTCCGGGGATTGCCTTGTTCCTGGCAGGAATACTTTCTGTGGTGGTGCTGTCCACTGGTTTACTGGGAATAAGATTACATTCCATGATAGCTGGATCTCTGCTGGCTATCGTTGGTTATCAAGTAATATTTCTGGGGCTGTTCTCCACCAACTACGGTCATTCTAGAGGAGTGATCGATAAGGACAGTGTTTCAGAGTGGATAGGCAGCAAAATATCGCTGGAGAAAGGAGTTACAGCTGGCACTCTGATTTTTGTGGTTAGTGCAGGTTACGCACTGGTCGCTCTCTTCAGGTGGGCTAGCGGTGGTATAATGCCCATGCTCCAGCACGACATACTGGCTCTCACTTCCCTGATCATAGGACTGCAGACAATCTTCTTCTCCTTCTTCCTTAGCTTGATGAGTGAAGAAGCTGAAGGTGAAGCCCAAGAAGAGAGGTTTATAACTGAGGCTGAGTTTGAGAGCAAAACAAGTGAGAAGAGGTTAGTAGAGGGTAATAGCTTAAGATGAAGATAGCTTTTTTTACTCCCTCAAGCTGAGGAAAGAGTATTTGAGATAGGGAGGAGGTTGGCTCAAAGTGAGGTGCACTGGTTTGGATTGAAGTGGTGGGCGTTAACAGTGGAGCATGATGGGGTTTATCTGCATGGTGTTGGCGAGTGGGACGAGCTTTACACTAATGGTTTATAATTAAGGAAGGGTTTT
>JBKHKH010000174.1:0-2857 GCA_046537735.1 Archaeoglobaceae archaeon | reverse complement strand
CCTGTTTATTGATTGTGGATAACCAGAACGGTTTTGTATTCGCATCAGCATCAAAAATTATTTTAGTCTTATGCAAATAAGGTACTCATAGTCTGCTAGTGGAACGCGTAAGATAATACGCTATTCTTGATGAAATAATAAAAAGTGGGCTGAAACTAACTGAAAGAAAAGGAGGGATTATATGGAGACTACGAGGATAATAGAGAAAATTAAAGGAATTTTCAAGAAAAAACAAGAAAAATAATTTTAATTCCACAGAATAAACCATACAGCTCTAATATTTTTAAGTATAAGCAGGAAGGTTTGATAGCTCTGATCGAGTTCGTCACTTTCTTGAGAACCGCTTAAAGTAGTTGATGACTGATTTTGTTCTGTGAATGTCACGAGCGGGTGAATCCTCCGGAGAGTATGACTTTAAAGGCATCTTCGACTGCCATATCCAGGTAAACGAGGTCGTCTTCGGGCACCAAGAGGATGTAGCCAGAAGTAGGGTTGGGTGATGTGGGGACGAAAATGTTAACTGTTCTCTTACCTACCTTCTCATCAATTCCATAGACTTCTGCACCACTGGTGAAACCCAGTGTGTAAACTCCTTTACGGGGAAATTCCACCAGAACAACTCCTTTAATTGTCTCCGTATCAGAAACCAGTATTGCTTTGCTGGCTTCCTTAGTTGCAGTGTATACGGTTCTCACAAAAGGAATTCTCTGAAGCATGTTCTCCAGGCCGTTCACCAGTTTATTCCCCAGAGTAAACTTGCCCACCACCCCTAAAACGAATATAAGAGCGATCAAGAGTAACCAGCTCAACCCCGGGAAGTGGAACCCCACCGCCTCGACCACCAGAGGTTTGATAAGACCATCTATATAATTAAAACTCCAGTACACAACAAATATTGTTGCAGAAATAGGGATGAAGATCAGCAGACCAGTAAGGAATATGTTTCTCAATACCGACATAACTAACACTATTGGACGACACCTCTATAAAAATTCTATTACGAGAATAATATGGAATTAATGATTTGAAGGGGTGATTTTCTTGGTGAATTGGCTTCAACCACTGTTGGCAGGATAATGAATAAGGCTGGTGTAGAAAGAGTTAGTGATGAAACAAGAGAAGAGATGGTAAAAGAACTTGAAGAGTATGCGTCAGAGGCAGCCAGAAAAGCTGTTGAAGCAACAAGGTATGTGGGAAGAAAGACTACAAGCTGAAGATATCGAACTGGCTCTTAAACATTAACATTTTTTTATCCTTAACTCTTCTTTTTTTGGGGTTTAATTTTTAGGAAGGCGCTGTTGTGGGGGTGTGTTTCTTGATTGGGGGTTGTGGCGGATAGAAAATTATTTATATGTGTTATTCCCTATATGGAATATATGGAGGATTGGGTTAAGGATTGGGTTAAGAAGCAGAGGGAGGATGGAGAGAAAGGGATTGAGATTAAGAAGCAGGCGAACAGTTACTATGTTTACAGGTCAACCACTTACTGGGATAAGAAAGCGAAGAAGAGGAGGAAGAAGTCCAAATATATCGGGAAACTGACCAAGGATGGTTTGGTGGAGAAGAAGGAGAAGAAAGTTACTGTGAAGCAGTATGGGAATGCTGTGTTGCTTCAGGAGGCTATGAAGGAACTGGTTCCTTCTTTGAAGGTGTTTGAGAGTTGGGAGGAGATTTATGCTTTGGCGTTGGTGAGGGTTATGGGTTACGTCCCCTTGAAGAGGGTGAGGGCTGTGTGGGAGAAACTGTATAACGTGAAGGGTATATCGCCTAGCTTGAACCCTAAGAAGTTGTCGGCAGTGCTTAGAGAGGTTGGTTTGGATAGGGATGGCCAGAATGCTGTTTTCAATCAGTTGATGAGGGGGGAGAGCTTCGCCTATGATTTGAGTGTGGCTTTTACTAGGTCAGCTATCAATTTCGCTGAAGCAGGATATAACAAGAACAAGATACATATCCCCCAAATCAACATAGCCTTACTGTATTCCACTGAAGGTTTACCTGCAATGATAAGGGCTTTACCTGGCTCAGTGAGAGATATAAGCTCTATCTACAATAGCGTTAAAGAGATTGATTCCCACGTGATCCTGATATTGGACAGGGGCTTCTTCTCCATGGACGTGATAAAGTTCCTGATGGACAAGAAGTCCTTCGTGATACCAGCCAAAAGAAACAGCAAGCTATATGAAGAGATTAAGGGGATTGAGGATCACTTCTTCTACAACGAGAGACTCATAAAGAGTGGTAAGGCTAAGAAGGAGATAGAGGTGGACAAGGACGAGAAGAAGGAGAAGAAAACCTGTTATCTCTACCTGTTTGAGGATGTCACCCTGAGAGCTGAAGAGGAAGTAACTCTCCACAAAAAGCATGACAAAGGCGAGATCAGCAAAGAAGAGATGAATAAGGAGTTGAAGAGAGCAGGCAAAATCCTCATCACATCTGATCTGGATAAGGAACCAGAAGACGTCTACCTGATGTACAAGCAGAGAGATGGGGTGGAGAAAGCCTTTGACATATACAAGAACGTTCTTAACGCCGATAAAATGTACTTACAGGACAACGAGAGCGTATTCGGCCACCTATTCGTGTCATTTCTTTCTCTGTATGGTTACTGTAAACTGCAGTGCATGCTGAGAGAGAAAGAGATGCTAAACAAAATATCTCCCATAGACCTAATAGAGGAATACGCTAAAGTCCACAAAGTCGATTACGGCGACAAAGAACTGATGTCCGAAGTACCCAAAAAAGTCAGGGACCTGGATGAAAAACTTGGTTTAAACTTATTCCCTAAATAATGCGGAGTTAGAGTTAGTAATATCTACCTTCTATTTACACACTCGAGGATATGCTAGGGAGGTATCGA
>JBKHKH010000087.1:0-8369 GCA_046537735.1 Archaeoglobaceae archaeon | reverse complement strand
CTTCAACCTGATCCGACTCTTGATTCGACCTATACCCTAGTTTCTCACCATAGAGCTCTACTACCATCCTGGCAGCTACTTTGGCAATATCATGGATTTGGTCTACTCCATCCCTTTCTTTTTTGAGGTTCTTTGCTTTGGGCTCCCTCCGGTCGACAAAGTGCTGGCAAAATAGACACTTGTAGGGAACTATGGGTTCAGGGTCTTTTTCAGCCATTATATCATTGAAGACCTCTCTAGCACAAGTTTTACCGTCGCTGTACCTGCAGTTCTTAACTCTCTCCATGGCGCACTGATTGGCGATCTTAATGAATCCACTACTGCCCTCATTTCTGGATTTTTTGAATTTGAGGAAGTACCACTCGACCAGCAGCTTTACCAGCTCAGAAGGTTCTGTCTGAGTCTTCTCACACTTCTTGAGAAGTAACTTCTCAATCTCCGGATGGATATCAACAGTGACCTTCATTTGATCAGTTTTTTACTTCTACTTCTTCCTTCTTCTTTGACTCTTTTTTCTTGCTCTTACCCTTCTGTTTAGCCTCTTCCACTGACTCTTTTACCTTTTGAGAGGTCTTTGTCTTGTACAGTTTTTCTGTAAGCTGGTAATAGCCTATAGCATTGCTGGAGACTGGGTCTTCAGGTCTCACCACTTTGGCTACATTCTCAAAATTGTTCACAAATTCCTCATATACTCCAGGAAGAAGTGAGCCGCCGCCAGTGAGTACGATCTGGTCCACTATGTCGGTAGAAAGGCCTTCTATAACCAGTTTGGTTCTGCTAACGATCCTGTCCAGCCAGTTTTTGAGTAATTTGTTGTACTCAGTCGACACATCCTTGTGAGATATTTTTATGGTCTTCCCACTCCTGATCCTTCCTAGCTCGTAGTCTGGTGTGGTCAATAGCTTGGTTATTTCCTCAGGCGTTATGTTTATTCCGTAGTTTTTCCTTACTAGAACTTCCAGATTATCATACAACCAGTCTACCCCCAAAAGTAGGGTGTCTCCCTTGATGTATTCCATTTGGCACAGGACCGCAATGTCAGTGGTGCCGAAGCCTATGTCCACGCTTACACCTGTCTGTGTATTCATTTGAGCTAGCGTTCCCACAGGCTCAGGGTATATCAGGGCATCTGAACTCAATTGCTTCTTTATATCGTTGATGAGCTCTTCTCTTTCATTTTTAGATGATTTCACAGGCATTCCAGTGGCAATCACATCCGGATCGACATCCAACATCTTCAAAGCGTGCTTGGCCAATTCTATATACGAGTCGTTCATTATCCTTCCTTCGTGCAATGGCCTAGTTGCTTCTACATTCTCCAGACTCTGAACCATAGCTAGAGCTTCTTCACCAACATAAATTTCTTTGTTTTCGCCTGTAAGGCTCCAGTCTCTTTCTTCACCGTATACCACTATGCTAGGGAAAGAAATTACTTGTTTACCATCCACAGTGGCTTTGGTATAATTCGTTCCGATATCCAATCCAACCGATTTCATGATTATAATAGTAATACTCAAAATATTAAAATGTTTTCAATGAACGCCCGAAATTGTGATTACATAACTACATTAAAAATGAACAACCATAGTTTCCAAGAACCCAAGAAAGACTTCAAGTTAAATATTATAAAAAATAAGTTATTGTAAGATCCCCATACAGAGCTTTTCGAACTTCTCGTGTTCCAGTAACTCCCCAGATTTACCCTCAAAAGCTATTCTACCACTGACCAAAAGATATGCATTCTCGCTAATGGCTAAAGCTTTCTCTATGTTCTGTTCCACTAGCGCAATGGTCAATTTGAACTCGTCCCGCAACTCCACTACCTTATCGAACATCATCTCTGCGAATTTGGGGGATAGTGCTGCTGAGGGTTCATCCATCATAACCAGTTCTGCTTTTCTTATGAGAGCTGTGGCAGTTGCCAGGAACTGCCTTTCCCCTCCGCTTAGAGTCCCGGCTTTCCTGTCCATGAAATCCTTCAGTTCAGGGAATGTGTTCAAAGAGACTTCTTTTCTCTCCTCGAATTCATCTTCTGGCAGGGTGTAACCGGCGATGGTCAGATTTTCCTTCACCGTCAAATTGGTAAATATATTGTCCACCTGAGGAAGGTATGCGATCCCCATTTTGGTCCTTTCGTGAGCAGGCATGCGAGTGATATCCTCATCCTTGTAGAACACCCTACCAGAATAAATCGAGGTGAGGCCAAATAGCGATTTTAAGAGGGTACTCTTCCCACTACCATTGGGTCCCACTATGGCAGTTATCTTCTTCTTCTCTATTTGTGAATCTATATCGAACAAAACGTGTACTTCACCGTATCCAGCACTAAGGTTCTTCGTGTATATCACCGAGATACACCTCGATCACTTCTTTGTTCTTCATTATCTCCTCTTCAACACCCTGGGCAAAAACCTTGCCCTTGGCCATGACATAAATGTAATCCACATAGGGAAGCACCAGATCAAGTCTGTGCTCCACTATAAGGAAACTATAACCTCTCTTTTTAAGGTCTGTTATACGGTTCAGGATGGTCTTCGCCAGAACTGGGTTGACTCCAGCTACCGGCTCATCCATGACCACCAGTTGAGCATCGGTCATCATTGCTCGACCTACTTCCACCAGCTTGAGCTGTCCCCCACTGAGCTGGGAAGCTAAGGTATCCCACAGATGATCTATTTCCAGGAATTCCAGGACCTCGAACGCTTTCTCTACTGTTTTTTCCTCTATATCCTCCCAGGACTTTCCCAGGCTTTTAAATATTTCTTCTCCTGGATTGTAATTGGCTATAAGCAGGTTCTCCAGGACCGTCAGGAGCTTGAGGGGTTGTGGTATCTGAAAAGTCCTGGCGATACCGCTCTCGAAGATGTAATAAGGGGGTTTATTGGTGATATCTTCATCATTAAAATAAATGTGGCCCCCATTGGAAGGATGAAAACCGGAGATACAATTTATCAGAGTGGTCTTACCGCTTCCATTGGGTCCGATTACTAGAGTAATATCTCCTTTTTTAACTCCTATATCTACTCCGTCAAGTGCCTTTAATTCATCAAAAAATTTAAAGAGATTTTGAACTCTTAGGATCTCACTCCCATACGACTGTCTCGTTCTCATAGAACCATGTTCCAGTGTCTATCCACTTGCCATCCTGTACTTTGTAAACCTCGAACTGAGGTACAACTCTATCGTTCCACTCGTTCAGCTCCACTGGTCCGCTGACGGGGTAAACACCGTATTCTCCTTCACTGTATTTCTCAGCGACCTCAGATATGGTCTCAGATATTTTCTCTGTGTTAAAGCTGCCTGTTTCCTGATGGACCTGGGCAGCTGCCAGGGCCAGAACCCATTCGGAGTCGTAGGCATTCAGACCGTATGCCTTGGGTGTGTCCCCGGTTCTCTGGTAATATGTCTGATTGAGGTCATCATAAGCTCTTCCTTTCATTTCAGAGACAGTGCTGAAAAGTCCTACCTTATTGGCCTTGTCAGGAACGTCTTCTAGCACCCTCGAGCTCTTTGCTGTACCGTCACAGCCTATCCAGTGGACGTTCATCAGCTCTGAGTTGCTGCTGGTCTGAGAGAGCATTGCACTCACTTCTTCATAACTGAAGGTCACTACAGCGATCTCGCTTGCATCATATTCATCCATCAGCTCATTGACTCCATCCTCTATAGTAGACACATATGGTGTGAAGTCGGCAGGCGGAGGATCAGGGTATTCCACATGTCCAGCAACTTCGATCCCGGCATCTTCAAATCTCTGGGTCCCGAATTCGTCAAGTCCTTTACCCCAGTCATTTCCGATATGGGTGATCACCACTGCTTTTACTCCCTGATCTTTGGCAACCTCTGCAATGGCTCTGGTCTGGAAAGCATCCGTAGCCACGAACCTGAAGATATATTTCTTATCTTCCGGCTGATTCAAACCAACCATCTCCGGTGCAGCGGTCGAAGACGGAGAGACCACCAGTATCTTGTTATCATCTACGTAACTGGCTATATTGCCCAATTCTCCACTACCCATGGGACCAACGATCATCCTTACGTCCCTACCGTAGAGAGACTGGACTTTTTGCAGGCACACAGTGGGGTCTACTTTGGTATCTTCGGTATACGTTTTAACCCTGTAGGGCATGTCCTGGGATTCGAAGTATTCATTGATCTCTTCTTTAGCTATTTCAGTGGTGGTCTGGATATCCTTACCATAGGTGGTTAAGGGTCCAGACAAATCCACCAGAGCGCCAATGGGTATCTCAGTTGTCCCTTCTTCAGTCGGCTCCTCTGCACAGGCCATTAGGGATGCTGCTAGTACAACAGATACCAACAACAATAATTTTTTACCTACCATAGGTCAAAACGTAACCTAAACTTTTTAAAAACTTTTGGTTTGAGTTAATAACATGGCTGTGTTAGAGAGTGCAATAATCTACTCGAACTTGATAGTGCTGATAAGCATTGGACTGACCATGACCTACGTCACTACCGGAGTTCCTAACCTGGCACAAGGTACTTTCGCTGTTGTAGGCAGTTATATGACACTTGCGTTTTTCAGGCTTGCAGACATCCATCCCTATATGTCACTTCCAATGGTCTTTGTCCTTGGTGGCATAATGGGGTTAGCAGTTTATCTGGCCATCATCCGGCCCCTGATCTCCAGAGGAGCAGGGATCATAACCCTAATGATCTCCACCCTCGGTATAGACCTTGTTTTGTACGGTGGTGCGGGAGCATTTTCAGATCTGCTGGAGAACATGACCATGAGATCTGCCAAGAACTTCATCTTCACCCCTCTTGATTTCCCTATCTGGGGCTTTCAGGGGATTTTTGTGGTTTCCATTATGGTTATAGTTTTAATGCTTTCTGCTCTATACGTTCTCCTTTTCAAGACCAAATTCGGGGTTGCCATGAGGGCCTCCATGGAAAATCCTTCTCTCGCCCAGGTGATGGGGGTGAATGTGGAGACCACCAGATTGGTTTCCTGGGCACTTTCAGGAGGTTTCGCCTGTGTTGCCGGGGCTTTACTGCCCTTCAAGCAGCAGATATACCCCTTTGTGGGTGATGTGATCATAGTCTCAGTGATCGCCGCAAGTATAGTCGGTGGACTAGGGACAATTTTTGGAGCCGTTATCGGTGGATACGTCATTGGGGTTTCAGAGTCATTTGTTACCTTCCAGCTCTCCAAGATAGTGGGGCCAGAGGTCCTGGTCTACAGCAGAGTTGTCTCCCTGATCGTACTGGTACTGATGTTGTTCCTAGCTCCCAAAGGAATATTGTCAATTAAATGGAGGAGGTTGTTCAAATGGAGTTCATCTTCGTCCTGAGCATTCTGATCTGGATAGGCATATATCTTATAGTGGGTCTTAGCCTAAACATCGAGTTCGGCTATGGAGGTATCCCCCAGTTCGGCAGAAACCTCGCCGTGCTGATGGGAGCTATCGCTGTAGGGGGAATAATGAACAGATTACTGATGGCCTACTTCGGGGTGAGCGGTAATATTGCAACCGCCAGTGGTGAGGTAAAAGGCATTTTAAATGATATGATTGCCCAGAACCCCTGGGTTGGTTTAGGCATTTTTCTGTTAGCCATTGCCTTAGCTCTAGTTCTGGGTGCTGCAGTAGGGGCCATATCTATCCTGCCCAGTGCCAGGCTCTCGGAGCTTTATTTGGCTCTGACGCTTCTGGCCATCAGTGAGGTGGCATGGATCGCCAGTAATAACCACCCCGATATAGTAGGCGGTTACTATGGTGTTTCAACCCCCAATGTCCTCAAATTCGTTCCCGGTGAGTACAATATACTTGGTTATGCCATATTGATCTCCATTGTTGCCGTGATCATTTACTACATGGTCAACAGAATGCTCCAATCACCCTATGGAAGACTGCTGAAGGCGATGAGAGAGAACGAAGACGTGGTTTCTGCCTACGGAAAGGATATAATGAAGATCAGGATCAAGACCGTAGCCCTCGGTTCGGCGATCGCTGCAGTGGGTGGCGTACTTCTTTCTCTACAGCTATCAACTATAATGGGCAAGTCATTCAATAAGATCGAGTGGACATTTTTCCCCATCTTTATGATACTGCTGGGGGGTAGAGGTAACACCAAGGGCGTAGTCGCCGGCGTATCCATCTTCGTGATCATAAGGTTCATGCTGGAGACCTACAAGTACGATGTGTTCGGCTGGTTGCCTGTAGGACTGCAATGGGTGGAATACATGATCTTCGGGCTCTTATTGATCATGATACTGATATATAGGCCTGAGGGACTTATAAAGGAAAAACCCATCTTAAACCCCTCTATCAAGAGAGTTTCAGAGAGAAGAGGGAGAGGAGAGAAGAGATCGACCAAGAACGAGTAAGCAAGTACCATCAATTTATTATTTTTCTTTCTTTATGGAAGTTTCGCTACCGCATATGGGGCATATCTTGTGCTCGGTAACTCTTTTACACCCCTTGCACACTCTGATCCACTTATATGTTCTGAAAATCGTTGGCTGCAGTATGTTGTCCACTTTTATACCCAGAATGCCGGCCACGTTCTGTATGGCGTAGTCGTCTGTAACCAGTACACCTTCTAACTCCAAAGCTTTGGCGATCAGCTTGATGTCAGTTTGGGACAATTTATGGATATCCCCGCTCCTGGCAGCAACTTCGTTCACCGTCGATACGAATCCTTCAGATGGTTCTTCAATCTTAATATCTATGAGCGATAAGAACAGCTTGGAATCCTCATCCTTTATTTCTTCTACTACTTCGGGAACCGTAACCATTTGTTCATACCGCTTCTTCCTGAATATAGCGCTTGAGTCCATCACATGCACAATATTGTCCATCATTCATTATCAAACTTTAAGGTTACTTTTCTACTTTTTAATCCTGTTACCAGGAAGAATATTCCCACTACGGACAAAGCTACTCCGCCAGCTATATTTACATAATAGACTTCTTCCACTCCATTCGATGTTATAGAGTATGCTGGCATAAAATAAAAAACAATCAATCCTGCCACTAGAAATAACACTCCAAGAGCACTTCTAACGATGTTCATTGACCTCACCACAAGTTAATTACCGAATTACCTTAAATATTTTACTTATTGAGTTATTTTATTACTCTTACCTTTCCACCAGTTGAACTTTATCGAATTGGTCAAAATTCCATTACGTTTTTATACTACTGGACTTATTATCCTCTGAGATAATAATATCGAGCAGTAGTGAAATGTGCTGGCGTAGTGGCATGAAAATTGATTATAAAGGGTAAGAAGGGATAGAGAATGGTAAGAATTCTCATAGTAGATGATAATAAATATGTTCGAATGCTTCTCAGGTCTATGCTAGAAAAAAACGATTATGAAGTGGTGGGAGAAGCAGGGGACAAGGTAGAGGCTATCAACCAGTTCAAAAAATTAGATCCTGAGGTCATTCTGATGGATCTACGGATGCCCGAGGAAGGGAATATGGCTGAAGTGGCCATGAGCGGTATTTCTGCAACTGAAGAGATCAAAAAATTAAATCCTGGAGTAAAGATAATTGTTCTTACTGCGGCTGCTCAAGAAAAGTATAAAGAAAATGTCATGAAAGTGGGAGCCGATAGATATATAACAAAACCATATAAAGAAAAGGACATAATTGAGGGTATACAAGAGACCTTAGCCAGTTAGCCAGAAATTTATTTCACTTTTTTATATAGTATACTAATGATTAATAGAAAGCTTTATTTAGATTTTGATGATTATTATTATAATATGTATTGGGTCCTTTACTTCAGTATGCTGACCATGTTCCTGTGCGTTTTCGGCTACGCACTTAAACCATTCAAAAGATTCGGGCTTGACTCAGATGATCTGGGAGCTATAATCTTGTTTTACTCCATGATAATGGTTGGACTTCTTGTATTCGCCCTGGGACACTTTCTAAACACAGACATCACTCACTTGAGTGTGTTTACCGTTATCGCAATTTTCATTCCAGCCCTATACTTAAACCTGTATACAATGAATACCAGCAAGATAGGATTGGACCTCAACAGAATTAGAGATGTTTTGCTATATGGTGCTATCATCTGGCTGGTCGGTGAGAAATTCTCCATCATATATAACCTAGAGTTACTTCTCATTGCTGGTCTGGCCACCTTACCCCTTGTAATCATTCTGGGTTACGTAACCTTCAGGGTAAGAAAATTGAATACAGAATTTTTTATGGACGTTCCACAGTTACTGAACTCTTCATTTCTAATTTTGTTCTTTATAGGTGAGAGTTTTCTGGGGATGGGGTATACAAAAGGTGTATCTATTTTGGCCATAAGTTTGGCCATTGTCTTAATCTTAAATCTATTGTCCAATCTTTACACCCACTCAAAACCATATCTGGCCTAAAC
>JBKHKH010000086.1:0-8384 GCA_046537735.1 Archaeoglobaceae archaeon | reverse complement strand
CTGCGAGAAAAGCATAAGGAATAGCATTTAACACCATAAGATAGAAAAATATGGTCTCGATCTCCCACCCGAATATAAAGGGAATAGAGGCGACTGATAGGGGGATGGTGATATAGAAAATGTAATCGGGTCTGGAAACAAACACTTGCAGGTCTGTGATAATTGATCTTAACCCCTTCATCAGTTTTTTGAACCCCTTTTTGGGTTTGCCTTCGTAGGTAAATTCTGTTTCCTGTTTTTTGATTACTGTGGCGGTGACGGGGAATTTCTTTAATCTTTCTCCAGTCCACTCCACTTCAAATCCCTTCATCATGGAGGAGATCATTAAAAGGAACATTATGCCTCCTGCGGGCATATACAGGTAGATAATGAGTGTCATCAACCTCTGGTTCGCTTCACCCAGCATACCCATTACAACAAAGATTATGATCAAAAATAAAGGAGCCACAACTAGAATGGATACATAAACTTCAGCCATAACCCCCAGAGTGTTGAGGAAAAGACTCTGGTACTTTTCTTTCTCATCTAACAGGTTTTTGGATTTATACTCCAGAAACTCGCCAACCTTATCACTTCCTTCTAGAACGCTCACCAGGTCATCGAGAAAATCTGAAAAGACTTCTGAGGGCGTTGTATGGGCTACTTCTCGTATTGCTTTTACCACATCATTGTGGAACATCTCTACTTTGGTGACGATCACTCCCATCTCTTCACCAACTTCACCGGTAACATTCTTTTCCTCAGAAATGACTTTGAGTATTTTAAGAATTGGCGTTCCTCCTTTGGCCATTCCCAGCATCATGTTAACTGCATGGGGGAAAATAACTTCTATATTCTGTTTTCTTTGAGATGCGTAGATCTTGGGGTATTGGAGTATGGCAAATCGGGTGAGATAGGTCAGTAGTAATGTAAAAGCTGTTATCATCCCTATCTGGATTAAAAGAATCTCATGACCACTCAGAAATCCTGGTAGGGTGAATTGATAACCGGGAAGTAAACCCATTTCAGAAACAGGTCCAGAGAGCGCCTGCCCCAGGATCAGTCCTACAATCAGGAATCCTGGAAGCAGGAAGAGAGGATAAAAAGCTGCTATGGCCATATATTTGGCCACTGTTACAGGCATTCTGCAGGCCTTGAGGTTCCTCTCCAGAGAATGATATTTGTATTTCTCCTCTTTATACTTTCTCTTGTAGTATCTGGTCAAAAAGGGAGGCACATAGAGATTAATTGATTTTAGATATACCCTCTTTAAGGGGTCACGCTTTGGTCTCAACTTTGTAATACTTTCCATATTTTTTTCCCTCGTCAAATATCTTCTCATTTTCCTTGTCCTGATTTCTGTAATAGGCATGTATCATCATAGTCACTTCTTTGTAGTATCTCGTTCCTTTCTCCTGAAGCATTCTCAGAAAATCAGCTCTTTTCTTTAGCTCATCCGAAATTGTGTCGATATCTACTCCTAAACCCATGGCAATTTTTTCCAGCTTTTTCATATTATCTACGAGTGTGTAGTCATCATTGTAGCTGTTCCAGGAGTAGATCTTGTTTAATAAGAGGTTTCTATCGTTGGGGTCGATCCCCACGATCTCGTAAATGCTTTTGGCTCTCCTCTTCTTTACACCATCCTTGGTCCATTGGATCTGTACGGCTGCGATATCTTGAAATTGTATCATGCTTCTGGGGACGTTAAGTGGGCTATTCTCCAGCCTGTATATTGCCTGCTGGATTTCACCCGCATGCAGTGTGGCAAATGCGGCATGACCTGTAGACATTGCTTGATAAAGAGTAAGAGCCTCGTTTCCTCTCACTTCGCCGACCACAATATGATCTGGTCTCTGTCTGAGAGCAGTTTTAAGCAAGTCATACATATCAACTTCAGCCTCGTCACCGCTTGTGGCCTGCCTGGTAACTCCCGCTACCCAATTCTCGTGCATGAGGGCGATCTCTCTGGTATCTTCAATAGAGATGACCTTCTCTTCTGGAGGTATGAACATCAAGATTGCGTTTAATGTAGTGGTTTTACCACTGGCGGTCTCACCTATCACCATAACGCTCATTTTATTCTCAACAGCAAGCCAGAAATAGGCCAGCTGTTCTGGAGTGTAAGTGCCCAAAGTCATCAGGTCTACAGGTGTAAAAGGGTCTTCGGTGAATTTTCTTATGGTAAAAGAAGACCCGCGAGGAGTGATATCCACGCCGTATGTTGCCTGTAGTCTACTCCCGTTGGGGAGTGTAGCGTCAATGATCGGATTCCCGTGGCTGATGTGTTTATCACACATCTGTACCAGGGCCTGTATAGTGTGATCCAGTTCCTGCTCCCCAAACGACAACTGAGTCTTTATATTACCATACTCCTCGTGGTAGATGTATATGGGAATGTCAGTCCCATCACAGTGAATGTCTTCAATATAAGGGTCGTTGAGTATGGGGTCCAGAGGACCGTAACCCAGGAAATCCCTGAAAATGTAATAGAGGAATTTTAGATTTAACTTCTCTTGAGCAGTAATCCCGTATTCTTCAATTATCTCTAGATATGCGTTTCTGAGTATTTCTGCCTTAACCTCTGGAGTGACAGATAAATCTTTTAAAATTAAAACGTTCTCCAGGTCCTCGAAAATGCTGTTAAGAATATAGTACTCTTCTTCGTTGACTGCTGGTTCCAGAGAGTAGTATCGTTTTTCCCCACTGTCATTGTTGAGAGTAATTTTAGCCTCAACGAACGGTTTATTTATCCAGTATTCTTTTATAACTTCTTCATTTCCCTCAGGTTTCCAGTATCTTAGAAAATTGATCTCATCGCTGTCAAGATATTTTTTAAGGATATGGTAATAAGATGTCTTTTTCACCATTATAATAATTATAGTAATTGGGATATTTAAACCTTTTCTGAAGCCATAACCATGATAAAATGGGAATCTTCTGCTTTGTATCCGATCAAGGAACCTGTTTAGGTTTTATATAGCAAAGTATTTGTCCTTCAGCACTGATATTGATGAAAGGAGATTTTCAAGTATGAAGCCGAAAGATCCTGTGGTAGAAACAGTGAACGACCTTCTTCAAAAAAGCAAGAGTGGTAAGAGCAAGGTTAAAAAGACTGTCTCTTCTTATCTGGGTCATTCCACCGACAGCACCTCCCAGTTGCTCAAGGAATTCGAGAAGATCAGCAAGGATAAGCACATCTTGGCCTCTATGGAAGCAAACGCGAAGAAGAAATATGGGGAGCTAGGAGAGAGAATGGTAGAACTGAGCCTCAGGAACACCAAGGCAATGTTGAGGTTGCGGGAAATAGCAGAGAAGGAAGATTTAAAAAAAATTAACAACAGACAGCAGGCCTTAAGAATCATTGATGAGGTATTCGGCTCTCCAATCGATTACATAGATCTGATGAACGAGATGGTGACCATTGAAGAGATAATGAGCGAGAATAAGAGTTCCCTCACCAGGTTTTTCTCTACGCGCATCTCCAGGCATTACAGGAAAAAACTGGAAGTGCTGGAAGAAGAATTGCTGGGCGGATTCGATCAGCAATGAAGCACACGGTGAGGACAGGGTTAAGTTTTGGATTAACATCAGGAGTTATAACCACTCTTGGTCTTCTTGTGGGATTAAGCTCAGGTACGAATTCAAAAGTTGCGGTGATGGGAGGTATACTGGCTATTGCCATAGCAGACGCATTTTCAGACTCTCTGGGCATTCACATTGTGGAGGAATCAAAGGATACGCATAGCACTAAGGAGGTGTGGGAATCGACAATTGCCACTTTTTTGTTCAAATTTGCGACCGCCATCACCTTCATAGTCCCTGTTCTCCTGCTGGAGCTCTCCATTGCTGTTGTGGCCAGTATGATCTGGGGAATGTTTTTGCTGGGAATATTCAGCTTTTATATCGCTAAGGACAGGGAAATAAGCTCCTGGAAAGTGATAGGAGAGCATGTGACCATAGCCCTGGTTGTGGTTTTAATATCTCACTATGTTGGGGAGTGGATAAGGATCACATTCTGATGGCGGTGATGGTGATGGACTGATGCGCTTATCAAAGCTAACTTTTTATTTGAACATGTCTATTTGAACATGTCGAACAGGACCACTCTTTCTTTTATAATGTTGGGGATTCTCTCCTCGCCAGTAATCCTTATCTCCTCTTCCTTTATGTCGAAAAATCTCGTCAACCTCTCCCTTTTCATGTCATCCATGTGTAAAACCGCTTCTTCTCTGAAATTGACCGCTCCCTTGAACTTGCTTACACAATCTTCATCTCCGATTACTACTGCTACCACTTTATTGTCTGCATTCGGTTTCACACCCATTTCCAGTGCCTGGTTGATCTGTCTGTTTGCCGAAGCGTAAAGCAGAACCTCCATGGGAAGTGTTCTGGCAATTTTCTTACCCTGCTCCCACGATCTAATAGCCTTTTTAGCTGCAAGCTCAGCGTGAGCTCTATCTGCTATATAATCACTGTTTAAAAGAGCTATATCGCAACCTTCGATATTTATCTTCTCCAGTAGATCTTCTAGATTGTCCACATGAACTGAGCCTTCAACGATAAAGATTTGAGAGGTGTTCATAACACTCTCATGACAGACTCCATTCTAAAACCTTTATTGGTGAGATCGTATCTCAAAACAGTCTTGGGCACCAGAGCTCTCTTAAGTTTAAGTATCTTTAACCTTCTCTGTATCTCATCCTCGATCTCTCTCATGGTGAACTCGATCACTCCATCACCAGAATGCTTCATGGCCACTTCAGTCTGATGATCGAACATTCCCTTGGTCATCAACATGAAAAATACTGATTCGTCCTGTTTTGAGACCGCAGCAAACTCCTCAACCAGCTTGAACACTTCTTCACTATCGTAATGGGTGAAGAAATAGGTAATGTTATTGACGATCACCCTGTCGTATCTTTCGTTCTGTATAGATGTTCTCAGGCCACTGAGGGTGTCGTATCTGGTCCTTTTTAAGTAAGCCTTTGCAGAATCCTCTCCAGTGGATAAACCCAATCTGGTGGAAACCAGGTCTATAATATCTATCTTTGAGATTAACTCAGTGGGAATATCAAAATATAGTCCAAAACTTTCTTTGAGCTCTTCCACTGTATCGTCAGTAGTAACATAAAGTACTTTCTCGTTGTTCTTTAAACCCTCAATAGCGACATGGAGTGAGAATATATCTGCTCCTGCTCCTGGCTCTTCCAGAAGCAAAAATACGCTGCCACTGGATAAACCTCCCCCCAGTTGAGTATCCAGAGAAGTTATGCCGGTATTGAATTGCCTCATTATTATAGCCTCCTAACAATAGTTTGTCATAGAATTTATAAAACTTCTTGTTGGACTATGATTATGGAATTGAAATATAACGATAAAGGACTTATACCGGTAATTGCTCAGGATTATGATACCAGAGAAGTCCTGATGCTAGCGTATGCGAATGAGGACGCTTTGAGGAAAACCTTTGAAACGGGTAAGGCACATTACTGGAGCAGGAGTAGAGAGGAGTTATGGATGAAAGGTGGAACCTCGGGGAACACCCAGGATATTGTGGAGGTTAGAACGGACTGCGATGCCGACACTATATTATACCTGGTGAAGCAGAATGGCGTGGCGTGCCACACTGGCAGGTACTCCTGTTTTTATACCAAACTGGAGGATTTGGGATGAAGAAATACGTGGTCGATACCAGCGTACTGATAGATGGAAGGGTCTCTCAAATGCTGGCGAGGGATCAGATAGAAGGTACAATAATCGTTCCTGAGTCTGCTATGGCGGAGCTCGAATCCCAGGCTAATTTTGGGAAGATAAGTGGTATACAGGGTCTGGAAGAAGTGGAAAGGATCAAGAAATTGAGTGAAGAGAAAGGCTTTGAACTCCTGTATTTGGGCGACAGGCCCACTCTGGAGCAGATCAGGATGGCCAGAGGTGGCGAAATAGACCACCTAATAAGAGAGGTGGCAGAGAACGAAAAAGCAATTCTGATCACCAGCGATAATGTTCAATATCATGTTGCCGTTTCAAGAGGCGTTGAATCACTGTTCTTCAAGCAGGAGAGGGTCACTCCGGAGAATACGAAGATAATGTCCTTTTTCACTCCAGACTGTACCAGTGTTCACTTGAGAGAGGGAGTACTTCCTTATGCCAAAAGAGGGGATCTGGGAAACCTCAAGCTGGTCCATATCAGGGAAGAGCCCATGACCACTGAGGAGCTACAGCAGATAGCTCATGAGATACTCGAGGCTGCCAGACAGGATGGGGACAGTACCATAGAGATAGAAAGACACGGAGCGACAGTGGTCCAGCTCAGGGATTTGAGGATAGCCATTGCCGAAAGACCTTTTTCGGACAGAATGGAGATCACGGCTGTAAGACCGGTAGCAAAGCTGACACTGGACGAGTATGGAGTTAGTGATGAATTAAGAGAGAGATTTGTGGAAAGACAGAGAGGGGTGATGATCTCTGGGCCTCCTGGGGCTGGAAAGTCTACTTTTGCTGCAAGTGTTGCCGATTTCCTCATGGATAACGGTTTTATGATAAAGACAATGGAAAGCCCCAGAGATCTGATGGTGAGAGACGATATCACTCAGTATGCTCCACTGGATAACGATATGAGGTTGACAGCTGACCTGTTATTGCTGGTGAGGCCAGATTACACTATCTACGATGAGTTAAGGAGAACCTCCGACTTTCAAGTATATGCAGATATGCGGCTGGCAGGAGTGGGGATGATCGGAGTCTCTCACGCGACCAGGGCAATCGATGCGGTCCAGAGAATGATAGGGAGAGTAGAGCTGGGGATGATCCCCCAGGTAGTGGACACCATAATATTCATCGATGCTGGAAGATTGGAGAAGGTTTATGAGCTCGATTTCACGGTCAAAGTCCCTGCGGGCATGTACGAATCGGATCTGGCCCGTCCGGTAATTGAGATCTCCGATTTCAATACCAAAAAGGTGGAATATGAGGTCTACACGTTTGGAGAGCAAGTTGTGGTCATGCCCGTAGCCCAGGAAAAAAAGGACCTGGGTCCCGTAGAAGACAGGATTGAAGGTGTGATTGCCAATTATGCCAGCCGATACGAGATCGATGTCCTGAATGAGAGAAAGGCCGTAATAAAAGTTCCTGAGGAAGAGATCCCTTCGATAGTGGGGAAAAAAGGGAGAACTATAAATAGGATTGAAGAAACTCTGGGGATGAGCATTGACATATATCCTCTACCAGTTCAGGAAGAAAGCAGGGAGGTGGAGGTGAGTGAGACCAGTAAGCACTTTATCGTACACGCTGAAGGATTGGAAAAAAAGAAAGTGGATATCTATGCAGATGGTGAGTTCCTGTTGACCGCATCAGTGGGAAGTAAAGGCCAGATCAGGGTAAGAAAAGAGACTGAGGCTGGTAGGGATTTGAGGATGGCTCTTGCAAAGGGAGATAAAGTTTACGTAAATTATTGAGGGTTTTAATTGAACGTAAGATATGTATTTTTGGCTATATATGTAGTGGTGGCGTTAATTGCTATCGCCGTCACACCCCAGTACCAGGAAGCAGGTTTTCAGGCTTTTGAAGACCCCTCTGACGTATCGAACTCACTGCTCTATTTTGGAGCCATTTTGGCCTTTACCGCTCTGATCCTGATCATAGCGAGGTACAAAGAGGGTTTTCTCCAGGTCATGCTCTACCTTTTGATCTTGATGGCCATATATTACGTGTTCGTCCCCTTCATCGGAGTATACTCCCTGATCCCTTCCATTTTGATAGTAGTCCTCTTGATCAAGAAGAGCAACTGGTTTGTGATCGATGTGGCTGCATTGCTGCTGGCGGCAGGCATAACTTCCATATTCGGCATAAGCCTTGAACCTCTACCAGTAATAGTCCTGATGGCGGCGCTGGCAGTTTATGATGCCATCTCGGTCTATAAGACCAAGCATATGATAAGCCTGGCCGAATCCGTGACCAAACTCAAACTTCCCATGTTGTTCATCATACCTTACTCTATTAAATTCAAGTTTGAAGAACTGGAAGACGCCAGAGGGAAAGCATCTTTCATGGGAGTTGGTGATGTGGTGATCCCCAATATACTGGTAGTTTCTTCCCAGATGTTCTCCAATGCAGGCTATATCTGGTTTATCAAGATCCCTGCCCTGACCACGTTGATAGGGGGAACATTAGGACTGGTAGCTCTCCTGGTACTTATGGAAAAGAAAGCGGGGGCTCATCCCGGTTTACCATTCCTCAATACGGGAGCGATAGCAGGGTATCTGGTAGCTATCTTCCTTTTAGCTCCTTCATAAAATTGTCAATAACTTCTTCTATTCCCTCTTCCGTAAAGATGGAGTATGCGGGCTTGTCCCTGTACTGATGCGTATCTGCCTTGCTGTAAACAGAAACAATGGGGACATCAA
>JBKHKH010000085.1:0-8390 GCA_046537735.1 Archaeoglobaceae archaeon | reverse complement strand
GTGACTTATCATTATTTTTATTTTTATTTTTATTTTTCAATCCATAACTTTTCAATCTAACCTCAGATAAACAAAATAAGAAAAAGAGGAAACGAATGGTCTATCTATTATCTCAGAAATCCCAGATTGGGTATCAGCACTGAAAAGAGGATAGAAGCGAATATGAGGAAGGCCAGGAAACTGACCAGTTTCATAGATATCTCCTCTCCCCTTTCGCCATATCTTCTGCTCAGGATACCTGCAAAGCTCTCGTGGAATACTCTTCCTCCGTCAAGTGGTACTGCAGGAAGGCAATTGAAGAGACCCACGTAGAAGTTGATCCAGCCGGTCCAGTATAATATATTCAACACGTAGAACAATAAATTGCCTGTGTTTTCCCATATACCCGTTGGCTCAAAAGCATGCATGTAAACACCAGTAAAACCGCCAAAAAGGGTGAAAGGCATGGATATTGCCATTAACCACCCTTCTACTGTCGTAAGTTGGGACGGCATGTTCTTTAGCGTCTGGAGTACATCAAGAACTGTCACGCCCATGAAACCATTGCTACCCTCATGGGGATTCTTGGTGAGATTTAAAGTATATTCATCTACTGCCCCTGTCTCGTTGTAGGTGTAGACCTTTACCACATCACCCGGTCTGGTCTCCCTCATCTCTTCCTGGAAAGTTTCAAGGTCTGGAGTATCGGTATCATTGATTCTAAAGATAGCCGTTCCGGGTTTGATGCCAGCTTCCTGAGCAGGATAATCTTCGAAGGCACCGCTAACATACACCCCGTTGGACGAAAGTCCACCCAGTAAAACCATAAAAAGCCCAAATACAAGGGCAGCCACAATAAAATTGCTTATGACCCCTGCAGAGAAGATCCTTATCCTCTGAGGTCTGGTTGTCTTGGTCTTGTCCATCATCTCCTCTTCGTCCGGCTCAGCAAAGCCTCCAATGGGGATGAGAGCAACCAAAACACCCAGAGATTTGACTCTGACCCCTTCCACCCGGCTCAAAATGGCGTGGCTAAACTCATGAACAATTAGGGTAACGATAAGACCGATTAAACCCGAGATAAGAGGTATAAACTGGTTCAAGCCGGGTATGAGCAACACATTTCTCGGTTCAGTAAGCTCCGATGGAGGCGGGGGTGCAGCCAGCAACATGAAGTCCATCAAAATGATCAAGACGAACATGAAGATCATGCCCAGAAACACAGCCGGTATTCCCAGGTTGGCTACCCATCTCCAGAAGGTCTTCGCCTTAGATATCCTCTCCAAGAAGTTGAGCCCTCGAGAAGTCCTGATCATTAATATCGGACCGAAAGCCGATATGCCATACCTTTCGAGTATACCTTTAGACTTGAGGCTTTCTACTGCCGCGTAATATATGATAAATACCGTTAATGCGATAAGCCAAGTTGACACCATTATCCCCTTCATATTAGGGATAGTTTAAATATCTAATGTCAAGCATGATAGCAGTTAGCGGTAGAGTTAGCGGTTGATGTGGATTAAATTTTTAAAACAAATTAGGGAAAGCTAATCTATGTATTTGTTTGTTTATATCACCACTTCAGATGAAGATGAAGCAAAAAAAGTGGGAAAGAAATTACTGGAGAAAAATCTAATCGCTTGTGCCAATATCTTTCCCATCACATCCATGTTCTGGTGGAAAGACAAAATAGAAGAATCGCCAGAATGCGTATTGGTTGCCAAGACCAAATCTGAAAGATTTAAAGAATTAAAAGAAGAAGTATTAAAAGTACACAGTTACGAGACCCCTTGCATAGTTGCATTCGCTATTGAGGATGGTTTGAGAGACTTTTTGGAATGGATAGACGAGTCCACACAGGAGAGATGACCGGAAAAACTGCCACTTTTGGAGATAGGAGACCACTAGAGTACAGCTCACACCATTGGGCTCTTTTGGCTTCCAGGAGGGAACGAGCCAAAGAGATAATGAGGGATATGGCCAATATGCCTCCTCTTGTTTATGGGAGTGTGGCTAGAGGGGATGTGAGCAATTCCAGCGACATAGATATTTTCGTGCCTCATTCCATTCCTTCTTATAAATTAGAGATAATTCTGGATAAGTTCGAAGTGCTGGAGAGGAGAGTTGTTCAGGCCACGCCCAACTATGCCATCAAAGGAGAGTTTTTGCTTGCCGATAACACTACTGTAAGCTTCCCTCTGGTCAATATTAAGGGTAGAGAACTTGATTTTTACAAATTTGGGGGTGCCCTCAATTATGAAGACCTGGTAAAGGATAAGAGAGTGCCTGGTGTGGATAAGAGACTGGTCCTGATATTTCCCAAAGAAAATGGACATGAAGAGATTCCTTTGACAGATATGAATCCTGATGAGACTGCCAAAACTCTAAATATTCATGTAGAAGTAGTCAAAGAGAGGATGAGAGTTCTGGAGAGGAGAAGAGAAGTAGGAAGAACAGGAGTATTTCTAAGCGAGACTTTACCACCACTGGAGAGTTTCGAGTCAGCATTAAATGGAATTGCCAGCAAGAACCCTTACGTGAAAAGGAGATTACGAGATTAATTTCGGAATAGTAGCTATGCTCTATATGATCACGCCAGAAAGTCTACCGGTTACTATAAATATCCTAACTATCTTTCCTGTCAGGAACGTGTATGAGCAAGCGGAGTGAGAACACATGATCGTTCATTGGGCAGATGTAACCGCAAAGAAGCTACTGGAAAAGGATCGAAGGCACAAAATAGCTACAGGTATTACTCCCTCGGGCCACATCCATCTAGGGAACTTGAGGGAGATGATGACTGCCGACGCGGTAAAAAGAGCCATTAACGACGGTGAAGGAGAAGCAGAAGTGGTCTACATTGCCGATACTTTCGACCCACTCAGAAGAAGATATCCTTTCCTCCCTGAAGAATATGATGAGTATATTGGGATGCCCTTGAACATCATTCCCGACCCTGAGGGGTGCCATGATAACTACGCAGAGCATTTTCTGGCTCCTTTTCTGGAATCCATAAAGGAACTGGACATAGAAGTAACAGTTGAAAGGGCAGACGAGATGTACAGGGATGGACGGTATGTGGAGGAGATCAAGACAGCACTGGATAAAAGGGACGAGATTGCCCAGATATTACACGAGATCACCGGAAGGGAGATCGGGGAGGACTGGTATCCCTTTATGCCCTTCTGCGAGAACTGCAAGCGGATCAATGCTTCCAAGGTCACCGGCTACGATGATGAGTGGGTCTACTACAGGTGTGAGTGCGGTCATGAAGGTAAAGCCTCTTATCGTGGTGGAGGTAAGCTTTCATGGCGAGTGGACTGGGCCGCCAGATGGAAAATACTGGCCATTACCTGTGAGCCCTTTGGAAAGGACCACGCTACAGCAGGAGGTAGCTACGATACTGGAGTCAGGTTGGCTAGAGAAATTTTCGGTATAGAGCCCCCCTTTCCCATCATATACGAATGGATCCATCTAAAAGGGGTAGGAGCTATGAAGAGTTCTAAAGGTATTGTGGTCCCTGTTAAGGACCTGGTAGACACTTTGCCTCCTGAACTGGTCCGTTACATCATAATCAGGTCAAAGCCGGAGAAACACATTGAGTTCGATCCCACAAACCTCCTGGAAGTAATCGAGGAGTTTGAAGATGCTTACAAAAAGGATGAACGCTCCATCCAGCTTTCAATGGTATCAGAAGCAGAATATTCAGATGTGCCCTTCAAGCACATTTTGGTGGTAGGCCAAATTGCCAAATGGGATTCGAATAGCGTCCTGAATATACTGGAGAGGACCGGTTATAAGATCGACGAGACAATGAGAAAAGATGTGGAGAGAAAAATCGAGTTTGCCAGCAAGTGGATAGAAAAATATGCTCCGGATAGGCTCAAGTTCGAGATAACCGAAGAGATCCCTGAACTGGAGCAGGAAGAAAAAGAGTTCCTCAAGATATTCACCGATTCGCTCCAGGAAGGAATGACCGCCGATGAAATACATACTCTGGTGTATGAAACAGCTAAAGAGAACAACATAAAGCCCAAAAAGGCATTCGGAGCTATCTATAAGGCCATCCTGAACAAGAGTTCTGGGCCCAGAGTGGGCTATTTCCTGAAGTCATTGGGAACTGATTGGGTTAGGTCGAGATTTCAGAAAGCTTATGAAGAAAATTGAGGGTGGGAGTTACTACAATTACCTTTCAGAAGGTTGCAGATTGTGCACTAAAGGTTCAAAACTGGTATTCTTTATAACCGGAGAGTGTCTCCATTCCTGTTATTACTGCCCTATCTCTGAAGAGAAGAGAGGTAATGATGTGGTTTTCGCCAACGAGAGAGAAGTTAACAGCTTTCAAGATGTCAAGCAGGAGTTAGAGTTGATGGATGCTGAAGGGGTAGCCATTACGGGTGGCGAACCCTTGCTCAAACCTGAGAGGTTATTGGACTACCTGAAACTCTTCAAAGATTTGGATCTGCATATACACCTTTACACCACCATCATACCTGAAACGAGATTCCTGCAGTCGCTCAGCGAATATTTAGATGAGATCAGATTCCATCCTATATCTCTTAAAAGACCTCAAAAGTACGTCAAGTCCATTGATACAGCCAAGAAATTGGATATGGAGGTGGGTATAGAGATACCTGCTCTGAAGTTCAGTCAGGACATTGTTGACGTTGTCAATCAGCAGGATATATTCCTTAATGTTAATGAGCTGGAGTTTTCCTCCACCAATTACGATAATCTAGTAGGTAAGGGTTTCTCAGTGGGAGAATCCTATGGAGATACTAAAAGTGAAGAGGTCGCCCACCTGTACTCGGAGAGCGTGAACAAGTTCCATTACTGCACATCGAGGTTCAAGGACAGTGTACAGCTGAGACGTAGATTGACCAGAATGGCCCAAAACCACCCCAAGTTCTATCAAACAACTGAAGAAGGCACCATCATCTGTGGACTAATTGAGGGAAATTTGGAAGAGGCAAAAAAGATTTTGAGGCAGACTGGAGAAGATTATAAGGAAATAGAAAATAATTTAGAGGTCTCTGTAGAATTTATTGAAGAAAAGGGTGAAAGTTTAAAAGGGATGGGGTTCAATATTAGTGTAATTGAAAGGTATCCTACATGGAAAAGGATAGTAGTAGAGAAACAACCCTTGTGAGGAGTGAAATGAGCCAGCATAAGGTTGAACAAAGGCTAAGACAATACCTGGAGAGAGACAAAGAGGGGATCAGGAAGAGACTCATCAAAATATTTCTCACAGGAGGCAAATATACCATTGAAGATATATTTAATATGCTACCAGCCTCCAAACTCAATATAAGAGGTATCTCAGCTATGGTAGGCCTTATGAGTTCAAGATTGGGGATTCTGGCGACCGAACTGGGAAGCAAAAACAAATATTCTCTGAAACAGGACTATGCAGACATAGTCAATTCAGTGTTAAGAGAATTTGAAGGAGAATAGATATAGGAGAGGACTTATGGGGGGCTAGACCATGTTCATCCACAAGATCTACGAGAAAAAGCTGACCAGAGAGGTGAAAGACCTCAAGATACCCAACCACATAGCCATCATAATGGATGGAAACAGGAGATTCGCGAAAAGAAGGGGTTTACCTACTCGAATGGGCCATATGTTCGGCTCTCGGAAAGCAGAAGAGGTCCTTAACTGGTGCTGGGAGTTAGGAGTGAAAAATGTTACCATATACGCTTTTTCAACCGAGAATTTCAGAAGAAAAACCGAAGAGAAGGATAATATCTTCGATCTGGTGGAAAAAGAACTCTACAGGTTATCCAAAGACGATAAGATCCATAAGAACAAAATTAAAGTCAATGTAGTGGGGAAAACTGAAATGCTGCCTCAAAGGGTAGTGGATGCGATAAGAGAAGTGGAACAGGTTACTGAGGATTACCGGGGGTTTAATTTGAACATCGCTCTGGCATATGGCGGTAGGCAGGAGCTCATAGATTCTATAAGGAAAGTCGTTTATCTGGTCAAAAGAGGAGACGTGAGCAGCTCCGATATAGATGACAAGCTAATTCAAGAGCATCTCTACAGCAATGGTGATTATTCAGAAGTGGACCTTATAATCAGGACGGGGGGCGAGTTGAGGTTGTCCAACTTCCTCACCTGGCAGACCGCCAGCAGCGTGGCCTATTTTTGCGATGCCTTCTGGCCTCAATTCAGGAAAATAGATTTGCTACGAGCTATAAGGACCTGGCAGAACATGCTGGAATTGAGAAAGCAAAAAAGAGCTCATCCATTATCTATATCCCTGATTAACAAATAGAACGTTTTATATTTTGGGCATCATTACATTTTTAAGCCAGCCAGTAAAGACCATCAATTGTTTAATGTCCTGACGTCCAAAACATATTTAAGGCATAATCTATCCGTGTAGATGTCTTATGGTAGAAAAAGGAAATTTAACCAAATACGAGTTCAGGAAAAAGCTGGAACAGCTGGAGAAAATGAAAGGAAGAGGTACTGAACTCATCACTCTTTATGTTCCTCCCGATAAGAATATTGCCGATATATCCAATCAGCTTCGCACTGAGCTTAGCGAGGCAGAGAATATTAAGTCAAAACAGACCAGAAAGAACGTCATGGACGGATTAGAGGCCATTCTTCAGCGTCTTAAACACTATAAAAAGCCACCGGAATACGGAATGGTGCTGATCAGCGGTACAGTAGAGATCAATGGGAGTGAAAAACGCATTACAGAGATCATTGAGCCTCCTGAGCCCGTACCTTTGTATAAATATCATTGCGACTCCACCTTCTATCTAGAACCCCTTCAGGAGATGCTCAGGGAGAAAAAAGTCTACGGGCTGATAGTAATAGACAGGAGAGAGGCTACCGTAGGTCTACTGAGGGGAAAAAGGGTGGAAGTATTGAATTATCTTACTTCTCTGGTCCCCGGGAAGCACAGGGCCGGTGGTCAGAGCAGTGTCAGATTCGAGAGATTGAGGAATATCGCCATTCACGAGTTCTACAAGAAGGTGGGGGATAAAGCCAGCGAAGCTTTGCTTCCCTACCAGGAGTATTTACTGGGCGTGCTCATTGGAGGACCCAGTCCCACCAAAGAAGAGTTCACCGAAGGGAATTATCTTCACCACGAGCTGCAAAAAAATATAGTGGATATGTTCGATGTAAGTTATACTGATGAGAGTGGGCTTCACGAGCTGGTAGACAAAGCAAAGGACTCTCTACAAGAACTCGATCTGATGAGAGAGAAGAGACTCATGGATAAGTTCCTGTACGAGGTCTCCAGAGATGGACTTGCTTCCTATGGTGAAGAAGAAATAAGAAAACACCTCCAGATGGGAGCAGTAGATACTCTTCTCTTGAGCGAGGATCTGAGATACGAGCGGATAGTATATACTTGCCCCGTTTGCGGAAAGAAAAAAACTGTGACGGTAAGAGAGGGTACGGAGAGGGTTCCCAAGTGCGATAAGGACAAAGTAGAAATGGAAGAAGAAAAGAGAAGTGATATAGTACTGGAATTCTCTGAAATGGCGGAGAACACCGGTGCAAACGTAGAGCTCCTTTCCACTGAATCTGAAGAAGGTGCTATGCTGTTCAACGCTTTCGGTGGCCTGGCCGCTATTTTAAGATTTAGACCAGAGTAGTGTTAACAAGTATTGTTGTGGTGAAGAGAAAAGGGACTGAAACCAGTAAATTTGGTGTCTCTAAAAGGGAAGGACACAAATCGGATTTGTTTTACAGTAAAAGGTTGTATGAGGGTTTCAAAACTGATGAAAAGAAGCCAGAGATCGAGAATTCAATAAGCGACAAAATTTTGGATAGAATTCTTTGTAGGGAAAGCAGAAATATGGATGAAATCCCTGACTCTAGTATACACCTGATTGTTACCTCTCCCCCCCATAATGCATCCAAGGAGTACGATAGGGATCTGACTATGGAAGAATATAGCGAGCTGTTAAAAGATGTTTTTTCAGAGACATATAGAGTACTGATTCCTGGAGGGCGTGTCTGTGTTAACGTTGCTAATATAGGCAGGAGACCCTATATCCCTTACCATAGTCTAATAATCAATATTATGCTGGAGATTGGGTTTCTGATGAGAGGAGAGATCATTTGGAATAAAAACGCCAGTGCTGGAACTTCTACTGCCTGGGGTAGTTGGCAATCCGCATCTAACCCGACTCTTAGAGACGTCCACGAATATATATTGGTTTTCTCCAAGGACAAGTTTAGGAGGATCAAAGATAAAAAAGAAGACACCATCTCACGTGATGAGTTTCTAGATTTTACCAAAAGTATCTGGGAGTTCCCAGCAGAATCTGCAAGAAGAGTTGGTCACCCCGCCCCCTTCCCTGTAGAACTACCTTACCGTTGTATCCAGCTCTATACTTTTAAAAATGAAGTGGTATTAGATCCTTTCTGTGGAGCTGGGT
>JBKHKH010000084.1:0-8410 GCA_046537735.1 Archaeoglobaceae archaeon | reverse complement strand
CAGCATAAGAACTCATATTGAGACTCCGAGATTTTGATTGGCTTTCTACAGTTCAGGTGAACTGCTCAGCCTGTAAATTCCCTTACTTGACTTATACTCCCCCAGGAATAAAAATCTTTTCACTTTTTTCCCCTCCATTTTCCATAATTCTTAATAATGGAAAGAAATGAATGAAATAACATTAAGTAAGTTACTCCAGAGCGGCATACCTCTTATAGAAATTAAGAAGCAATAGTGGGGGATGAAAGTGGCGGAAGTATCACAAGATGATGTAGAAGAAGTGAAGGATACAGTTCTGGATATGTGTATTTGCAGAGAATGTCCCAGCTTCATAGAATGTGGGGAACGTGGTGGATTTTGTTTTCCCATAATGGGCAAGAGTGGTTGTATAACCGAAGAAAAAGGTTGTATTTGTGGGAAATGCCCTTTACATGCCCAAATGGGGTTGAAAAATATGTATTACTGTATTAGAGGGTCGGAAAAAGACCAGATACTTAACTCCAGGCAAAAAAAGGTTGAATGAAAATAGAGGGGGGTGGAAAAGATGGGTTTGAAAGAAGATATAGTGGATTATTTTATAGACAGGTGTGCAGAAGAAGGGTTTGACGTAAAACCCAGGATCTCTGAGATGGCAAATAAATTGGGTGCCGATGAGAATGAGGTCACCAAAGTGGTAAAAGAGCTTGAAAGCGAGGGTGTGATAAGTTACGAAGCAGAAGGCGAACCTCATGTCTGTCCTGCAATTTCACTGGGTAGAGAGGAAGACAAATACATTAGATGGGTCCTTCAAAGACTGAAGAGCAGAGAGAGATAGTAATAACTTGGCGGCCATTCCTGTGGCATCCATTTCACTTATCTTTATTTTTACCCAGTGCCCTTGAGTTCAGCGACATCAGCTTTTCAGTGTTTTCGATAAATTTTACATAATGCTTTAATTACCATAGAACTTCAGTATAGATATGAAGTTGAAGTGGTCTTTTAGAATATTTAACATAGCAGGAATTGAAATCCATTTACATCTGACACTTCTCATTATCCTGGCCATCTTGACCTACATATTGTATCAAATAAATCCGTTTCCTGTAGGTTTCAGTAATCTGAACTATCCGGAAGTTATAAAGTTCTCGCTATCTGTAGCGGCTTCTGTCAGTCTATTTGTTGCTGTCCTCCTCCATGAGCTTGCCCATTCTTTGCTCTCCAAGAGGAGTGGTATAGGTGTACGGGGAATAATGTTGTTCATATTTGGAGGGGTTTCAATGATGGAAGAAACTCCTGAAGACCCCAATAAAGAGATAGCAATAGCATTTGCGGGTCCTTTTACCAGCTTTGCGATTGCTGCTTTCTCTTATGGGTTTTTCCTTACTAACATAAGTATTTTAAGCGAATTCTTTGCGGTTTTTGGAGTTTTTAACTTTGTTCTGGGAGCATTCAACTTGCTTCCTGCATTCCCCTTGGATGGTGGCAGGATACTCAGAGGTTTTCTGGCCAAAAAAATGAATTTTATAAAAGCCACTCAAACTGCCTCCAGCATAGGAAAAACATTTGCCGTTCTAATGGGTATATTTGGTTTATTTGCCAATCCCTGGCTCATACTCATAGCACTGTTCATATACATGGGAGCTAATGAGGAGCAAAAAATGGTAGAAGAAAAAAGCCTCCTACCCCATTTACGGGTGAAGGATATCATGACCGCCCATCCTGTAACCGTAATACCTGAAACAGTTGTAAGAGAAGTTATCGATCTGATGTTCAAGCACAGGCACCTGGGTTATCCAGTAGTAAAGGACGAAAAGTTGGTGGGAATGATCACTCTTCAGGATGTATCTCAAGCTCCTCAAGACTCCACTGTGGGTGACCTGATGAGTCGTGATATAGCTACAGTATCTCCTGAAGACCCCACATACAGTATTTTCCAGATATTAAACGATAGGGATATAGGGAGACTTCCGGTTGTAGATGATAACGGTAGACTTGTAGGCATTGTCTCCAGAACTGATATAGTGAGGTTAAGAGCCATCGTGCAGGAGACTGGCCAGAGATGAGCTGGATCTTGCTATTTAACAGATATAAGATTCCAGTAACAAAACTTTTTAAAGATTTTGACATGGGGAATACATGCACGAGAAAACGGTCATTTTTACGGACCTGGATGGAACTCTTCTAGACGATAACTACAATTTCGAGGAGGCCAAACCGGGTTTAAAGCTTCTTGCCGAGAATGAGGTGCCTCTGGTTTTCTGTTCGGCCAAAACCAAGGCTGAACAGGAAGTGATCAGAAGTGAAATGGGCATCAATGATCCCTTCATTGTGGAGAACGGCTCAGCAATATACATCCCCAAAGGCCATCTCCAAAAGGTTCACGGGGATGACGCAGGTGATTACGAGGTGGTTATTCTGGGTATAAGGTCACAAGAAATAATCGAGGAGATCAAGAAGCTTCGAGAGAAGTACATGATAAAGAACTACTACTTCATGAGCGACGAAGAGGTCTCAAAGGTCACTGGCCTATCTCTAGAAGCTGCAAGGAACGCCAAGAAGAGAGAATTTGGAGAAACTATAGTCGAAGCTGAAAGAGGGGCTTTACAGGAGCTGAAGAAGAAATTCGAAGTTGTCTCAGGCGGCAGGTTCATACAGGTTTTCGGCAAAGGCTCCCACAAAGGAGAAGCGGTGAGGATCCTGACCGACATGTATAGAAAGGAATATGGGGGAGTGAAGACCATAGGTATCGGTAATGCTGAGAACGATAAACCCATGCTGGAAGCAGTACAATGTCCCAATATGGTAAAGAACGGCGATGGGACCTGGGCAGATCTGGATATAGAGAACATTCAGAAAGTAGACGGCATCGGACCGAAGGGCTGGACACAGGTAGTGGAGATGTTTTTATTGTAAGATATCAATCGAATAAAGTTCAATATCCGGAGTTGAACTCAATTTTTTTCATTTCTCTCAGGTAAGCGGTTTCTACACTCCTCGTTTTTGCTTTCTTGATCAGTTCCTTATCTGATGAGACCAGGGTGCAGTTGTATTCCTCGGCCAGGGAGATGAGGGAGTCGTCAGCACTTTCTGCCTGCACATTCGCCACTTCACACTTTTCTTCCACCAGATTTAATGCAAAGCTGGCGGCGATCTTTTCCTCTCCGCTCAGCTTGTCCTGTAGTTTTTTGAGCTCATCCAGTACCATTCCTGGTATAAGGAACCTATTAAACCCTTTTTTCTCCAGTAGCTCGAAAACATCTACTTTGTGGAGGTAAATGTAAAGCAAGGTGTTGGTGTCGATGGCTGCACAGTTCATCAAGTGATCAGACTATTTTACCGGCTCCGATCAATCTCCATCTGGAGCCTACTCTTCTGCTGATGGCTACTCTCCAGTCCTTCTCCGCACACACCGGACGCTTGAGCTTAACTTCCACATCATTGTTCCTTGCAGAAGTGACCACTCCCAGGGTGGTGGATGTGCCTATGTTGAGCATCAGTGGCTCGTTCATCTTGATCTTCTCTACTTGCATCTCTTCTTCTGTCCCCACAACTCGTTCCAGAAGCTCCAGCTCAATAGTGAACTCGGATAACACTTCTGGAAGCTCATCGGGGTGTCCCAGAACGTTTCCTATAAGGGTATCGCTTTTGGTCAAGTAAGGATCTAGTTTGGTGGCTACACCCACCAATCCTCCAGGTCCTGCTTCTCCCACACTTTTGCCGGAGGACCTGATACCGGTAATTTCAGAAAAGATGGGTTCCCAAATAGTTCTTTTCTCATTCTTGATCCCCGGTCTAACTTCGATCTCATCTCCTATCTTCAACTTCCCTTTGGCCAAGCTTCCTCCAATGACTCCACCAAAGAGACCGTCAGGCTCTGTTCCTGGTCTGTTTATGTCAAAACTTCGGGCTACATGCATTAGTGGTGGGGAATCCAGCTCTCTTGGGGGGGTAGGTATGATTTCTTCTATGGCCTCGATGAGAACATCGATATTGACCTTCTGTTGAGCTGAAATAGGAATTATCGGTGCGTCTTCGGCCACCGTTCCCTTGACGAACTCTTTTATTTCATTGTAATTCTCCATGATACGCTCTTTGGGAACAGTATCAATTTTGTTCTGAGCAATTACAACTTTTTTAACTCCCACGATCTCCAGAGCCATGAGATGCTCTTTGGTTTGGGGACGGGGACAATGTTCATTTGCAGCGATCAGCAGAATAGCTCCGTCCATTAGAGCTCCACCAGATATCATGGTGGCCATCAAGGTCTCGTGACCCGGGCTATCAACAAAAGAAACGCTTCTCAGTATTTTAGTTTTGGTTTTGTGATCAGGACATACCTTTTCTACAGTATATGCTTTGGGAGGCTCGCACTTGGGGCAGTATCTAAATGTTGCATCGGCATAACCAAGTCTTATGGATATTCCTCGTTTGAGCTCTTCACTGTGTCTGTCGGTCCAAATTCGACTTAAAGCGGCGACAAGAGTGGTTTTACCATGGTCAACATGTCCGATCATTCCAATATTAATTTCCGGAAGAGGAACTTCATTATCTTTAGCTGACATATTTAACTAAGCCCAGTCGTTATGTATTTAAAACTTTCATTGGCCTCGTTCTAAGAACCTTTATAACTTATTTGAATGACTAAAATGCCCAAAGCTTAAATAGTCTCCTTACGAACATTTTACAATCAAATCTTCAGGTGATGATTATGGAAGAGGTAAACAAATTAGTCACTCTTTGCGGAAAAGATTGGGCCAAAGAAGGAATGGAGTTCACTTATCTGGGTGGAGCTGCAGAATGTGAGGGTTGTAAGGTCAAGAGAACTTGTTTAAGATTAAGGAATGGAGCAAAATACAAGATCGTCGGTCTGAGGGATGGTGCGACTCAAGAGTGTCCACTGCACGATGAAGGAGTGCTGGCTGTAGAAGTGGTCGAGCTACCCATCCTTTCGCTGGTGGACTCTAAAATGGCTGTTGAGGGTGCCAAGGTTCACATTGAGAACAGGTGCAATGATTTTGATTGTGTGATGTATAATTTATGCAACCCAGTGGAGCTACTGAATGGTGAATCCGTAGTAGTGGAGAGAGTGATCGGAGAGGCTCCTGAGAAGTGTGCAAGAGGTTACACTATGAAAGTTGTCGAACTTAGAAGAGAAGACTAATCATTACATTAATTTTTCTTTTTTACTGTTGTACAAAGTATAGATTTAAAGCCTATTCGAAGAACCTTTTACACTAGAAGATACGTTACGGAGGTGTTGAACGCAGTGAAACACCTCAATTTGATGGTCCGCCTTTCTGAAGCTGGTTTTTCAATTACCACTTTTATCCTTCTGCTTCCAGTGTTTTCATGGCATCAATTAGCTCCAGAGCAGTCTCCGTAAGCTTTACCGTTTTTTTACCTGAAAGATATTCCAGCTGGACCAGACCAGATTCTTCCAACTTGTGTATTCTCACATAAGCAGTAGAATAGGGTATACTGAGCATCCTGGCGAGCTCGGATATACATAAGCTATTATTTTCGTCCAGAAAAGTTACCATATCGAGGTTTTTTGTGAACTGTCTTATCACATCCCTCATGATGTAAAATTTTTTTAAGGGGTTAAAAGTTTTGTGATTTGATAATACAACTAACATATAATTTTCGCAGAGGAAGGAAGTAGTCTTCTTGCTCCAGTTGACCTTTTTGAAAAATAGATATAACTTGGGTGTGTGAAGCACAACAAAGTTTATATAAAGTTTCCCAACACTTCTTGGAATACAACAATCAGGAGGAGTTTGAATTGGTAGAAATAACAGAAGTTAGAATATACAAATCCAAAACCCAAGGCACTGTTAAGGCATATGCAACGATGTCCCTCGACAATGAGTTTGTGGTCAAAGGCATCAAAGTTTTAGAAGGTGAGAATGGCCTTTGGGTTGGTATGCCAAGCAGAAGAGTAAAAGATGGGTCTTTCCAGGATCTATTCCATCCAGCAAGTAAAGAAGCAAGAGAGAAAATGGTTAACGCTGTTTTAGAAGCTTACAACAACGAGAGTAGTTAATCTATATCTGTCCTCAAATCACTCTTATTTATTTATCATTTAATATAATTTTGGCACTCGTATCCAAGGCTAACATTAACTAGTGTTACCCGGTGTTACTGAGCATTCGATCTCTACCAGCATACTTAATGGTTATCATCTTTTACTTGAAGGTGAATAAGCCCCAAAGTTTCACTCATGTATTCAATTAAGAAGGAAGGTTTTTATAAACCATAATTTTGAAGTGATACTATGAGCGAGGGAGTTACCAGAATCGGTGTTAGCCTACCCAGGAACTTACTGGAGCAATTTGATAAGATCATTGATACCAGAGGGTATTCCTCAAGAAGTGAGGCTATTAGAGATGCTGTAAGGAACTATATCACTGAATACAAATGGCTTGACGAAGAGGGAGGAGAGATCGTAGGTGTTATCAATGTTATGTACAACCATCATCAAAAAGGCACCAGTGACTCCATTGTCTCCCTTCAACACAATTACGGAGATGTCATAGCCACTACAATGCATATACACCTCAGTGAAGATAACTGCCTGGAGATGATCATTGTAAAGGGTGATATGGAAGGGATTAAAAAACTGGTCAACAGGATCACTACCATAAAAGGGGTGAACAACGTCAAATTGATTACTGCGGTCAAAGAACAGAAATTATAGATAGAAGTTGGATGAATCTTGAGGTAACAAATTTTAAATATACGCAGCAAAGAGAATAATAATAGCTTAAAGCGGGGTGGGGTAGTCAGGATATCCCGGCGGGCTCATAACCCGCAGATCTGTGGTTCAAATCCACACCCCGCTACTAATTTTGACTAATTTTGGAGTGATTGATCTATACAATATCTGCACCATAGTCTTTCAGATAGAGTCCTTACTGTCTGTCGTGGGCCCACATCTCTCCGTCAACATAGACTTCTTTCTTCCAGATGGGCAGCTCTTTCTTTATAATGTCCATGCTCTTCTCCAGGGGCTCCCAAACATCCTCTCTATGCTCTCCCATAACTACCACGTAGATTATATCTTCCCCGGGCAATAAGGTACCTGTTTTGTGGTGTATTCGTACATCTACAACTCCCTGGTAGCTCTTCAACTTATTCTCGATTTCTGTCAGGCTGGCATCAAAGATGTCTTCGTTCTCTTCGTATTCCAGCTTGACTACCTTTTTATCTTCTTGCCCTTGCTCTCTTACAAAACCCACAAAAATGCCAATTGCACCACACCTCTCTGAACCCTGGGTTGTTTTGACCTTGTTGACCAGGGATTTGATGGACTCCAGATCACGGAGTTCCATCACATCCGCAACAGAAGAGACTGTAGGGTATTTAGGGTATTCAGACTCGATGTCCTTTAAAGCTACAAATTCATAGCCACAATCGGCAAGGAACTCCAGTAGGTCATGGAAATCCGTTTCAGCTACAATAGAGGCTTTACCATCGCCAAAAGTTATTCCTTGTCCCTCAACATCTCCCGTCTGGACTGTTATGACCCTACCAATTTTCTCCAGCTCTTCTATTAATTTTCCCCATTCTTCAGGAACAAAAACCTTCATTTCTGGGATTTCATCTCCACTACAGCACTATTAATGATTGCGTGGGTGATAAGTTCACTTTTGCCAATGTAGTTACATATGAACACTCTTTTACCTTTATACTCGCCACTCTTTCCCTTCAAACCGAGCAGTGATGGCAATTCTTCCATATGAGCGCCGTGTGCCATAAAAAGGGGTACGATATACACATCTCCACAATTTATTTTATCCATTATTTCCACTACCCCTGGTTCAGCGCTAGCATAGGCAATTTCTATCTGATCGAAAATGCTCATTTCTTCTATTCTTTTTTTGTGGTACTCCATCACTTCCTCAAAACCCGGAACTTTACTCCCGTGACCCAACAAGACAAGACCTTTCACATCGATACACCAACATTCCTTTTTCCTGATTCTTATTTAAAAATGACGGATATAGATCACTTCAGCATCAAACCACGGAACCGATTAACAGTGATATATAGATGGCTCCTAGAGTCATACTGGCCAGTTTGTACATATACTCTGCCTTTTCCCTGCTGGGAGAGAGAGCAAATTTTATGGTCCGGTACAAAAAGTAGGCGGTGACCAGTATCGATAACATGATGTAGATGGAGCTAAAGGGAGTAGTGAGGTAGAGTAGAGAGATCAGTATTAACATGAAAGCTGTGGCAAGGACGATAGCCCAAGAAGCTCTCTCCATTCCCACAATCAGGGGAAGCATGGGAACTCTTGCTGATCTGTAGTCATCTGCAAAATGTATGGAAAGATACCAAATGTGAGCGGGTATCCACAGGAGGATTATAGAGGAAAGTATTATTCCAGCTACTTCTATTTGACCTGCTGCGGCGGTCCAACCAGAAG
>JBKHKH010000019.1:0-21593 GCA_046537735.1 Archaeoglobaceae archaeon | reverse complement strand
AACACCTCTCTAACGTACCTACTAGTATAAAAAGTTAAAAACAATTACGCCGGGAGAGGGATTTGAACCCTCGCGCTCGCGGGGAGCAGTGGATCTCGAATCCACCGCAGTGGCCAAGCTCTGCAATCCCGGCTTGTGTTGTGCCCTTGAGCCAATTCATTTTACCGTTTTTAAAAACTCGTCTTAGATTAAAAGTTTGTTCATAGCTTTTTAAATTTTCGTCAATTTTTGGTCTATCATTTAATCATTCACTTTATCGATTAACTCCCATATAGCAGCTGTTCAATAAAGGTGAGTAAATCAGCAATTGTTGTATAATATCTCGTTATTTGTGGAAAGATTTATTTAAGCTAACACCTAATTAGCTATGTGAAAATATATACGTGTAAAGAGTGCTCTAACTCTGATATACATCTAGGATACTGGATTTGTAGAGCAAAAGAAGAAAGAAAAATTTATCCACTTACAGCTTTAGTCCTGAAAAGGAAGGAAAAATGCCCTGACTTCCGTCAAGAAAAGGCTAAAGTCGTCTGAGGCTCCCTTATTTATCTAACTACTCCTTCCTTTTCTCTGCAAAAGCTTTACCAGACCGATTATAGACGCAAAGCACAATAATAGAATTACAATATTAATGTAGATCACCTCTGGAGGATATTCCACTCTGTATACAGTTCCTCCCAGCTGCTGGTGCTGATTGGTGAAATAGAAGAGTAGCACTGTAAATACAATTGTTGCAAAAACAATGGCTGTCAGTTGATTATCAGTAAGCTCCATAATATGCTATTATGAATACAAATTAATTAAAGTTTCTAGCAAATCAGATATTTTCATGATAAATTTTCCATGATGAGCCCCAGCAGTAACTTAAAAATATATTGGTGTGGTAAATTGGTAACCAAAGGTGATAATATGTCGAATATAGATGAGATGAGAGCCAGTAAAGACATAGATGGTCTGATACATGTTCTCAAGAATGAAGAAGGGGATGCAAGGATGTACGCCTCTATAGCCCTATCGGAAATGGGTGCAGAAGCTGTAGAGCCATTGCTTGGAGCGTTAAAAGAGGGAAACGAGGATGTTAAGTGGGAAGCTTCTATAGCTCTCTCCAGAATAGGTGAACCTGCAGTAGAGGGACTGAAAGAGTTTCTGGATGACGAGGATGAAGAGGTCAAGTATTATGCTTCCGTGGCGTTAGGTCAGATGTGGTTACAGGGCCATGACTTTAAGGGGGAGTCGGTATAACCCAGTAAAGACAAGACCTTTTTATACTCTGTCCAAGACCAATCGTAATGCACCATTTTGAGATTTTTGATAAGGACGCGATGGGGAGAATAGCCAAATTGACCACGCCGCATGGAGTAGTAGAGACTCCTGCTCTAATGCCGGTGATTAACCCCAACATAAAATACATACCAGCTTCCAGAATGAAAGAATTTGGTGCTCAAATTCTAATTACCAATTCATACATTATATACCGTTCTCCCTCACTTTACCGAACCGCCATAGAAAAAGGATTACACCATCTTCTCGACATTAATATGCCCATTATGACCGACAGCGGCAGTTATCAGCTCATGGTCTACGGCGATGTGGAAGTGGATAACGCTGAAATCGTTAACTTTCAGAAAGACATAGGTTCGGATATAATAGTCCCCCTGGATATTCCCACTCCACCAGATGTAGAATATGAAAAAGCGGAAAATGATCTGAAAATAACGCTGGAAAGAGAGAAAGAGGCTGTAGAAATAACTAAAGACGTAAACAACCTGCTTGCCCTACCGGTCCAGGGCTCTAACTATTCTGAATTGAGAAAAAAAAGTGCTCGTGAGGTAAATACCCTCAAGGGGGATGTCGTTCCCATAGGGGCAATTGTTCCCCTGCTGGACGAGTACCGGTTCACAGAAGTGATCAAAATAGTTCTGGACGTTAAATCCGTTCTGTCACCTTCCACCCCCATACACCTTTTCGGGGCAGGTCATCCCTTATTCTTTTCCATTTCAGTAGCTTTAGGATGCGACCTTTTCGATTCAGCTGCCTACGCCCTTTATGCAAAAGATGACCGTTATCTGACCCCTCACGGGACCAAAAAGCTTCGAGATCTGCATTACTTTCCCTGCAATTGTCCTGTATGTTCCACACACACTCCAGATGAGCTACAGAAGATGAGTAAACAAGATAGAGAGATCCTGATAGGAGAGCATAATCTGTGGATAAGCTTTGAGGAGATGAGGAAGATAAAGCAGGCTATAAAGGAGAACAATCTCTTCGAGTTCGTGGAAAGGAGAATAAGAAGTCATCCCAATCTGGTGGCGGCATGGAGACAGGTAAGGGACTATCTCCCCTTAATGGAAGAGTACGACCCTTCCAATAAACAAATTTTCTTTTATACAGGTGTTGAGAGCGGCTATAGGCCAGCAGTGGCCAGACATCAGGAAAGGGTTAAAAATATTGAGCTGGAAAAGCATGAATACCTTATCTCCACCGATCTGAACCACAGAGCAGACCTGTACCTCAAACCCGTTTTTGGGGTGATCTTTGCCGAAATGCTGGAAGTCTATCCTGCTGGTCATGCAGAAATGCCTCCAGCTGAATACATTGAGTGCGAAGCTCTTCTTAGCGCCGTCAAAGGCTTAAAGACTTTTCTGGATTATCATAAAGATAAAAAGTTCAACATCATTGCTGATGATGTGTGGAAGGAATATCTGAAAGAATTACCCTCTAACGCTGTGGTGATCCAATGACCTCTGGTCCTCCCCCTTTTACAGCTTCTGTTTCCCTGGAAAAAAGGGACGGGGCAGCAAGAATAGCCTCTATGGATGGCTATAAACTTCCTTTAATGATAGATTTCCTGAAAAGGTGGGAATTTGAGTTTGTAGAGTCGATAGATTTCGGTTTTGCTCCTTACTCCCTAAAATATTTAGATAAAAGAAGGTATGAAATACTGGGTAGTAAGGACGAAAACATTACAGTTGCCTCTGGTCTCAAGACCTTAAGTCCCAGGAAGAAAGTGGATGCTCTTTTTTCCCTGAGAAAAAAGGATTGGAGGGCCCTGTACGCTCCCGCTGCAGCCAGTCCCCAGAATGTGCCTCTTCTGGTCTATTTAGGAGCGGATATTGTAGATAATATCTTACCCATTGTTGAAGCCTATAACGGAAATTACATGCTGGGTGAGACTCAATTTAATGTGAACACCCTTAAAGAGCTGCCGTGCACCTGCTCTGTTTGCTCTTCTACTACAGCAGACGAGCTAAAAAACTCACAGTTAGGGGATAGAAGTGAGCTGCTGGCATTGCACAACACTAAAATGCTGGAGAACCAGCTGGTGCTGATCAGAGAGCATATAAGATCGGATAACCTCCGGAATTTTGTAGAGTGGAGATCCAAAACCGATCCAGAGCTGGCGGCAATACTCAGAATTGCCGACGAAGAGGATTCAGCCAATTCTCCTTTCTTCAAACGCTCCAGAGTCCTATTCACTTCTCTTGAGTTTGACCGCCCTGAATTATCTCTTTTCCTGGAGAGAGCTACAAATTCCTATAACCCACAGGGAAAAACTGTGGTTATCTTGCCCTGCACGGCCACAAAACCCTACCTGAACTCCAAAACCCACAGAACATTGAGGAAAGAAGTCAACTTCAGAGGAGTGAACGAGATCATTATATCTTCACCCCTTGTCTCTCCCAGAGAGCTAGAGCTGTGCTATCCAGTTATAAATTACGATACTACAGTTACAGGACATTGGACTGGAGATGAAATACGTTTTGTAGCTCAAAAATTGGCCCATTTTATATCTCGGGGCAACTTTGAGAGGATCATAGCCCATGTGGATGGCACCTATCAGAGAATCGTGGAAGAAGCAACGGATGGAATGGAAGTGACCTACACCTGCGTAGATGGGGTCCTGAACCACAGCTCGATAGAGAGGTTAAAAGAAGAGGTCAAGGATTCTCCTCAGATCAGATTCAGCCTATACCACAGCATGTTCGATCACATGTGCAGATATCAGTTCGGGGTAGAGCTGGATGGGATAGATAGGAAATACAAAGTAAAAGGCAGATATCCTCACCTCGAGCTGTACTCCGGTAAAGAGAGAGTCATGCGGATGGACACTCGCTACGGCATGCTGGATATCGATATCCCCTTTGCTGAATATTTGCTTGAAGTGGGAGTAAAAAAGGTAAGGATCGATAATTTTGACCCCAAAGGAACTGTTTTTGCGGCTGGCATACTGGAAGCGGACAGCTCCATCACACCCAATGATGTAGTGGTATTTTATAACGATAACCTGCTTGGTGTGGGCATATCTCATATGTTCGGCAAAGAAATGGTTGAGATGAATAGCGGGCACGCAATTAGGGTCAGGAGAAAGAGCAAGTTGAGAAAATAAAGTGTCTACAGTCTTTTATTAATAAATATAATAATTTTTCCTGATGCAAAAGTTTATATAGAACTACTGTTCTACTAACTTCATTTATGGAGGTGGTTTAATTGGCAACACTACAAGGTACACCCGTGATCATACTCAGGGAAGGTACCCAGAGAACAACCGGTAAAGATGCCCAGAGGTTGAACATTATGGCAGCCAGAACTATAGCCAATTCAGTTAAAAGTACTATAGGTCCCAAGGGCATGGATAAGATGCTGGTCAATACAATAGGAGATGTGGTCATCACCAACGATGGAGTAACCATCTTGAAGGAGATGGACGTGGAGCATCCTGCAGCCAAAATGATAATAGAAGTGGCCAAAACACAGGATAACGAAGTGGGTGACGGCACAACTACAGCTGTAGTCATCGCTGGAGAGCTATTGAAGAGGGCTGAAGAGCTTCTGGATCAGGAAGTTCATCCTACTCTCATCATCAGGGGTTTCAGGTTGGCTTCAGAAAAGGCAATAGAGACCCTGGACAAGATCGCCATGGATATTGATGTTGACGATGAAAAGATACTCGCTGATATAGCCTCTACGGCAATCACCGGCAAGCACTCGGAGTATGCGGTAGAGCGTCTATCAGAAATAGTGGTCAAATCCATTAAAAAGGTAGCAGAGAAGGTAAATGAAGGTTACGAAGTTGATGAGGATAACATCAAACTGGAAAAAATGCAGGGAGCTTCTATTGAAGATTCACAGTTAGTGAATGGTATTGTGATCGACAAGGAAATCGTTCACGCTTCCATGCCCAAGAAGGTGAAGGATGCAAAAATTGCTCTACTGAGAACAGCTCTTGAGGTAAAAGGAACCGAAACGGATACCGAAATCAGTATCACTGACCCATCAATGTTGCAGAAGTTCATTGACCAGGAAGAAAAGGCGATTAAAGATATGGTCAACAGGATTATCGACGCTGGAGCAAATGTGGTGGTGTGTCAGAAAGGAGTTGATGACCTCGCCCAGTACTACCTGGCCAAGAAGGGGATAATGGCAGTAAGAAGAGTTAGACAGAGCGATCTGGAGAAGTTAGCCAAGGCAACAGGTGGAAAGATAGTTACCGATCTGAGGGACATAAAGTCTGAGGATCTGGGCAGTGCAGGTCTTGTAGAGGAGAAGAGAGTGGGCGACGAAAAAATGATATTCGTCAAGGATTGCTACAACCCCAAAGCAGTGAGCATACTGGTGAGAGGAGGGACCGAGCACATCGTTGATGAGGTGGAGAGGTCCTTGAATGACGCCATCAAAGTGGTCAAAGTTGCGGTGGAAAGTGGTAAGGTAGTCACAGGGGGAGGCTCACCGGAGATCGAAGTTTCTCTTAGGCTTAGACAATGGGCTCCAACCCTAGGCGGTAGAGAGCAACTGGCCGCTGAAGCTTTCGCCGATGCTCTTGAAATTATACCCAGAGCCCTGGCCGATAACGCCGGTTACGACCCCATAGACGCTCTAGTAGAGCTTAAAAGAGCGCATGAAGAAGGTAATATAACCAGCGGAATCAATGTGTTCCAGGGTGGCGTTCAGGAAATGAAAGAGACTGGAGTGATAGAGCCGTTAAAAATTAAAAAACAGGCTATAAGTGGAGCCACCGATGCTGCGACCATGATCCTGCGAATAGACGATGTGATTGCAGGTAAAGGTATTAACTCAGGTCCAAAAGGTCCCAAAGGTAAAGGTTTCGATGAGGATGAAGACTAAAACATAGTCTCAACTATTTTATTATTTTTTCTAAATTATTGTAAAAATAAAAATTGAGAAGTAAGCTCTAATTCGCCATTAGAGCGTAAGCCTTACCCAACTCAGTAAGTTTTATCTTGACGTTCTTGCCCTCTCTTTGCATCTCTACCAGGCCGTCTTCTTCCAGCCCTTTGAGATGGTAGCTCATTCTGGCCCTCTGAGCCATATACTTCTTCTGGTTATCTGTTTTACCCTCGAATAGATCTATAAGTCTGTTTATCGATTCCACTTCGCCGTCCTGCTCCCGGACTGTTTTGACCACTGTCAGTTTATCATCGCTGATTTTCTTCAGTGGTGGTATGGGAATATTAATTACATCCGATATACCCACTTCATTTCCATTCTCGTATTTGGGCATAGCAATATACAGTGTGCTGCTGGAGAGCTGCGCAGAAACGTAACACGCAATACACAAAGTCCTGGGAGAATCAGTGGCGTTTATAAGTATTTTATTACCCCCATCAAACTCTTTCTTCACCACACCGAGAATGTCCAGCGCTGCACTGTATACGTTGAGCTTATCCACGTATATCTTTTCTACTTCAACAAGAACACTCAAGGTCTGTTCAATATCGGCCGCTACTTTGTATATCTCTTGTTCGCCGCTCAAATCCTTATCCTTACCCATAACAAGGTAAACTTTCTGAATAGGATAGCCGCTTTGTCTTATACTTTCCAGAAGTCTATCTTTCTTTAGGCCAACCGGCATTATATGGACCACTTTGCTCATGACACTCTTATTTAATTATTCAATTAATAAGTTTTTCTATACTTTATAAAATATTGTTGCATAACAATCTATTTCGAACTATTTACCTCACAGATTTTCATAATTTTTAATTTTTTTATCTCAACCATTTTTAATTTATATTCTCTGTATTTAAAACGTCATGTTACCTCATCAACCTGAAAGTCCTCCGACTTATTTCACCTGTGATGTACATATCTATTCCGAAGTAAAGATTTTATTCCCCTTCATTAAAAGGTAGTTGGATGCGAAGATTGGAGGCATATATCGGCGGAGTGGTTCAAGGAGTAGGGTTCAGGTATTTTACCAGAAAAATGGCCAAAGAGTCAGGAGTCACTGGTTATGTTAAGAACCTGGATGATGGCAAGGTCTTCCTGGTAGCTGAAGGTAGTGCCGAACAGCTGGAGAAGTTCTTATCCACCATAAGACAGGGTCCCCCTCACGCAATTGTTAAAAAGGTGGAGACCGTACAGAAAGAAGGTAGTGGAGAATTCTCCAATTTTACCATAAAATACTGAAAGTGATACCATGAGTTTGACTCTGACGAACTTCCAGAAAATGATCCACGATATCTATTACGCTAGAGACCTGGATAGAGGTGCAGAAAAAACTATGCTGTGGCTGGTGGAAGAAGTAGGAGAGCTTGCTGAGGCTGTAAGAAAAGATGAAGATATAGGAGAAGAAATTGCAGATATAATGGCCTGGTCAGTTTCTCTAGCCAATCTTTATGATATTGACGTGGAGAAAGAAGTCAATAAAAAATATCCCGGTTACTGTATCAAATGTGGAAGTAAACCATGCAGGTGTGGTGAATGAGCTTTCTAAGAGTCTCAGATGATGATATCAGAAAGGGATTATCTACCGATAAATACTTTGTATGGACGGAGAAGATCCTTAAAGAGAAGAACTTAAACCCTTATGTGGTTGCTGAAGTGACCGCATCCAGGTGGGGGATATTCGCAGGACTGAATGATATTCTGGAGCTTCTGGATGGAGTTCCTATAGACCTGTATGCCATGCCTGAAGGCAGTATATTCTATTCTCATGAGCCGGTAATGATTCTGACCGGCAAATATTCCGATTTCGCCAAATTCGAGACTTCGATACTGGGTTTCGTCTGCCACCCCAGTGGTGTATCTACCAATGCTTTCAGGTCAAAGCTTGCTGCTGACGACAAAACAGTTTTCTCTTTTGGAACCAGAAGACAGCATCCGTCTCTGGCTGTTATGCTTGAAAGAGCTGCCTATATCGGCGGTGTTGATGGGGTCAGCAATGTAGCGGCCGAAAAGTATCTGGGGATCGATAGTGTGGGCACCATGCCCCATGCGCTGATAATATCCTTCGGTGATCAACTGGAGGCGTGGAGAGCATTTGATGAGGTAGTTGACCACAATGTTCCCAGAATAATGCTGGTGGATACCTACTCGGATGAGAAAACGGAGACAGTAATGGCCGTAGAGAATGTGAGCAGGGTTGATGGAGTTAGACTGGATACTCCGGGCTCACGAAAAGGGAATATCAAAAAGATTATCGAAGAAGTAAAGTGGGAGCTGAAGATCAGGAAAAGAGACGATGTAAAAGTTATTCTCAGCGGTGGTTTAAGCGTCGATGAATTGGTTTCAGTTAGGGATCTGGTCGATGGTTTTGGAGTAGGAACGTTTATCTCTGGAGCCAGACCGGTTGATTTTGCTCTGGATATAGTGGAGAGAGAAGGAGAGTTTGTAGCCAAAAGAGGGAAAAGGAGCGGAATGAAGCAGGTTATCAGAGGCAATAACCTGGAGAGCGAAGTGAAGTTGTTCAATGAGGTCAGCGGAAAAGGCTTAATTGAGAAATATATTGAGAATGGTAAGGTATTGAAGAGCTCAGACATGTCCAATGCTAGAGAACTGGCTCTCAAACAAATGAAGAAAGTTAGAGAGTTGGGCAGGGAGAACCAGTTCATTTACTGATATGACAGTTCACTCACTCTTTCATGATTATAATTATAATAATTTGAAAAGTTTAATTAATTGTAAAAGTTAAGACAGTTCAATGACAAATGGAGATTACAGATATTATAAAATTGCGCTCTCCAATATAATCGCTATAATTGGCATTGATGGGGGCGAAGGGGTGAAAACAGTTGAATGCAGTAACTACAAAACATGCAGTCATTCCAACGTCCTGGAAGGAGATAAATGTCCCAGGTATTGTATGGTGATAGTCGAAGCCAAACATTACGACTACGGAAGAAAAGAGACCAGGGCTGAGATCCAGGAACTCAGCGAATCTGAAGTTATGGGAGAGGCAAGAAAAGTTTTTGCTTAATTCTTTTGCATTGGCCATCGTTTGGCAATTGTAACCTCTTACTCGAATAAAATGCTAGAAGAGTGAGTTGGGGAGAGGCAACAAATGTAAAGTTAAAAATTTAAACTCACCATTAAAGTTTACCCACCATGTATTATGAGAACACTTCTATAACCGAGAAGATCGCTTGGGCTGAAGATATCTATTCCAAATTCGGTGATCTTATTCTCAGAGATAGTGAAGTTCAAAGGTTACTAAATATTCTGGATAGAAGTATAGATGCAACTTATACTGAAATGGAGAGGGTGGGGACTCTGGAAGAATGTACGAAGTGTGCCCAGAAGACGGGGAGTTGCTGCAGCAGAAAAATCGATAAAATGTACGATAAAAGAACTTTGCTGATCAACCGCCTGATGGGAGTCGAGCTGCCCAAAGAAAGAGAAATAGAGGATGGGTGCTTTTTCCAGGGCATGAACGGTTGCAAGATCAGAGCTAGAGAAATAATATGTGTGGACTATTTTTGCCCCAGGATGTATGACATAATCGAGAGGGAAAAAATGGTCAGACTGCAGAATGTGGCAGGAGAGGAACACGAAACTCTTTTTAAACTATCCGACAGGATAAATACCCTTCTCTTAAAAATGAATCTATAGGGCTGGTAACTATAGAGGTCTTTGTCATCATCATGACAATACCTTGTGGTTTAAAGTATATATTTGTTTATTATTATTAAAGACCTCAGGGGGTCGACCTAAAATAATGTCACTCTTTACCTTTATCGGCAATAAGCTAAAGGACCTGTACCATACAAATAGAGGCGCTTTCCAGGATAGCATATCAATATTTGTTATTGTTTTCTTCGTATTCGCCTTTACTTTCACTTTTGATCCTCTGCACGGAATTGAGCAGGCCATTGTTGGAGATGGATGGGACGCCAGCAACCTGTTTACTGTATTGTTGACCTTGATAATCGCTCTCAGTATTTTTGCGGTCAGGAGATGGGACGAACTTTTGAAAGTTATTTCCGAGCAAAAAAGAGTTAAAAAAGCTTTAGAGGAAAGTGAAAGTAGATACAGGACCACTTTCGAGCATACAGGTACCGCTATGGTAGTTATAAAAAGTGATACAACTCTATCAATGGCCAATGAAGAGTTTGAAAGACTTACAGGTTACAACAGGGATGAGCTTAAAGGGAAAAGCTGGACAGATTTTGTCCATCCAGAGGATCTGGATACGATGAAAAAATATCATCAAGCTAGAAGGGAGGGAGGAGAAGCTCCCACGAGCTATGAGTTCCGCTTTATTAATAAACGAGGTGATGTGAGGAATATATATATTAACATTGACATGATACCAAATAAAGGAGAATCTGTAGCCTCCCTAATTGATATAACTCATTTTAAGAATCTTAATAAACTATTGAGAGTTTCATCAGAAATAAACGAGCACATCGCCAGGTACAATAAGACCGAGATACTGTTAAAGTCTGTGTGCAGGAAATTAAATTCTTTGTATGAAGCTGTATTCATCGTACTTAATACGGAAGAGGGAGTGATCTGTCCTGCATCAGAAGGTACTGATGATAAAGATGTTGAAACCATGGTCGAAGAGTCCCCCACAACATCTAAGGCCCTCGAAGGAGAGACCATGGAAATGGATTTAACCGATGTAGTAAGCGATTTGCCTCATCAGGTCAGATACACCATTTCTATACCCCTTCTCCACGACAGAAACCATGGGGCTATCACTATTTACTCCAGCTCCAGACTAAGTGAGGAGGAGGTCTCTTTACTGAAAAACCTGTCCAGAAACGTGGCTTTCGCCTTAAGTGCATATGAGGTAGAGCAAGATAAACAGAAAGCGATGGAACAGCTTGCAGCAAATTTAAGTCAGTTCAACAGATCTGCGGATAGATTAAGAAATCCACTGGCAGTAATCCTGGGTTCTATTGAAGTCATGAGCGATGAAAGAAGGGATGAGGTGCTAGAGAAGATAAAAGAACACGCCAGCAGGATAAAAGAAGAGCTGGACGTCTTGAGAGTGGAAGAGATCAAGACCTACAATCTAACTAAAAAAGCAAGAAGAGAGAACTAACTGGTTATGCTGGTGGACGAGGCTTCAGGGTTAAAGGACTTTCTGCGTAAAGACATAGATACCTGCTAACGGTTCGAATATGAACACCCCTGCCATTTAAAGTCTTCTTCGTGTTTGTCTGCACAACTTTTACTACAATATAGATACAATAGAATTTTACCAAAAAGATACCTGTATACAATATATGGCTTTTGATGTATTAAGACTTCTCTAGTGTCTAGATCAGTGCTTCTCAACGCTCTCCTACAGTTTTGACAGATCTCTATTCTTGCATTTTTTATTATTTTGCCACTCCTTAAGGGAATGATAACATCACCTTCTGAACACAAATTAAATACAAAATACAAATAAACCTTTTATATCGGGTGGAAAAGGAGGAAGTATGCTGATGTGGGTAATTATTGTTAACCCGTGTCAGAATCGTGAAAACCCTGAACCCCCCCTCAGATAGAGAAACCTTGTAGTTAACCAGAGAAAGAAGTCTGCTTTAATCAAGGGGGTTACCGTGCAAAGGTCTCGTTGCATCAGAAGGTATCTACGATACCGCCCTAGTAGCAAAGTAAGTACCCAAAAAACCAAAAACAAAAGTACCCAAACCCAAAGCGGGGGTTGCCGAGAATGGTAAAGGCGCTAGATTGAGGGTCTAGTCCCGTAGGGGTCCGTGGGTTCAAATCCCACCCCCCGCACTCATTTAACTTAAACACTATGTATGGAGATACCTGAGAATTGCGATATGGGAGAAATTATATGCACAAATATAAAGAAATAACTGCAAATCTGGTGTTTTAGCTCAAAAAATTGATCCCAATATTGTTCGCAATATATTTTCCTACTCTGATCTTACACGTGATCCACTTGTAGTAGCAGGAGCACCATTATACTATGGTGTACTCTCAAACATTGGTATATTACTTTGGAGTTCTTCTGCGGCTATTTGCTTTTTCAGTTTTGCACTATTAAGGAAGGATATTAGCAACAGAGATTTTGCATTATATTTTCTATTTTCTGGATTGTTAACTACTATTCTATTGATGGACGATCTCTTTCAATTGCATGAAAAAGTTATTCCCACACTTTTGCATATTGACGAAGAGATTACTCTCTCTGCATATGGGATAGTAGCTTTGCTTTACTTTTTGCGATTTAAGTTGGTTATTTTGAGAACAGATTTTCTTCTTTTGCTCTTTGCTTTTGTATTCTTTGGTTTAATGCTTATGTTTGATCTTTTCGTAGATGAGTCAGGACTTCAATTTTTACTCGAAGATGGATTCAAGTTCTTTGGAATCGTCAGTTGGCTCACTTATTTTGCGACTACATGCAAGAATAAAATAGAAGTAGCTGAATCTGTTTAATGCGTTTCATACTTTTCATATCTTTGATAGCTCTCCATTTGACTGAATTGGAGCTTGTTATATTTTATCTCCCAAGTCACTGGGAATATCAAACTTCGCAGGATTTTAAACCATTTAGTGAGTTATTTAATGAGTGCTCTAGTTTTTCGATCCAGCCTCAGCCTCAACCAAAAGAATATAAAGGTTCATGACATAAGTAATACTAGGGAGGTACTCAGAGGGTTGGCAGGCATAAATTAACGGAGACCTCCCCAATCTCTTTAAATTTATCCACCTGATTTAAAAGGGTTTTGATTTGGCCTAGTTTAGTGTTAATTCTTATCAAGCATACTCTTATCTACACATGCACATTAAAACTTCAAATACTTTTACTACATACAATACAATACAACGTTCCAGATTTTGGTGAAACTTATGAGAAGTATTAAAAAAATGCTGGATCCCCAGACAGTTTCCTTAATTGGGGCCTCGGATAGAGAGGGTTCGGTGGGGCGGACCGTATTGGAGAATTTATTGACATCAGAGGAGAGAAAGGTATTTCCGGTCAACCCTAACAGAGAAAATGTCTTGGAGCTGGACTGTTACCCCAGCATCTCGGAAGTTCCGGAAAAAGTAGATCTTGCCGTTATTGCCACCCCAGCAAAAACTGTTCCTGGAATCGTAGAGGAATGCGGTGAAGCAGGCGTAGAAGGAGCAATAATAATATCGTCAGGGTTTAGAGAGGTGGGAGAAGAGGGCAAAAGATTGGAAGGGCAGATAGAAACTATCCGGAAGGAGCATGGGATAAGAATAATAGGTCCTAATTGTTTGGGGGTCATCAGGCCCAGTGTAAATTTAAATGCTTCATTTTTAAAAGCCGATCCCCAGCCGGGTAGAATAGCTTTTGTCTCTCAGAGCGGTGCCCTGGGTAGTGCCATGCTTGATTGGGCAATAGATAGACATATAGGGTTCAGCATGTTCGCCTCTCTCGGCTCAATGATCGATGTTGACTTCGGTGACTTGATAGATCTTCTTGGCGATGATTACCGCACCAGAAGCATCATGTTATACATGGAGGGAGTGGGTAATGCCAAGAAATTCATGAGTGCTTCCAGGGGTTTTGCTCGCAACAAGCCCATAATTGTTCTCAAGGCGGGTAGGTACTCCGAGAGCTCTCAGGCTGCAGTATCTCATACCGGTTCGATGGCAGGAGATGATGATGTCTATAGAGCTGCCTTCAGGAGGACTGGAGTGGTCAGAGTGAATGAGATAGCCGATCTGTTCAATGCAGCAGAGGTTCTGGATTCCAAGCACATACCCAAAGGTCCCAATCTAGCGATTATTACCAACGCGGGAGGTCCAGGTATCCTGGCTACCGATATCCTCATTGAACTGGGTGGTCAGCTGGCAAAACTTTCTGATGATACATTGAAAAAAATTGATTCTTTTCTGCCCTCTCACTGGAGCAAAAGAAATCCTGTAGATGTCCTAGGGGATGCCGAAATTGACAGGTTCATAAAGTCCATCAATGCCTGTCTGGAAGATAAAGAGGTGCATGGCATAGTGGTCATTTACACCCCGCAGGGTGCAACAGATCCGGAAGAACTAGCCAGAGCGATTGCGGATATCGCCGTTAACACAAGGGAGCCCATAATAACTGTATTTATGGGAGGAGAAGACGTTCAGAAAGCCACTAAAATGATTTCCCAACAAAACTTGCCAGTCTTTGAGAGACCAGAGGAAGCAGTAAAAGCATATCAGTACATGTATAAGTATAGTAGAAACCTGAAACTTTTGTATGAAACGCCCGAAGAGGTGCCGGTGGATCAAATACCACCAAAAAACAATCTGAGAGCGCTAATAAGAAGAGTGGTTAAAGAAGGGAGAAATGTTCTGACTCTGGAGGAATCCAAAAAATTTCTTATTGCCTATGGAATCCCCACAACCAGCTCAGAAGTAACAAAGGACGTTGAAGATGCAGTTAGAAAAGCTAAGTCCATGGGATTTCCCGTGGCCCTTAAAGTATTGTCTCCTCACATAACCCACAAAAGCGATGTGGGAGGTATAGCCCTGGGAGTGGTATCTGAGGAGAGACTAAGAGAAGAATACGAGCTTATGACCAACAAAGTCAAGGAGAGAGCTCCTCAGGCAAAAATAGAAGGAGTAATTCTCCAGAAAATGCTTCAGAATATAGATTACGAGATAATCCTGGGATCGAAAAAAGATAAGGACTTTGGCTCTGTCATACTCTTCGGTTCCGGTGGAGTGGGGGCGGAAGTGTTCAGGGACTTCACTGTAGGGATACCTCCTCTAAACCAAACTCTATCCAGGAGGCTAATGGAAGAGACAAAGATATACAAGTTCATGTCAGGACAGAGAGGAGCAGAAATAGATTTAAGGAAACTGGAGCAGGTACTGATTAGTTTCTCCAACCTGATAGTTGACTTCCCGGAGATCGCAGAGATGGATATAAATCCCATAGCCATCTCCAACGGCCAGCCATATGCCCTAGACAGCAGGATCATCATCGATGAGGAGGCTTTAAGCTATGTAGAGCAACATCCTGAATGGTCACACCATTACCCCCATATGGTCATCACTCCTTACCCCACAAGATATCTATCCCCCTGGAGATTGCTGGACGGCACTGAAGTGCTGTTGAGGCCCATCAGACCCGAAGACGAGCCTCTAGAATATGAGATGCTTACCACACTCTCTGAGGACTCCTTAAGAGGTAGATTCTTTCAGGTGATCCGCAACATCGATCATGAAATGCTTACCAGATTCACCAACATAGATTATGACCGGGAAATAGCTATGGTCTCCGAGATCAAAGAGGGTCAAAAGAAAAGGATAATAGGTATCGGTAGATTAATAATTGAGTCTGATTTCGAGAAAGGCGAGTTTGCAGTAGTGGTACACGACGACTATCAGGGCAGGGGGCTGGGTTATAAGCTAGTTGATTTTTTGATAGGTATAGCCCAAGAAAAAGGACTGGAAAAGATCTATGGAACAGTTCTGAAAGACAACACCAGAATGCTCAAAATGTGTGAGGAGTTGGGATTTGACATAAAGGATTATACTGAGGACTCCAAATTGGTAGAGTTCTCTTTAAAATAGATGTAGTTCATCTATATAATTTACTGACACCAATTATCAATTACAAAACCCAAAAAATCCAGTCAATGAGTAAAAATGCCAAGGTGGTTAAAATGATGATATGGAGGTAGGATATCTTACAGTTAAGAAAACTACAACACACTTACCACCCTAGCAGTGTAATCATAAATCCCAACCTAGTTAATCTTTTCCATTTTATTCATGAGGCTAAAATGATGATGAGAGTTAAAATTGAGGATTGAGAACTGTTATTATAGATCAAAACCCAAGTCAATTCTCTAATCGCATTCAAACTCGTTGCAGGAGAGCATTAAAGCTCTCTTACCATCTAAAGACATTATTTTAAGTTGATGCTCCCAAGGACAAAAATTTTTGTTTTTACATGTTTCACAAAGACTGTACTCCAGTTCTACGGTCATAAGACTCCACGCATACTTTTTAGCTTATCAACAATTAATCCTTTAATATAGTCTATATGCATAGATAATAAAACTGGTTTTGTTTATCACATGGTGATGACGTATTCCAGCGGTTTTTACTGCTTCTTTTAAGAGACACAAGAGTGACGCATATAGCTCAAAAGAGTCAAATATTTTTCCAATTTTATGATAGAACAGAGTCTTTAATCCAGGCAGTTGGTGTCAATGACAGTAATAGAAGTTCCATACGGCAAAAAATCCATTAAAGCAGATTTAAAAGGAATTAAAGTAGATCATCTCCGACCAGTTGATCTCCCCCCTGTAGATTTAAGAGTAGAAGTTTCTGGAGCCCTGGAGAAGCCCATCTCACATGATGGCTTAAGTGAATTTCAAGGTGATGATGTTGCTATTGTGGTTAGCGATCAAACTCGCCCCATACCCTCTAAATCTATTTTAGAAGTGTTAATCCCCAAATTAAAAGAGTGTGGTGTGAGCGAGCACCAGATAACAATTATTGTGGGGGGAGGGCTGCACCGGAGAACAGGCAAATTAAAGGAGATCGTGGGAAAAGATGTTGTGGAGAGCGTGGGGAAAGCAGTTATTCATGATTCCAGAAGAGAAGAGGATCTGATCTATGTTGGTGATACTTCAAGAGGAACCCCCATATGGATAAATAAACACTTTGTTCAAGCCGATAAGAAGATAGTCACGGGTATGATAGATCCGCATCATTTCATGGGTTATACTGGTGGTGCAAAGGGTGCTGCTATAGGTATTGGAGGTAAAAAGACCATAGAGGCAAATCATTCCCTATTGACGGCTGAAGGCTCCAGATTGGGTATAATGGATGGGAATCCCTGCAGAGAGGATGTAGATGAAATGGGCAGCAAATTGGGGATCGATCTTATAGTTAATGCTATCTTGAATCTCCATAAACAGGTCGCCAGGGTAGTGGCCGGCCACTGGCTCCACGCCCACCGGGAGGGAGTAAAATTCGCCCGAAAGATGGTGGAAGCAGAGACTCCTTTTCAAGCGGATGTGGTTGTTACCTCACCTGGGGGATTTCCCAAGGACATTAACCTTTACCAGGCTCAGAAAGCTCTATCTTCTGCAGAGATGGTGTGCAAGCCGCAAGGTGTCATTATTCTGGTGGCTGAATGCCCTCATGGGCTGGGTGACGAGCTCTTCGAGGAGACCATGAAAAAATTTGCTACACACGAAGAGGTGATCAGCTATTTCCAGAGTCGACCTTTCCGAATGGGAATCCATAAAGCATGGATGTGGTCCAGACAGCTGACCAGCAGGAAGATCATACTGGTTTCTGATAAACTCTCGCCTAAAGAGCTGGAAGCACTAAAAGTTGATTACGCTCTTGACCTGGAGAGAGCGATAAAAAAGGGTAAAGAATTGACCACGATGAAGAGGGTATTGGTCATGCCTCTCGCCTCATCAACAGTACCAACAAGAAAAACCGATTAGCCCAAAGAAAAGAACGAGAACAGGAATAAGAACAGGAACAGGAACAGGAACGGAAACAGTAGAGGGTTGTAACTTCCTATCCTACCCACAATTTTATTGTGGTTTATTGTAGTCAGCTGCCAGTTTGACGTATTCTTCAGCAGAATTTTGTATCATCTGGATGTCCGATTGAGTACATTCTTTTTTGATCGTTCCGGGGACTCCCATTATTATACTGTTCTGGGGGAACTTTTTGTCAGGAGGTACCAAGGCATTTGCGCCTACAATAGAGTTCTCACCGATTTCGGCACCGTTCAATACTGTGGCGTTCATACCGATAATGACGTTGCTGCCAACCGTACATCCATGGACCACTGAGCCGTGGCCTATGGTGACCTTATCCCCTATCTCTACTTTGATCCCCGGGTCAGAGTGAATAACTGCACAATCCTGAACACTGGTTCTGCTGCCGATCTTGATCTCTTCCATATCTCCCCGGATCACGGCATTGAACCAAACACTGGAGGAACGACCGATTTCAACCTCACCAATGACAACCGCAGAATCGGCAATAAAACAATCTTCACAGATCCGGGGGTTTTTACCCTTGAATCCTGATATCATAGCCTACCTCTGCTGTCTGATCAATATAAGAGTTTGGCTTTTGGCATACTGGACTGCAGCCCGGCTATATGTCTAGTCTATAAGCAAAAAATAAGAAAAAAAAGAAGTGAGCTAATTTCTCCAGGTCATCCGATGTCTTTCTCTCTCCTGTTCTCCTTTCAGGTCAACTGTATCACTGCCTTCAAAATCCGCGTAGCCTCCGTTATGGAGTACTTCTCCTTCAACGGTCAGATTGACCACATCTCCGGTTGTGATGTTCAGTTCCTCTCTCTCGAATTTAGCTATTATGAGGTCGCTGTCCGTTGTTTTTACCCATATAGCTGTGGTATCGTTGCATAATATTGAGTCAGAGTCGATCTTGGAAGCGTTGTATCTCTCTGGAAGCGTAATGAAGGCTGTTAAATTTCCCTTGCTATTGAGGTTGAAAACTTCAGGTTTTATGGTGACGTTAGCCGGTATGGGGTTCACCATCACACTTGTGGTATCTTCTCCTCTACCGCCATCATCGTCCTCCACTGTGAGGTTGACCTCGTAAGATCCTTTCTGGTAGTATGTATGCGTGGTATTCAGGTCAGCTGAAGTATGGCCATCTCCGAAGCTCCAGTTGAAGGTGTGCTCATCCAGCCATCCGGGATCTGAAAAGCTGCCGTTGAAATGAGCTGTATCTCCAGCAGTGATTTCCTGCGATGGACCGGCTTCTGCTGTGGGCGCAACGTTTTTGACTATAACTCTTGTGCTATTTGTGCCGGTTCCGCCAGAGCTATCAATTACCTGGAGACTTATATTCCCTGAATAATCGTCTCCCCATGTGTGACTAACCTTCCCTTTTTCCCCGGTTGCATTCGTCTCCAGAGTACCGTCTTCATCTAAATCCCATAACCAGCTTATGATCTCATCGTGGGGATCGGAAGAGTTTGATCCATCAAGTAGTATTGCATGACCTTCCAAACCCTCGTAGGGGCCACCAGCGTCTGCAATAGGGTTATGAACAAAGACATAAGTTATTGCTTTACCGGTCTTGCCGAAGCTGTCATTTGCTATCAATTCCATGCGGTGATAACCGTTACGATATTCGCCGGTATCCCATAGGTAGGGCACAGAATCTGATACCAGTCTGTCATCTATTTTTAGTGTTACATTAGCAACATTGGGATCGATTATGCTTCCATTAATTACAACATTGCCGCTGGGGTAATCAGTAACGTTAAGGCTGACCTGAGGCTCTTTGTTAAGAACATGTAAACTGGATATTCCCGTAGAATTGTAATACGACTCGCTCCCGTTGAACAAGCATTTTATCTCATGTACTCCAGTTTCAGCGTCAGACGGAACGAGGTACTCCAGTGTGGCTCGGCCTCCAGAGTCAGTTACGTTGGAGCCTATTGTCCTGCCATCAAGAGTGAAGATCACTGTCTTATCACTCACAGATCTGTTCAAAGAATTCAGTTTAGCATAGAAAGTGGCTTTTTCACCGTTGTATATAGCAACATCTCTGGAGTGTAAAGAAGTAGGCGATTTGGTAGCGTTCTGAATACCTAATACAAGATCGGCGCCTTTTTCGACAGCATTATCGATATGTGAGCCCTGTTCAACCATTTCATTGATCTTCCGTTCTATATGGATAAAGTCAACATTGTAGTAATCCTTCTTGCCTCTAAACGTTGAGATGTTCTCTATCCTGTAATTGATTCCTTTTATGGTTGCGTTACCATCCTCGGTCTCCACCATAACCGGTCTGTAGATATCGAGTGTGTAATTACCATTGTCAGTACCTTTGAGGAGCAACGTGAATTTATTGGTCTCTGTAGGGAATCTTATGGTCTTGGTACCGTTTTGTTCAAAGTATGTGGAGTTGGGGACTTGCGATTCTATCTCTCCAGAGTCATTAAGCCCTACGTGCCTGCCCAGTGAGTCATATAAGTGGATCTCTACGGGAGAGTGGACTGTCACTTCAGTAAACCCCCAATAATGCTGCCAGGGATCAACATGGAATAGCGAGCCATCATAGAGGTTTATATTGCATGGGGGAGTGATGGGAGAACCGCAAGGGATGCCCAGCTCTTTTAAGTTGATGCTCATCTCATAGTCAACATCTATCTCTGAAGCAGCAACTCTGAATACCGGGTTCAGATTATCCATGTCTTCATACACTACATAGCCACCGCCCGGATTGGGGTATATGGAGTTCAGGCTGTCATCAGACGTAAAGTCTTCATTGGGGATCACGGCCTCCCCAACGAACTCAACATCACTGAGTTTAGGTATGGGCAGGGAGGACTCGATATCATAGCACTTTGAAGCCAGACATAGACTACCGTCCGCTACTGCATCCAAATTGATTCCGGCTCTTATATTACCTGCTGGTCCTACGCACTGTGGTTCCAGACCAAAACGTAAACCACCGCTGGCTGACGGAGATATTTTAGCTCCTGCTTCTAATTCCCCATCAAATCCGATCAGGCCAAATGAGCAACTAACATTCTTCCCGAATCCTGCTTCCTTGGATGGCATATTGAGGTCTACGCTGCATGACAAATCCTTCAGATCGTCACCGAATTGATCTGTTTCGGCATCATAGTATTTATTGAATTCTGCCCGACAATCACCGCCCTCAACGATGCCTCCTGGACTTGCAAATCTTCCGGAGAACATGGTGGCTATCATCGATCTGTTCATATCTTCATCATAGCTAATATTGCCCTGAGAGTAAACACCATCCGACTCGAACCCGCACTTGTTTACCTCTAATAAATGCTGCAGGAAGTTCTCCAAATCATTATTTTCACCCACAAACGGTTTGTTATGTATCCACTCATCGATTATATCCAGCTCAAGTTCAGGATAGTAGAGTCCTCTTACTGGGGTTTTACCATCATACCACGTGTTGGTGTCTACGCCTATTTTAGGGCCAAGAAGGTATGCTGAACAGGGATAGAGACCTTGAGCTTGAGGTCCAGAAGAGAGATAGTTGAACCAGATATCGTCATCTTCTAATTCCGTATAGCATGATTTCACGGGGTCCCGGTGAGTGGCGTTATCATCGTAGTTGTAATATTTTTCATAGAAATCATATCCATGACCTGCAAACCCAGAGCTTAAAGCCTGAAATAGTCTTTGTTGGGTATTCAAGGGACATGTGGATACCATTATAGGTTTAGATGCTTCGTTGTCACTTTCATCTTGTTCAGAGACTAGATCATACGGGTCTACGACAATATGGAGATTATGGGTTCCTGTTTCTTGAGGGGTCCAATTAATTTTTGCTATTGCTTCCCCACCCGATGGTATGGAAGCTAATACCCGTTCTCCGATTAGAGATTCGTTCTCTAGACTATCCATAAAGAAATGTAC
>JBKHKH010000083.1:0-8415 GCA_046537735.1 Archaeoglobaceae archaeon | reverse complement strand
ACACTTTTAAAGGACCGTAAACCACAAGTCTATCGTCCTCCTTTATTTCCTGGTCAGAAGAGGGTACAGGAATCCAATTTCTTCCTCTTTCTATGCCCAATACAAGTAACCTCCGCTCTGTTAGCTGCTCATCATCCAGAGTTTTTCCCACTAATGGTGAGTCCTTTTTCACAATGACCCTGACCAGTTCATAGCCCTCTAAAAAGTGGAGGAGGTTCTCGGTCGCCTCTTCTTCTAAAACAGCCGATTTTGACAGTCTATTTTCTATAAATCTCTCCCACCTTCTGGTGAAACCTGTGTGGGTCCCGATCTTGTAAATTAGAAAAATACCTACCAGGAGGACTATTATGTCAATGGTGATCTCAATACCCTCACTGCTTACCAGTGAAGAAGTACCGGTTACGATAACAGTAACGATCCCGGCATTACCCAACACCATTAGCCAGCTAATTATTTGGCGCCTCTTGGGATGATTGACAACCATCTCAGCCTCTTTTGTAGTAAATCCCGTACCTGTGAAGGCCGAGCGTGCTTGAAATCTGGCTCTGTTCTCATCCAGACCGGTCATCATTAAAGCGATAGCAGCTGCCCTCACAATAAGAAAAGAGAATAATATCACCAGTAGAGTTGGTAGGAGGAAATAAAGCCCGCTGGTCATTTTATCACCTTGAAATGTCGGGCAATTAAAAGTTACTTTACTGATTCTGACCCTCTTCTTAATGTTCTTCCAATTTTCTTCATAGCTAAGTCTTGAATCGATTAAGGCCTCAACATCCACCAAATCAGGATTAATGCCTTTCTGTCTTAAGTGTCGTTTCGCATAGACAATGAGTTAAGCCTCAATTTTTCATTCTCAAACCATATGCTTACTAACAAATTTCACGGTTAACAGTCGATTGCAAAGTATTTCGGATGAATTTAAAACCAAGATATTTGCGGAAGGATCCAGCGGGTAACGAAGGGACCGGTTTAGGTCTCTATATCGCCAAAAAGACTGTAGATAGATATGGAGCGGCCATCACCGTTGAAGACAACCAGCCACGGGGAAGTGTTTTTACTCTAAAATTAAGGTCAAATTAAGAATGAAATAGGACTTAAGTTAAATATCTTAATAAAATAAAAAATGGGAGTTAGGAAACTCCTGGAATGTTCTTTACATCATGTTTCTTTACATCATGCCGCCCATGGGAGGCATGCCGCCACCCATGCCGCCACCCATACCGGCGCCGGCTCCACCGCCGCTGCCTTCTTTGCTTGCGACTACATCGTCTATTCTGAGCAGCATTACGGCTACTTCGTCTGCAGAGCTGATGGCGTGGGTCTTTACGCTTATGGGCTCCAGCACACCGATTTCTCTCATATTGCCTATCTTTCCTGTATTGACATCGATTCCGGAGTCCTTCTTATCTTCTTCATGCGCTGACTTCAGCTCCACCAGAGAGTTGATGGGGTCCAGTCCGGCGTTTTCTGCCAGGGTCCTGGGAATGACTTCCAGTGACTTGGCGAATCCTTCAACAGCCAGCTGTTCTCTTCCTCCTAGGCTGGGAGCCCACTCGTTGAGCTTGAGGGATGCGGCGGTCTCCAGCGCACCACCACCGGGTACCACTTTTCCGTCTCTGAGGGCAGCGGTAACTACTCGGATAGCATCTTCGATCCCTCTGGCGATCTCATCGACTATGTGTTCAGTTCCTCCTCTTACCAGGATGGTCACGGCCTTGGGGTTCTGGCAGCCGGTAATGAAGACCATTTTCTCGTCGCCCACTTTCTTCTCTTCGACCAGATTAGCGTTACCCAGATCTTCTTCGCTGATATCTCTGAGGTCGGACATTATCCTGCCGCCTGTAGCTTTGGCGATCTTCTCCAAATCGCTTTTCTTGACCCTTCTGACTGCAATTACACCCTGCTTGGCCAGATAATACTGAGCCAGGTCATCTATTCCCTTCTGGCATAGCACTACGTTGGCGCCTGATTTAGCTACTTTATCGACCATGTCCTTGAGCATCTTCTCTTCCTGATCCACGAACTTCTGAAGCATATCGGGATCATTTATCTGCACTTGTGCATCAGTCTCTGTGTCCTTAACTTCCAGAGCGGACTCAAGCAATAGCATCTTGGCATCGTTCACTTTCTTGGGCATAGAGGGATTTACTATTTCTTTGTCGATCACGATACCGTCTATAAGCTCTGTATCTTGGGCATTTCCTCCATGTCTCTTCTCCACTTTAATGAAGTCCGTATCGGCATCAATGCCTTCCTCACTTTCTTCTGAAATGCTCTTGACCGATTTGACTGCGATCTCAGAGAGCTTGTCCACAGCTACTTCTGCTCCCTTGCCTGTCATGGCGGTAGCAGCGATCCTCTGCAGAATGTCATCATCGTCTTTGCTTACGGGAGTAGCCATCTCGTTCAGTAATTCCTTCGCTTTCTCCGCGGCTAGCCTATAACCGCGAGCGATAAGAGTAGGATGGATATCCTGATCCAGCAGTTCTTCAGCCCTCTTTAGCAGCTCACCGGCAATGACCACTGCAGTGGTAGTACCATCTCCAACTTCATTTTCCTGGGTCTTGGCAACTTCAATGACCATCTTTGCAGCCGGGTGCTCCACATCCATTTCCTTCAAAATAGTAACACCGTCATTGGTAATTACTATATCTCCTACACCGTTAACCAGCATCTTGTCCATTCCTTTAGGCCCCAGAGTTGATTTGACCGACTGGGCAATCGTTCTGGCTGCCATAATATTCTGTCTTTGCGCATCTCGTCCAGAGGTTCTTTGAGTCCCTTCCCTAAGCACGAGAATTGGCGTTCCTTGCATATTTTGCATCTAACCACCTCCAAAAGTGATTTTTTGTATTCGGTTTCGTATCTGACATTATTTCCTCAAATGTCCTTTATTTCACCGTTTTACTTTTGCGGATTTGTAGTTCTATATTAGAGTTTTGGTGGATTGATCTGGTGGATCTTAAACTATGTTTTTTTAGGCACACTGTATAGAGAACAGACCTTTTCTTCCTTCAGCCGAGCTGATCACTCGGGCTTATCTTTCAGCATTGATTTACTCAGAGTTACCCCATCTTTGGAGTGGGGTGACCGGTAAACGGAATCATTGTATTTTTCGATCTCTCTGGCCTCATCAGCGAGCCTGGCAGCAGTTCTCATCATCTCGTGACCCGAAGAGACGAGAGCGATATACTTGTCCCTGTCCTTCTCCATAAAGCACCCCTTTACGTTTATGTCCGCCACTTTTTCGGCTATGTGGTATGCGGCCATAGCCTTGGCTCTGGCATAGGGGTTCTGGAACTTTCCTGCACTGACTGCTTTTTCTGCGGTGATCACGGTCTGTGGAACCTCTGGATCCTCTCCAGCTTTAATTTTGCTTATAGCTGCGTCCAGCTCATCCTGAACGGCTCGAATGGCACCTGTTGCAGAGAGCACTTTTATGACGTCCGAGTTGAAGAGAGCCATTTCACTGGGGTCCAGGAACTCTCTCCGAGCTCCGATCATTGAATCCGCGTTGATAAAGATGTAGCCGAACCCGTTCTCCTTCAATTCGTCCTTGACCTTCTTGGCAGGAGCATCACTGATAACTATTACCGGCTTCCCATTCTTTACCGCATCCCTGGCGGCTTTGGGTCCCGGTAGGGCTGCGTTGGGAGAAGCAACAATTATGAGGTCAGGATCGTAATCCCCTATCATCTCAGTTACTAAGGACTCGGTTTCGCCCATTTTGGCTCCGCTGGTAACTGTTCTAACTTCTATATCCTCTCTATCAGCTCTCTCATCCATCAAATAATCTAAGAGTACTGAAGTGCCTATGGCACCCATTTTAATTATGCCCAACTTCATGGTGATCACTGCATTGGGGGAAATTATGTCAATATAAATCATTTACTTTTTGCCTTCAAGCCATGTAAATCGGTCAGGTACCAATTTTTATGTCACTTTCCATATTTTTGAGAGTCTTGATGGCAGAAAGAGCGGCAAGATAGCTTGTTTTGGGGTTCTCAGGGCTTTTAACATTCTTTGATAGGGTAGTTATCTCTCCGAACTGACCTTTAACCCTTATTTCATGAGTGTTTTTGTCGGTTGAAGGATCAGCGACTATTCTAACTCTGGTCTTTTCCCATCCTGCTCCAGCCAGACTTATCACCGCAGCAACATTGACGTTCTGGGGGAAGAGCTTTACAGCCTCTCTAGCACTTCCCTCAAATAACAGGGTCTTTTCTTTGATATCATCAGGCGCAATCCCCTTTTCCCTAAAAAATGGGGCATCTCTAAGGCTTTCAGGGTGTTTAGTAGTGGTCAAGATGATCTCATCGATCAGTTCAGAGACCGCTTTGATGGCGTCTATCCCTGAAACGGCTCCTGATGGTACAATAACTTTCCTCTTGTTATCCTTAGCTGCTTCAATAATCCTCTCCAGTAAACTATCGTCGGCAAAAGCGCCCACACTCATGACCATCAAATCCACTCCTGCTGTGAGGACTCTTTCCCCGTATTGCTCAACGGCGCGCTGGGAAGCAGCTTCTACAATAACATCCACGTCTAGAGCTATTAATTCCTCAAAATCATCTACAACCGATACCTTCCGCTTCAAGTTCTGGACCATATCTGATGCTCTCTGGTGATCAAGATCGTAGACCGCCTGTAGCTCGAATCTCTCATCCTCATCAATGGCTCTTGAAATATTGGTTCCGATGGCCCCACAACCTATTAGCCCGATCTTCATACCACTTCTAACATCCTCTTTACGGATTTTAAAGCTCTTTCCGCTGTTTTCTCAGGCACTTTTACTTCATACTGGTTATTTTTTAGTGCGTCCAGTACCTTGTAGAGGCTGTTCATCTTCATTTCTTCACACACAACTTCTCTTAAGGGTGTGAACTCTTTTTCAGGGAAATCGAACTCCAGTCTGTTTATAAGACCTATCTCTGTCCCTATGATCATCGTTTCTGCTTCGCTTTGCTCCACATGTTTGACCATCTGGCTGGTAGAGCCAATAAAATCGGCAAGTAACTGAACCTCAGGATTGCATTCCGGATGAACTACTATCTCAGCACGTGGATATGATTCTCTGGCTTTTTTGACGTCATCTTCCTTGAAAGCCCTATGAACATAACAATATCCATCTGCAGGTACTGGTGTCACCTTCTTCCCACTCCTTTTCTCAGCAAACCAGGCCAGATTCACATCAGGACCCATATAAGCCTCTTCATGGCTTAAAGACTCAACTATCAGGTCAGCATTGGAAGAAGTACAGCATATATCTGCCTCGGCTTTACACTCGGCACTGGAGTTAACATAAGTTACAAAGGGGATGTCTTTCCTCTTTTTAGCTTCAATAATCATTTCAGGAGTGAGTTGAGCTGCCATGGGGCATATGGCCCTTTTAGATGGGATCAGAACTTTTTTATCAGGATTTAATATAGAAGCGGTCTCGGCCATAAAATCAACCCCACAAAATACGATAATATCGGCGTCTGTTTGAGTAGCCATTCTTGATAGCTCCAGACTATCCCCTGTAAAATCAGCAATTTTCTGTATTTCAATTATCTGGTAATTATGAGCGAGTATTACTGCATTATTCTCCTTCTTTAATTCTTTGATTTGATGGGAAAGGTCTCTATCTTCTTTACTCATTGACTGGAAGTTTTAACCACAGTATTTAAATCTAATTTACTTTAATGAATTGAGCTTCACCATTTCAGTCTTGTACCTCTAAAGACTGGACCGTCAGAACAGACAATCAAACCGTCTTCTAAAGAACAGGACCCGCAGACTCCCAGCCCACATCTCATGTACCTCTCTAGAGCAAACTCGACCGTGTGTAAGACATCCAGTTCCTCAAAGTAGTTATATAAATTCCTGAGCATTACTTCTGGTCCGCAACAATAGATTTTGGAGTAATTACGGCAAAATTGGGGGTCTTTACTTCTCAACAGATCCATAACATTTCCGTGGAAACCCTTACTGCCGTCATCAGTGGAGATGCTGGCATTTTCTATTTCATCCAAAAATATAAGGTTGGAGGCGGTTCTCTCTCCGTAGAGGACATCCACGTCAATACCCAGATGTTGGAGGAAGTTGTAGAGGTAACGGAGGGGGGCTATACCGATGCCTCCGGCGATTATCAGTGCGCTGTCTTGAGGAGGGGAAAACGGTCTTCCCACCGGTCCTTTTACTCCCATCAGGTCCCCTTTTTTGGAATTGATCATAGCGCTGGTGGTCTCTCCTACTGCTCTTACGGTTACGGAGTCTGGAGCTGAAAGGCTCAGAGGGATCTCTTCGTGACCAAAGACGGTGAGCATCACAAATTGACCGGGGAACGATCTGAGAGGGCAGTCAAAAGTAATAGTTGCTGTATCCTTGTTGTGCCTTACCACTTCCTTTACTCTGACCGTGAACATATCATCACTCTCTATCTCTATGAGCCTTCCCTACCAGCTCGTGGAGTTCCTCGCCTGTCAGATTTAAATATGCTTTTAAACTTTCGTTGAGGCTGAAAAATATATTGTAGCTGTAAAAAAGTGCAGAACCGATCTGCACGCACTTTGCACCCGCCAGCATGAATTCTACGACATCTTCCCAGGTAGTAATGCCGCCCGAACCAATTATGGGGATCTTAAGCTCCTGATACAGGTCCCAGACGCATTTCAGGCCTATTGGTTTGATCGCTTCCCCGCTGACTCCACCGCTGATGTTGCTTAAAACTGGTTTTTGGCTAAAGACATCTATTCTCATTCCCTTCACTGTGTTGATGGCCACAACTCCATCTGCCCCCCCTTTTTCAGCGGCTTTGCCGATCTCTACAATGTCCCTGACATTGGGCGACAGCTTGGCGAAAACAGGTTTTCTGGTCGCTTTCTTCACTTCTGAGAGCACTTCTTTCACCAGCTGAGGATCACTACCTACAGCTAAACCTACTTTATCGGCGTGAGGACAGCTCAAGTTCAGCTCAAAGGCATCAGCAAAAGGGAAGTAAGAAGTAAGTGAGGACAGCTCTTGAGAAGCCGAACCAAAAAGGCTAACGATCAAAGGGGTCTCCCTCTCAAAATTCCCCAACTCCTGAGCAAAGACTTCTGCTCCCGGTGAAGAAAGCCCGACAGCGTTGAGAAGACCATGGGGGACGTTTATCACCACAGGGTTCTTGTAACCTTTTCTGGGCTCTAGTCCCACCGATTTGGATACCACAGCTCCAGCATGCTCACTTATCCTGTTCAACGAGGATGGATGACTGCCAAGGATCCCGCTTGCCAGTATCAAGGGATTTTTAAGCTTCAAACCGCACAGGTCTACTTCAAGCATTAATTCCACTTATTTAAAGGATTTATAAACACTTCGAATGCCACTTTAAGATACAAAAATAAAAAATTGGATGGTTTAATTATCGAATACTATGCTTCTTTTTCGAACAAAGTTTGAACAAAATAATGTGGTTAATGGTCTATAGAGTGCTTTTGAAGAAAATCTATCATGTTGTCCCAGTGACTTCCTTTCCAGTAAAGCTTTTTGCACCTGGGACAGTACCACAGCTGGTAGATATCAGCTAAATCCTCGTCAATACCTTCTTTCTCCAGCACCTCTTTTCTCTCTTCTTCACTGGGCTCTCGGAGGAACTCATTACAAACACTGCATCTATCCATTACAGGCTTGAACTTCACCCCAATTTTTTCCACTTCTTTTAGCTGCTCTCCCACACTGTTCGACTCGATCAAGATCACAGGCCTTCCCACAGATTTTGCCCTGCTGTAGAGGTCTTTATCTTTGGTGAGCAAAATCCTGTCCTCGTGATTGGCAGCCATATAATCATCTTCAACTTCTTTGTTAACCGATAAATCGGCAATATACAGCGTATCATAACCCGCTATCCTCAACCATCTGGCAAGCTTTCCCAGCATACGGTCAACCATGAACTTCTTCAAAGTCCAGCCACCACCTGTGGTCCGATTCCCGTATTCTTTCCGCCAGCTTTTTGGCAGCCTTACTCTCAAATTCAAGATTATTGGTATATATCATGGCGGATGGATGCTGCTCCGAGTACTCCTTGGCCTGTAAAAGCAATTCAAGCTTATCTGCATCCTTAACATAGTGCTGAAGGTTTTTCATGCCCTCAACTTCCTCTTCCAACCCTAAGGCCTCCATCTGCTCTTTAAGTACCTGTTGGCTATCAACAGATGTATATCTTTTGGCAACTTTGTGCAGGTCCAGGGTCCTGCTCTCGTGCAGGTCATGGATCAGCCCCAGGAAGGCCGCCTTCAGAGCGATGTCGAGGTCAGAGGTTTCTTCCCTGGCGACTATGAAAGCCAGAATGGCTGTCCTGAAAGTATGTTCAGCGACGGTCTCCGGCTCCTTGATGCCTACCTTGAACCACCCCGAACGGGGAACCAGTTTCAGGGATCCTATCTCGAACAATAA
>JBKHKH010000173.1:0-2915 GCA_046537735.1 Archaeoglobaceae archaeon | reverse complement strand
TCCTGTGTTGCTTTGTACAGACCACAAACATCTGTCCATCTGACATTGGGTACTTCGACCAGCACTTCCCTCATAGCCGATGGTTCTACGTTCTTTAAGGCTTCCATGAAATCTTCCTCAGTTACCTCCAGGCTCTCCAGTGCTTCTTCTGATAGTTCCTCCTGTTCAATGTCTATTTCAGGAATGACTCTCCTCAGGGCATGCATCGCTGCCTCTTTGGCCAATGACTCCAGATCAGCGCCCACAAATCCCAGCGTCGAGTCAGCAAGCTTGTTTACATCTACTCCTTCTGCCAGGGGCATTCCTCTGGTGTGTATTTCCATGATCTCTTTTCTTCCCTCGTTATCAGGAACCCCTATCTCGATTTCTCTGTCAAACCTGCCTGGCCTTCTCAGTGCCGGGTCCAATGCGTCAACCCTGTTTGTTGCGGCAATAACCACTACGTCCCCTCTGGCTTCAAGACCATCCATCAGGGACAACAGCTGGGCTACAACTCTTCTCTCTACCTCACCAGAGACTTCTTCTCTCTTGGGGGCTATGGAGTCAATTTCGTCAATAAAGACCACAGCGGGAGTGTTTTCCTTTGCTTCTTCGAATATTTCCCTTAGCTTTTGCTCTGATTCACCGTAGTACTTGCTCATTATCTCTGGCCCACTCAATGAGATATAATGTGCATCAACCTCATTGGCCACTGCTTTGGCGATCAAGGTCTTACCCGTACCTGGCGGTCCCTGCAACAGAACTCCTTTGGGCGGATCTATTCCCAATCTCTGGAAAAGCTCTGGGTGCTTCAAGGGTAGCTCGATCATTTCCCTTACAAGCCTTACCTCTCTTTTAAGACCGCCTATATCTTCATAAGACACATTAGGGACTGCTCTTTCAACTTGTTCTACAGGCTTCTCTTTTAACTCTATACCCGTGTTCCTGGTAACCCTCACTATTCCAGATGGCTTGGTACCAGTTACCTGGAAAGCCAGAGTGTGTCCAAATACCTCCACTCTTATTTTCTGACCTCTTTTTATTGGTCTACCCTCCAGAAGTCTCTGCAGGTAGTTCTCACCACCCATAAGCCTTACTGGTTCTGTAGGAGCAAAAGTGACCCTCTCTGCATCTTTCGCACTGCTCTTCTTTATGGTGACTTTATCATCTATTCCTACGCCTGCATTGTTCCTGAGATTTCCGTCGATCCTGATCACTCCACTTCCTCTGTCTTCCGGGTAGCCTGGCCAAACAATACCTGGCACACTCGTTTTTCCTTTGCCCGTTACTTCAATGATGTCACCGCTCTTAAGTCCCAGCTTTTCTATTACTTCTGGATCCGTTCTGGCGATGCCTCTACCAACGTCTCTATAATAGGCTTCTTTTACCCTTAAACTTATCTTATCATCTGCCATTAATTCATCACCTCTCAAACTTTTTCATTAACATCTGATCTTCCAAATAATTTCATCAGCCTCTTCTTCTTCAACCAATCCTTTTCTCTTTAAATTCTTCAAGGACTTGACCACGTCATCATAAGATATTCCGAACTCCTCTATGATCCTTGATGGAGTACTTGCTCCTTTAGCTATTCCCAATAGAACCAGTCGTTCTTGTTCATCTTCTATTTCCTCTTCTATCGTATCCAGGAGTTCTTCATACATTTGATTAAATCTGTGAGACATTATACCCATAAGCTCGGAGAAACTTCTCTCCACTTCCTCTACTTCCTGTAAAGCTCTGTAGATGTCCTGTAAGGAGTTTGAAGGTGGCTCAAGAGTTCGCCTAACGTTTTTGAAGTTCCTGAACATCTCCTCGATTTCTCTATCAATAATCTCCATTCTTTCATCTAACATGCTATTTACACTGGTGTTAAACCGATGAGGAGTGATAGATACTTCGATCCTGAGGTTTCGGTTAATAGTGTAATACCGTCTTCTGCCTTCTTCATATCTTCTTACTATTCCAATATTCTCCAGTTTCTCCAGATGATCCTGCACTACCTTCGGAGCCATTTTTAAACAATAAGAAATTTCACTGGTATAGCAGGGCTTTTTAGAGAGGAGCCTGAGTATCTTTCTCCTGCTCTCATTACCCAGCACTTTGAGGATTTCTTCTGGACTCGTATTGGATGCCATGAGTATCACCTTTTGTTCCGTATTCATCTCTACTTCAATTTTGGTTACTAACATTTTGTTAGTAATAATCATATATAAAATTTTTGGAGTGCCGTATTCTCGACATTCGGACAGGTGACTTATATATTTTTCTTAATTATATTATACTTATTTACTTTCATAGCTAAAACTGAGATTTTAGAAAACTTTAAAGCAATAGCTATTGGAGAATACACTAACCTCAAACAAAAGTATCAGATTACGAAGAAGAAAGAAAACACATTAATCTATAATCTTCTACGGTGTCTACCAGCGGTACCAGTAAAATGTGGGGAGTTAAGGTTTAAGGTTAATCACGGCTCTGATCCTTTTTCACTACCTTTCTTATTCTTCGGCCCCTGAAATTAACGCCCCCCACCAGTTTGACCCCCTTGTGTTTCCTGATGGTGTCCACATGGGCATTATCGAATGTGGCGATGATACAATCTTTTGCTACCATATTTACCTTACCCTTTATCCTGTTAAGGGTTCTGATGACTTGTTCTAATTCTTGAGGGGTTGCATTGTCCTCTAGGCTGATCAAATGGGTCTCAAAAGCCATCTTATTGTGCTTTTTCTATCCATCTTTTTATATCTTCCTGCTTTACGGAGTGATCTGCAGGAACTTTTACTTTGCCTGAAGCAATCGCTTCTTTGCACAATTCGTACAGGTTATCCGGTTCAGCATTCTTTAACTCATGGGCTGAAGAGATGTTGCCTGCTTTGACGAGGAGTTCAGCGGATTGTCTATCTATTCCTAGACCCTCAAGGTTTGAGGTA
>JBKHKH010000082.1:0-8462 GCA_046537735.1 Archaeoglobaceae archaeon | reverse complement strand
TAATTGAATGAAAGTAAGGAAAAGAACAACATATTTCTAACCTTTCCTTCACCCCACTTCATGAAGCTGGTTGTAGCCCACACGCCTGATGCAGACGATGCATTTATGTTCTACGGTTTGACGCACGGTAAAATCGGTGCTGACACTGGTCTGGAGATAGAGCATCTCATCGAGGATATCGAGAGCCTCAACAAGAGAGCTTTCAATGAAACGCTTGATGTTACTGCCATCTCTGCTCATGCATACGCTTTCCTCCGCCAAAAGTACAGGATCCTCTCCGCCGGAGTGAGTGTGGGAGATGGTTACGGGCCCATTGTGGTATCCAAAAATAAGATGGCTCCCCAGGAGCTGGAGGGTAAGAAAGTAGCCATTCCCGGGAGATACACAACTGCCAATCTGCTCTTGAGCCTGTCAGTAGAGGGTTTCGAACCCGTAGAAATGAGCTTTGACAGGATAATCGATGCGGTCAAGAGCGGTGAAGTGGACGCAGGCTTGCTTATCCACGAAGGACAGATCACCTACGAGTCCCACGGTTTATACAAGGCTCTGGACATGTGGGAGTGGTGGACCGACATCAACAAGACCAACAAACTTCCTTTGCCCCTGGGCATCAACGTAATAAGCAGACAGATACCCGAAGAGGCTCAAAAAGAGTTTCTGGAGCTGATGAAGGCCAGCATAAAATTTGCCGTCAATAACCCGGATGAGGCCATTGAATACGCCATGAAATACTCTCGAGGGCTGGATAAAGAGACCACCAAAAAGTTCGCCACCATGTACGTCAATGATTATACCTACGAGATGCCGGAGAGCGTGATCAAAGCCCTGGATAGCCTATACACCATGGGCGAGGAAAAAGGGTTGATCAAAAAGCCAGAGCTGGACATCTTGTTCTAACCAGAAAATACATGCCCCAGCCGAGTTAACTAAAAAATTATGCAGTACTCAGGAACATAGCCGAAAAGATAGCGCAAGGTTATGCATCTGCAGCAAAAAGTGCTCATGACTGGGCAGCAGAGTACGGAGTCGGAAAAACCGCTACAATTTCCGTCGGAGATGAAACAGGAGAGATAACAATTAATGAAGTAAATCCAAGCATTTCAGATGATTTGCTCACACCACCCGAAGGCGCGAATGTGGAAGAAGTAACTATACCAGGCGTGTAGAAGAGAACAACATAACTCCATTATTTTTTATTTTTACATATAGGTTTTTATTTTATAAATTTATAAGGTTTAAGTTTTTTGTGAAGGACTTAAAAAAATTTTCTCCGGTTTATATGGATATGGATAACTTTTAAATATCGTTTTCATCTGGTTCTTTCGATGAGTGATGCTGATAAATTTAAACATATTGTCAGAATTGCGGATGCTGATTTGGATGGAAACAAGAAAGTAATCTACGCCTTAACCGGTATAAAGGGAATTGGAGTTAGGATGGCTAAAGCAATTACAAACCAGCTTGAGATTGATATCGACAAGAAGATGGGAGAGCTGGATGACGAATCAGTGGATAAGTTGACCAAATTTATAGAGCAGGATATTGAGAGTCAGCCTTCCTGGATGCTGAACAGGCGGAAAGACGTATATTCCGGCCAGGATCTGCACATACTAAGTAAGGATGTGGACTTCGCAACCATGGTTGACGTAGAGAGGCTTATTAGAATGAAAGCCTACAGAGGAGACAGACATGCCAAAGGAAAGAAGGCCAGAGGCCAGCGAACCAGATCGATGGGCAGAAGAGGAAGAACAGTAGGAGTAGTCAGAAGAAGGAGGTGAAGAGATGGGAGACCCCAGGAAACATAGAAGAAAGTACGTTACACCCACCAGGCCCTGGGACAAGGCCAGGCTGGACAAAGAGACACAGGAAGTTATAAAATATGGTCTAAGGAATAAAAGAGAGCTATGGAGGTTCCAGAACATCCTGAGGAAATACAGGAGAGTTGCCAGAGATCTGCTGGCAAAAATTAACATTCCCGGTAGAGGAGGAGAGTATGCCAGAGCAGAAGCCCATAGAGTTATCAGAAGACTTCAGAAGATCGGAGTCCTGCCGGCAGATGCTACCCTTGATGATATACTGAACCTCACCGTGGAAGGATTTCTGGAGAGAAGATTGCAAACACTGGTTTACAGACAGGGACTGGCCAACACTCTGCTTCATTCCAGACAATTGATCATACACGGCCATATAGCCGTTGACGGAAGAAAAGTTACTGTTCCCAGCTACCTGGTCAGGAAAGATGAGGAGAGCTCAATATCATATTATCAAAATTCACCGTTGAAAGAAAGAGAAGCAGTGGAGCCAGCAGAACCGGCGACTGCAACAGAGGAAGCAACAGGAGGTGAAGCCTGATGGCAGATAAGAAAGGTGAAAAGAGAGGGATATGGGGGATAGCCCATATATTTTCATCCTTCAACAATACTATTATAACTATAACAGATATAACCAGCAGTGAGACCATTGTCAGGTTGAGTGGCGGTATGGTAGTTAAAGCGGCCAGAGACGAGGGAAATCCTTATACAGCAATGCAAGCCGCCATTAGGGCTGCTGAAACCGCAAAAGAAAAAGGTATAGAGGGAGTTCACATAAAGGTTAGAGCTCCCGGCGGTAACATGACCACCGCACCCGGACCGGGCACCCAGGCTGCTATAAGAGCCCTCGCCAGAGCCGGACTGAAGATCGGCAGGATCGAGGACGTAACGCCCATACCACACGACGGGACCAGGCCTCCTGGAGGAAAGAGAGGAAGAAGGGTGTAGTTACCCAGAGGAAGATCATGAATATTGAGTTTCTGGATGATAACGAATTCGAAGGCAAATTCATTGTATATGATTCAAATCTGGCATTTGTCAACTCTCTTAGAAGAGTGATGAAGACCATGGTCCCGGCCATGGCTGTAGACTACGTGGATTTTTATCTCAACACTTCATACCTCTACGATGAGATGCTGGCTCATAGGATCGGGCTTATTCCCATAAAAACCGACTATGACAAGTTTAACACACCAGAAAGTTGTACTTGTGGAGGAGAAGGCTGTCCCAATTGCCAGATATCATTCAGATTAAATGTTGAAGGTAAGAGGACAGTCTATTCGGGGGACTTCATATCTGACGATCCGGACGTGGTCCCGGCATACGATAACATACCCCTGGTAGAGCTATTTGAAGGCCAGCAGATAATGCTGGAAGCCACTGCCAGACTGGGGACCGGAAAAGAGCATTCCAAATTCCAACCGGTCTCGATATGCGCCTATCGGATCGTACCCCAGATCACAATCGATAAAAAGAAATGCAATAACTGTGACGATTGCGTTAAAGCCTGTCCCAAAAACGTTTTTGAGAAAAAAAATGATGAACTGGTGATTAGAGACGAGAAAGACTGTACCCTTTGCATGGAATGTGTTAAAGTCTGCCCAGAAGAAGCCATATCCATTGAAGAGACCAACAATTTCCTGTTTACTGTAGAAGGTTTGGGCTCACTTCCAGTAAGAACAGTACTCAAAGAAGCGCTGGAGATAATGAAAGATACTGCAGAAGAAATGAACACCATCTTGAAGATATAGAACCCACAAAGACCCTCTCTATTTCAATAATTCTTTTATTCGTTATCTTTTAGAGATGCTAACAATCTAAAGTGAGCTACAGGCGTACCGGCTATCTGGCACTAATTCTGACCTCATATTCGGTGATAATCAATTTGTCGTAATATGATTGGAAGCTGACTTTATCTCCATCCATATAGCTGTCTCCGGGAAGCTCTTCAAAGAAGTTGTTCCACAATTCTGCGTAGGAGGAGGTAACGTTTAAGGTTACATTTCCGGGTTCGCTAAAAGTTGTAGTATTCACCGTGGTCTTATTGAAAAAGAGGTCCAGAGACCCTTCGCCCGCCACAGAGAAATCTCCCCTCAACTTGTTCAACACAACGATCACCACAGTTTTACTCGCCTGAGAAGGGTCTTGAGTAGATGTGGTGTGAATGAATATTCGGGGAGAAGAGACAGCGCTCTTATGGCCGTAATAGTCTTCCCATATGGCTCCTCCCTCCAGACAGACTTCCATATCACCATAGCTGTAATTGAAAGAGCCTATATACTCATCAAAGACAGTAGAGGAGTTGGCAACTACCTTCACCTGGGTTTCATTCTGGACCGTGAACATCCCACCTTGTGCCTCTACCTGAATACTTTGCAGGGGAGCACCACCATAAGTAGATAGTGACAGCACGTTCTGGACCCTTTTAAAGCTCTGTCTCAAGCCTTCGACCTTATTATCTTCACTGGTGTCCTGCAACATATCATAGGTGCTCACATAGACGGTAGAGATAGCTACGATCACTATGGCGGTAACGAATATGTATCCAATTGTTTCGGATACACCTGAGGAGTTCACTGCAATCTCACCTCGTATAGAACTATGTGAGAGTTCTGTACTGTGGATGTTATTTCATTCCCTGAAACGGAGTGACTGAGTCCAATCTCATCAAAATAATCTCTCCACGCATCCTTATTCTCCGTATATAACTTGATATCTGCTGGTCCTTGATGCAGCAAAGTAGAATTGATCAGAGCTGCAGTGAAGGTCCTTGATCCGCTACCCGCAGCCGATATATTGCCCTTAAAAGAGATCACGGGCATGTTCAATGTATCACCCTGAAAGTACAGGTTGGGGGACGAAAGCATTAAGGCGCTGTTACCTCGCCTCTCTATAACAGCTCCATTCTCGAAAACGAGGTCCCAATCATTCCCTTTGAAACTGATACTGGATACACTATAGTTGGTGGAGTTGATAGACAATATGGGTCTGTTCTTCAGCTCCACCGAAGTGTGCGACAAAGTGATCTTGACAGTAGCATTGGACTCTACACCAAATCTGATCCTATCCAATTTGTCCTTCAAATCCAGCAAGTCAAAGTGACTGTTCCTGTACTTTATGCTCTCCTGACTATTAGTGATCACCGGGTGAGCTGAAACATAAAGAAAGGTTACAGTGATGGATACCACCAGCAAGATCATAAGGGTTCCCACAATCTCGTTGACACCTTTCTCGTTCATGACATGCTCACCGTTGTCCTTTGAGATTCAGAACACCTCCCACTGAGAACAGATAGGTTTACCTTTTCTATGCCACCTTCGAAGGGATAAGGCTCGTAAGTTACATTGCTCAAGCTCGCAACATCCAGTTGATAGTCCCCTGGCTCATCAGCCGATACCCTAAATACTAACTCGATCTCATCATTTATGTAGAGCTCTGAAACGTTAAAACTGATGGCCTTACCCAATGCCGTATCATAAAAGGAGTAGTTACCCACTGTAGCGTTTCCTTCAGCATCTATTCTCACCGAGTCTTCATCCAACTCTAGATTGGACGGTACTACATCTGTCACCACTACATCCTTTGCTGCCAGCCTAAATGACCTTTCAATGTCCCTATAAGCTTCAATAAGCTCATCCACACTTTTAGCTGAATACATGCACTTTTTACTGCTGTTCCCGGGCATGGGACTGGAGATAGTCTTTAGAAAAGTCTCATTGCAGTTGTATCCAAACCCTATGGTGCATATGGAGATGTTCTTATCACCGATTTCCGTGCTCTTGATGTCCTCTGACTCTTGTATAGCCAGTTGAGCTCCTTCTGGACAAAATTCATATCCATTACAATTTGGATGGCCTTCAGTCGGTACTCCATCCGTCAGCAATATGATCATTGGTTTTGTCCCCTCTACGTATGAGGTATCATCATGTAGCACCTCATTCGATTTTAACAGAGCATCATATATGTTTGTGGCTCCACCCGCAGTAAGAGCTTTGATCTCGTTATCCACGTTTTCTACATCAGTGGTAAGATAATCAAGAAACGCAGATGTATTCACTTCGTGTTTATACGCATCAGAATTGTAGTCTACCAAACCTATCAGATCATCCTTTGTACCATTATTGAAAGTGATAGCAGCCATGCGGGCAGAATCTATTTTGGAGATATCCACATACCCTTCATAGTAAGTGGAGTCAGAACGTCTGGGGGCAATATAAATAGAGTAATTCCCTGCTGAGATGTCATTATGGGTACAGACATCGGAGCACAGGTCATTCCCTAACCACATAAAGAAGTCACTGGTGTAACCGCTTGAGAGGTAAGTCTTGAGATACTCGTACTGGTTACTCTGGGTGTATCCAGAGGGGAGCTCTACGCTATCTGTATCGTAGACCGGCTCATAGGTTGTGGAGAAAGAATCAACCTCACTGCACCCATAGCAAAAACCAAACCAGTAATTGCATCTATAGATCTTTAGATTAAGGTCGATATCCTCAGGGACTGCTCCTACAACCTTAAAAGTCCAGTTACCCAGCTCACTAGGACTTACTCTCTCAGAATGACCTACTCCATGCTCCGACCCCAGCTCATTGGTGGCATAAAACTGCTGTCCATCGGGTTTCTCAATTCGCAGGCTTATGGCATCATCCTTATCAAACCCATCGAACCAGGGACTCATGCTGTCAGTGGTGTAAGCTTCCACATACAAGCAGTCATTCTTAAAAGAATCACCAACATTGTAGTTAACTGTCCAGTTATTAGGTTCAATATGCCCTGAAAACGAATCATAAAAGCTCTTATCCTCCATGCTTCCCGACGTGTCAAGTGAATGTACCACGGTAAGGTCTTCTCCACTCTCCGTGGTCATGAATCCCTTACCCTGGAAATATATGTGGATCTCAAAGGGCTCCCCCGGAGATGCTTGAGGAGGGATCACATACTTCTTGATAAACAGATCCGGGTCAGAATCATTGATTTCTTTAACTACTTTAATGGTTGCTTCGTCAGTATCGTTTAGATTGTATGTGGTATCCGAAACAGTGAGGGTAACATTGCACAGAGCTGTACCATTATCGACGTAATAACAGGTGCTCTCAACATCATCCCAGTCAACATCCACACTTACTTCTGAGTCACCCATATTCCCTTCAAAAACTGTTCCGTTCCACAATTCAAGCTTCCAGGTCCACCACCCGTAGGCTGATGACTTGGATGCATCAAACTTTAATCGATCCGTCTGGTCTATGTAATAGGTCGCCGGGCGAGGTATCAGGACAGCGCTGGGGTATATGGTGGAGTCCTTAGTGTAACTGACCTCATGCTTCTCCGAGAGACTGTAAGTGAATCCCTGAGGTCTAAAATTGAGGGTGGAGGCTCCCAGGCCCAGGTATTTGGAGTGTTTTCCGTCATCGGATTCGATGTATATGTAATCCCAACTTCCCTGTGACTTGAATCCGGCCTTGAAGTCATGTCCTCCAATAGTATGAGGCATATAAATCTTGGAGTTGACATACCCATTCTTGGGAGCTATACTCATCACATCCACCAGCTGAGATGATATCTGGGAAGACACATCAGAGAACTGATTATCGATGACCTCTGCAGTCTGTCCTTCCTTCAACTGATCGTTTAAAGTGATGTTGACAAAATAGATTATGGAGGAAAGGATCGCCACCAGCAGAACATACTCCAAAACGATGGATACTCCTCTATCGTCCATTTTTGATTTCATTTTCACTGTTCTCATATACAACCCTCCTCACGACAGAGCATGGTCTCTTTGAACTCCAATTCACCGCTGAGATAAATGATCCTGACGTTACAGTTGTTCACACCGTCATCAGGGTTCGCTCCAAAGACAATGACGTCAGCATAGACCCCTCTATGGGCATAAAGAGTGTTGACCTGATTGCGGATATCTTCAGAGAGTTGATTGAAGTCCTGCTTATTTCTGCCGAACTCACCCCGGATATCGTCTTCTACTATTTCCTGCAGGTTTCGAATATCGTTCTTGGGGAATACCATCAGGGTTCGTGAGCTCTCCATCCCCGCCAGTATGTTCTGAGCATGAAGCACGGATACCGAAGATAAGATGAATACCATTATAAGGGAAAGCAAGATAATAACCTGCCCGCTGTCATCTTCACCTAAGCTTGCCATAGTATCAACCTCACTTCAACCGCCAGAGGCGTCTTATCATAGAAAGGAGAAGAAGAATCAACGTCATCCTCAGCAAGAACGACTATCCTGCTTGCCGCCACCGCCTCTGGGGTGGGATCATTATCGTTCAACGCTGTAGATTCCACCTTATTGGTGGTTTTGTTGACCCAGAGGATCTCCAGCTTATAATTCGCAGGATTTACCGTCTTATCCAGAGAAGCTAAGAACTGCTCATTTGCCCGGTAGCTGGAATTCAGGTTGACAAGCATCCCCTTCAGGCTGTCCTCATGCTCTTTATCACCATCAAGAATAGTTAAAGCATCCTGTCCCTTCTGTTTCAGTTGCGCATCGCTGAACTCGCTCCACATGGGAGATATGACCAGAGAACTCTGGAACAGAGCATAGGTAGCCAGCAATATGAGCATTGCAGCGGCGATACTCTCCAGGGTGAATGTTTGACCTCGGTCATCTACCATACGTTCACCACCAGCC
>JBKHKH010000081.1:0-8655 GCA_046537735.1 Archaeoglobaceae archaeon | reverse complement strand
TCAGGATGATGGAGGTACACTCTATCCTGATGGTTCGTTCTACGGCTTTGAAGCTGGAGGGATATTCGTAAAAACCGAAGGTGTTAACCCTAGGGACCAGATGGAGATCTATTATGGCCTAATGAAGCCCGAAACCCTATGTGAGAACGTTTATGTCACAGAACATGGTGATTTTGACCTCTATAATTTTGAGAGGACCTCCAATGGAAGAGCAGTTATCCAGAGAAGAGATTTCATGCACGCCAGCGACCACATCGATGTGGATAAAGTTGATAACCTCATCTTAATAACCAGAGGACCAACCATTCCTGCCATATCCAAGTTGACTTTGCAGCAGGCCGTAGCCCTGATGGTCGTGGGGCAGGCGATGGAATCTTCAGCAGGAGATCCAACTCAAGCAGGCAAGATCAGAAGTGTCTTCTTCTATGACCCATTTGTTGCCGGTGACCGGACCTACCACGCCAACAGATTTTATGAGATACTTCAGGGATTACCCGATATTGATTTCTACCTCCTGAATACTGGGGGGATAGGGGAAGGCTATTCCTATCAGGATATAAAGCTGGAACAGACCATCTCTATACTGGACTCTCTATTAAGGGGAGGTCTCGAAGAGTGGATAGATTCTCCCACTGGTTTTAAGGTTCCTAAAGCAGTGAGATACGTGGATGACATTTTCTTACATCCGGAGAAGCTCTATTCCAGATCCGAATTCAACGAGAAAAATGAAGAGATAAAAAGGATCAGACAGGAAGCTATCAAGAAATTGGGAGACGGTCTACATCCGGATATAAAGCGCGTATTCGAAGACTAGCTACAACCGAATTACTATGTACACTGAATAATTATTGAGGTCACTCTATAGGGAGCTCCAGAAACTTCTCGCCCATCCTTGTTAGCCTGTATCTACCTTCTTTTTTCTCTATAAAGCCAAAGGATTCCAGAAGTTCTGCTATCATTTCTTCTGGTTCTTCTTCACCTTTTTCCAGGACCTCATCGAAATTGGATGCTAAGTCCTTCATTCCCATCCCCATCATCATAGTTATAATCAAATGATTAACATATTTAAAGGTTTCGAAATTTTTATCGGTCAGAAAGCTAATCTTTAACTATTATGTTATGTATAGACTGCAGGTTCAAAAGGTTTATTAATTATGAGAATAAAATATATGATTGAGGTTGGAGAGATAGGATTCTTTTGTATCCTAGGGGGAAAATGACTCTCCAACCTCTCTAATAACTTTAACAGCTTAATCCTAACTGAAGCTGGTTTTGGTCCACCTCGACCACAAAGTTTTTTAATAATGGTGACCAACATGCTTTACCCCCTAGGATGTGAGTTGTTAACTCCAACCTGTTAAACCTGCCCTCCAACCTACTATCCGGCAAGTTATCCTGGGGGGCTATTTTCTATTTTCTTCTATATTACATTTTTATGACTATCAATTCTACCTTCCTCTTTGATCCAAAACTGGCAATAACATTTTCCCGAACAATTAACATGAACCTAAGATTAGATAGTAAGATATTAAACGAACGCAAAAAATCAAAAAAATAAAAGAAGAGGAGGTACAATTTCGTGTGTTCTTACACTTTTTTAGTTATCTACGACCTCTACATCATTGGGTTTCAGATCTTCACCGACTACACCGCTCTCTGATATCACGGGAAGCAGGTTATAGTTGTTTGAATGTCCTTTCTTGATCACATTGATGTCGAATACGAATGTGGTTTCCTCGCCGGGAATGATATTGAAGTTCTTGGTTATCATCAGCTTTCCACTGGGTACCATCACATCTGCATTTCCTCCTGCTTTCAATTCAGCTTCAACATCATCAACGTAGAGCTCGACTTTGGTGTATTTTCCAGCGGGTAATTCTATCTCACTGATGGGCAGGGATTTTGGTCCTACCAGTTTAGTGAGGTCGACTGTCTTATTCTCAAAATCAATTATCTTGAAACCTGTCTGTCCTTCTTCTGAGCCGTATCCGTAGCCGTATCCGTAGCCATATCTAAAACCTCCAGCCTTGAAAACTCTTGCTTTGGACAAGGTGACGTTCAAATGTTCGAAGTCTTCTATATCTGCGGGTCTGTCACTCACCAGAAGCTGGAAGGTCCCATACTCTATTTTTTGGTCGTTGCTACCTGAATTGGTAACACTACCGACTGCAGAAGATATGGTAGATATAATGGAGCTGCCCCCACTCCCACCCGAGGAATGCGTGGTCTGGGTGGTTTCTGCCGTTGTCATAGAGGGTTCAGCAGTAGTCACAGCTGATCCAGTTGTAGTTGCATCCCCAGGAGTTCCGGAGACCGCTGTAGGTGTGCCTGTAGTCTCAGCAGTATCAACTGGGGTGTTCGTGGTCAGGTCATTCTCCACACCTTTTTCTCCACAACCGGCAAACATCATCGCCGTGATACATATTGCAGCCAGTATACTCAGCCATTTATTCTCATTATTCCTCATCTAAAACACCTCCTAAGTTTTCCTGAGGATTATCTCTCCATTTCGTTCTACAAAGGCGACTCTGTCCCCGGGTTTAATGTCCAGCCAATCCCTTACATTTTTGGTAAGAGTTACCGAATATTTTGAGGTTGCAGAGCTAAGCCCTACGATCTGTTCCACGAGGGAGAGCGAATAATTCTTATTTTCATATTCAGTTCCGTACATAATATTCACCTCCTATTTTTGATCTTATGACCATTAGGCCAAGAATTCATTTTTGATCAGTCTAATGTCCTTGAAAACCTGTTTGAGGTTGTTGGTGGCTTTAAATACTAGTTTGTGTCCTTCCATTACCTCTTGAACAGTCGTTGCATTGGCCAGAACATTTTGGGCTTGTTCCGCATTTTCTTCCGCCAGTTGGAGATTGCGGTGGTAATCAGCGATAATAGTATCAAATCTTGTAGTATTGCTGGCGTTGTTCCTCATCTCTTCTAACCTGGGCTCCAGATTCTCTGCCTTCTCAATTATGTTCTCCAGCTCTCCAGTTGCAATCTGATAGCCGGTAGCCTTAATGAATAGTCTGATCTCCTTCCACTGATTGCTGAGGTCACGGGCAGCTTCTCTCATTTGGCTCATATCAGTAGTGTTGTTGACCTTCTCCAGTTCTTCTCTGGTAGTATTCCTGTACTGGTCGATCTTATTCAAAATCTCCAGTTTGGTTTCGTTATCCAGATCAGAATCGAGGGTCTGGAGTTCTATTCTTTCCAGCCATGAATCCATATAATTGACCCCTGTCTTCATCATTGTCCTGGCATGTGTAGGGGCTTGTGACGGGTTATCCTCCTTTGTTTTCAGATACATCTGTTGAGCCGCCCTGTAATTTCGTTTGGCGTTATCAGTGGCTGATCTGGCTTCCCCGATCTTCTCTTTGATCTTCTCCTTTATTCGCTCCTTATCTTTACCATTGTTGCCATTTTGGTCCAATTGTAACTTGTTCTCCAGGCGCTCTTGGAGCTTTTCCCTCAACTGCTCTTTCCTGGCAGTATTTTGCTCTATTTTCTGTTTAACGTTAGAGTTATCTCTATTATCTGTTTTATTTAATCCCACATCAGCATGGGTATGGTTGCTGACTTCAGCACCATTGACCTTCCCGCCGTCACCATCATGCTGTTGTGCCATTCCACTGCCTGCTGCCAGCAACAGAGTTGCCAGCACGATTAACCATTTCATCTTCATTTCAACCACTAAAATCAATTTGAATTTCGAAATTAATAAGGAAACTTTCGCCATTTTGGTCATGATGACCGGAATTATCCTTCCTGAAACTTTACGAAGCTTTATGATGCTTTAGCTCACTTTAAAATACATTTAATATTGGTCTTTGAGCCAAAAAACCTGAAGAAACTGAGCTTTTGGGCGAGGAGCTTCCATTAATCCCCAAGCGATGGAGGTTCTGGAGCGATCTCATCATTTGTAGAAATGGGTTAACTATATATTCTTATTATGCCTCCTTATAATGATGAGATTAAGGGTCAGTGATGTAGCAATAGTTTGTATATCAGCACTCTTACTGACATTATATTTAGCTAAACTCATACCCTTGAACATTGTTCCCGTAATACTCACAGTGGGTGTTTTCGCCATCCTCGCCACTTCTCCTTACTTCATTCAAGATTTCAGGCTGAGGTTCTTCGGCTACTTCTTCTTCGGAGCTCTAATCTACTGGACAGTTGGTACCCTGTTAGCCGAGCCACACTTCCTTACCGATTATTTCTTCATCCTGGCACTCAGCATAGGGAACGCTACCGGTGCGCTTATTGCCACCATAGAAAAAAGCGAGCACTCTTACATCTTCTCCATCTCAGCGACCGCCGCATTTTTCTCCAGCTTTCTGGTGCAATACACTGCCAGCTACCCCGATATCTCCACCCTGATCCTTATCCTGCTGGTTCTCCTGTCAGCAATGTGGGTACATCTCTTCCAGAACCTCAAGTCAGCGACCGCAGGACTACAGGACTACCTGTTACAATCCCTGAAGACCGCTATAATAACCTCTCCAGTGTACCTACTGCTTTTGGTGATTCCCTCTTATGTGTATCACATTCTCAATATCGAGTTAATGGAGATGGGAGTTGTCCTCTTCAGATACGGCCTTCTATCCTTCGTGGTCACCATCGCCGGCGGCATGATAAAAGACTTCGTAGTCTATCTGGGAGGTTACCAGAGAGACTATAGCTCAGGGAGAGCAGTGTTCAAGAAGTTGAAAACTGCTACCACCACCAAAAGAAGAGCCTACTATTGAACTTCAGAAAATTAAAATATCTTCTAGTCAATCAGTCCATTATATCTGCTCCCTTGAGCATGATCTCCACCGCGTTCCCTATGAATCTGGCATTATCGCCAGCTCTTATGGCCTCGTTGGAGAAGATGTCGCAGGAGAAGACCATCATGTTCTCCTTCCTGACCGCAAGGGTAACATCTTTCCCTGCTCTGAACACCAGGTCCTCCATGAGGGCTTTGGTGGTCCTATTACCATGTATTACTGTATCCCAGCTGCTGTCACTGAGGTGGTAGGGATTCAGCGCAACTACCCTCTCCACTTCATCAAAGAATTTCTGATTGTATCTCATGGATGAACCGGATATTACCACCTTTTGGGGGGAACCGAGGTTGCTCTCCTCGTCAACAACCTTTAGTTCCTCATTGATATAGATACCCTTGGGATTGAGCCAGTGATCTGATTTCTTTGATTTCTGGGCGAGGGCATAAGAGTCCGGCATGACGAACAGGGTCTTCATTCTGGACAGAGAGGATACAGCCGGCAATTCCAGTTCAGCAGGTTCTTTGAGGATGAAGAAGATATCGTACTTGAATTGAGAATTGCTTACCCAAGACAGGCTGGATTCCAGCTCTGAAAGGAATTCCACCTCAAAATCGATGCTCATAAGTGACTCTTCAAGTTCTTTATAGTGGTAAGACTCGTCCTCGGTAACGATCAGTGCCCTGAAATCCATATCATGTGAAAAGAGGATAAACATAAAAAAGTATTTCCTTATTTTTCGTTAACGGTTGCCCTAGTCGGGATCTTTTACCTCCTCCCCAGAATAATCGCCAGAAGTAATCCGCATACAGCAACCACTATGGTAAATCCGGGTATCTCTATCCCTGTGGTTGTAGGTATGGGGGTGGGGTTCCTTGTGGGTAAATCTCTCCCCACACTATAATTCTCAAAAGGTTCCATCAGCACATGGGTGCTTCCAGTCACCTCATAGGGTGTATCCCCGATTCCATCTGCGTTTCCATCTGTCCCCTGGTAGTCATGCCAGTAGTTACCCATATAGCCCTCACAGCTCTTTCCAGTGTAGTTATAGGGTACAGGCTCAGTGGTGTTCCACGAAGTAGTGGACCTGGAGAAAACTACCTTGTTGTTCTCTATGAAATTATTGAGATATATGGTATTCCCTTTGGAGTAGGCGATATAAATCCCGTAGTTGTTGCCAAACACTTGATTATGAAACAGTATGTTCTCATGAGAGTAACGTATAGTGACTCCATACTGACCGGCAGAGAAGATGTTCCGGGCCAGAATATTGCTGTTGGAGTACCTCACTAGAGTTGCATACCCATTCTGGGATACTGTATTATTATTAATGGTGTTGGCGCTTGCATTTGCCAGGAAAATCCCTACCTCATTACCATAGACTTCATTATTTGATATATTGCAATTATTTGCTTCCAAGTATACCCCAGCTTTTTCGAATCGGGTTGTACCCGTCAAACTGAACCCCGATACGTTTACATGATCCGCAGTGACCTTGAGAACATGAGAATCAGTGCCTTTCGCTCTTATAACACAATTTGCACTCCCATTCCTGGATTCAATGGTCAACCTCTTGTTCACTTCAATGTTCTCTTCATAAGTACCATCTCCAACAATAACAGCATCACCGGGATTCGCATTATCAACCCCCTGTTGTATGGTCGTATAATTCTCTGGAACAAAGATGCTGGAAGCTGAAACTGTAAGTAAACCAGTCAGGTAGAATACGACGATCAAGCTGAGCAAAATCTTGTTACTCATATGGCATCCTTAGTTACATACTTGCGGCCAATTTAAAAAATTAGTTATTCTAAGAGTTGAGATCTTGGAGATTTTTTTCCTAAAACCCCCCTAAAAACTGTGTAACCCGGGTTCTATCGCTCAATTATCCGATAAGGCTCCAATAACCACTCAATAAATAAAAATAAAATTAAGGAAGGAATTATTTCTTGAGGGCCAGTTTAACGTCTTCTGCTTTAACGGTCTTTCTGCCAGAGTGCCTTGCTATATCGGCAGCTTTCCTAGCTACTTCTGAAGCATAGTCTTCAAGTGCCTCAACCATTTTCTTGCCAGCGCTTTCGCTGACCCTATCTGCTCCAGCCTTTCTCATCAACCTATCAACAGGTGCAACAGGTATTTCAGCCATATACAATCACCTCCTCTTATATCTTGACTGGTTATTTAATATATATATACTTTTCGCTCAAAATTGATATATTGGCTCCAAATAACTTTCCAAATAATATGTTGAACCAGAAACCTGGTTGAATCCTCTATAACAGTCAGCAAAGTATTTAGCCTTATGCTAATTCCTGACTCAACATCCCCGTATCTTATTGTGTGATGCAGATTTCAAAGTAAAATTTTTTAATCACGTTTTTTTGGTGGTATATATGTTAATTGGAGTTGTTTCGGATATCCTAAAGATTGCTTTATTCCACGGAGAGTTTAGAGAAATTCCAGAAGCGCTGGCTCAAAGCGGGAAATACGATATAGTGTTTTATGGACATTCTCATCGGTTTGAAGAAAGCCATTTTGGGGATACTCTACTTCTTAACCCCGGTTCCTGTCACAGATCCTTTACAGAAGACGACTGTCCAACGGTCGGGACCTTTGATACTTCTACTCGGCAATTCACGGCTATAAAGCTGCAGTAAGCTGTTAAAACAAAAATAAAAGGGAATTATGGTCTTTACCAGGGTTCATAATAGTATTCTATTATCCTTCGATTGAAAGAATCGGGGTATTTCTCCATTATTATTTCGTTAATTATTTTGTGATACTCGGCGATTTCGTCGCTGTGGGCCTTTCGGTGATAAACTCCTCCTATCATTATAACCACTATAACATATGATGAGGTGTATCTATTTAAATGGTAGTGGAAAAGTTCATATGAGGATAAAAATCGTAAATCCTCACACCCACCTGCAAACTCTCTTCTCTATCGCTTCCAGAATAACGTAGAGGGTAAAACCCAGAATAGCCATTGATACTATGCCAGCATACAGACCAGGATAGTCTGCTCTGCTCCAGCTATCCATTATTATGTAACCCAGCCCTCTTACAGTGGCAAAGGATTCCGCGAAGAATAAGATGGCGATAGACGTACCAATACTTATCCTCAGAGCAGTTAGTATTTTAGGCAGGCTGGCAGGGAAGATCACGTGTCTGTATACATCCTTTTTGCCCGCTCCCAGCGAAAGAAGGGAGTACACATAATACTGGCTGACGTTTCTGGAAGCGTCCCTGGTGGTTACCAGTATCTGGAAGAAGATTATCAATGCAATTAGAACTATTTTGGATGCATCTCCTATCCCGAAGAGGATGATTATTAAAGGTAAGAGTACTATATGGGGAATAGGGTACAGTAGATAGAGGAAGGGGGTCACCAGCTTATCCACACCTCTTTCATGACTTAAAAGTCCTACGGGGACAGCTAAGGAAAGGGCAAGAGCTATGGCGTAAATAACTCTGTAGGAGCTGACCAGAAAATGCTCCAGAAGTGACTCTTCGAGAAACTGAGTTACCAAAGCCTTTAGGACTTCGGGCGGTGCTGGTAATGCAGGAGAATCCACTGCAAGGGATAGAAGATGCAACAGAAATATTATTATGGCAACAGCAACTAAATAACTCCAACGCTTTGCCTCACTTCCCTGCATTTTTGGAAAAACTCCTTTTTGTTTCTGTATTCAGCAGATCCAGCTTCTGAATTATCTATTATGCTCACCACTTCCCCTGGCCGGGGTGACAGCACTACTATCTTCTTTCCCAGGAATACAGCCTCTTCAATGCTGTGGGTCACCAGCAGCATGGTTATGTTGTTTTTGATCCATAGATCCAGCAAAAAATTCTGCAATCTCTCTCTGGAGAGAGCATCCAGTGATGAAAG
>JBKHKH010000172.1:0-3052 GCA_046537735.1 Archaeoglobaceae archaeon | reverse complement strand
CTCAAGGTTTGAGGTACTATCGATGAGTTTTGCCACGGAGATGATCTTTTCGGCTGTATTCTTGCCTACCGCTTCACTTATTGTTGTGGGGTCAGCATTTGCCAGTTCTTTTATATTCCGGATACCAGTGTCCCTGAGTTTTGAGCCTCTTTCGGGTCCGATACCTTCTATCATTTCAATATCCCGGTTAGCCAGTATCAACTCCACTGAGTCCACGTCAGCATACGAACCGGGTTTTGGGTCTTGATCGAGTACGGTTCCTGTTTTCAGGGTACTTGCACGGTTTATGGCCCTTTCAATCCTCAGTCCTTTACTTTTAAGGATTTCTCTGGCTTCGTTAACGTGTTTCCCGGTGACGTCCGGAACTTCCGTGGTCTCAGGGATCGAGATGTCCACATCGACTTGATGCCCTTCCATGACCGGTGTTCCTGCTTCCGGCCTCTGCGCAAGTACTGTATATGGCTTCTCACTGCTGACCTTTTTTATGATTTTTCCTGTCTCCAGTTTTGCTCTGCGGAGAATGTCTTCTGCAGTATCCAGGGTTTTTCCCTTGAGTTTAGGTACTTCTACAGTCTCTCCTGCGGCAACTTCGACGTCAACAGCTGTACCGATCAATACCATAGTTCCCGCCTCAACACTTTGTTTGAGCACCGTGCCAGGAGGGGATCTGGAGGGGGTCTCAGTGACTTCTCCCATCTTGAGCTGGCTGTTCTCAATTACTTCCCTTGCACTGTCAATATCAAAGCCCACTACATTGGGTGTTTCCGTATGCGTGACCTTGGAGATGGTTATGTCAATGGCACTCCCCGGTACTGCCAGAGAGTTGGCCGACGGCAGTTGACCGGTTACCGTACCCTGAGGTGAGTCGCTGAGTTTTTCATTGATTGTGCCCAATTTGAATCCCTTATCAGTTATGGCATTTTCTGCCTCATCACGGGTCATCCCCCTGAGGTCAGGGATCTCCTGGTATTGCGAGAGGTCAAGTTCTTTGGGGGATGATCTTATGGTGAATTCAATAGTGCTCAGGTTTTCGGCGGGGATGATATCGTCCGGTTTTGGCAGCTGGAACTGGAGTACGTCATCCTTCATAGAGAGGTTTGTCTTGAGCTCAACATTCATACTGCTTATAACGTAGTTCGCCCTGGCTGCAGGATCGTTCAGTTTACCTGCCATACTGTCCAGAGATTGCCTGAATGTTGTGATCAGGTTTTCCGATGAGATTTGAGGCCGTTGCTGCTGGAGCGTTCGTATATTCTCCTCAAGCTCCGCCTTTTCCTTCAGTAATTGTTCAATTTTGGATGAAAGGATATTTCTCTCCTGCTCGGCAACAACTTTCTCGGAGACGATCTTGCGGAGATCGCTGGTGAGCTCACCTACTTGAGTGTCTTTGCGCTGTAGTTCGGTCTCAATATCGTCAATGGATTTTTTTATTTCACTAAGACTGATCTCGTCAACTGTCCTTGCAGTGCTGAGCTTGTCCACATTTCGCCGGAGGTTTTCAACTGATGTTTTTTCGTCCTTCTGAGGCATTTATCTCACTCACTTGTATTTACTCCCGGGTCAAATGATTGGATGGTGGTATTGAGACGAATTTGGCTTTTATGATGCTCGATCCTTCTACATCATATTCGTGCAAGTTCTTGTACGATGCATTCAACGGCGCTGCATGTAGTATGGGCCGATAACCACGGATTGTTCCTTTCGAGTCTTTCTCCTCCTCGTATTTCATGGTTAACGCCATTTTAAGTTCAAGCTCAACTTCAGGAATATGGTACCAGGTCGCCTGGATATCATATTGGCTCAGGATCTCGTCATTCTCAATTGCGAGCTGGGTGTCAATGGAGTTCCTATCCATCGCTTCCTGGGTTTCGGATATGGATAACCCCACCTCCCTTATCACCCTGGACAAGGGATTCACCAGCACTTCCGAGATAATCTTGGCATTATCGTTGGTCATAATAAGCTCCATTTAAGAAATAAGCTAAGGAGGTGGCGGTTATCAAGTTTCGGTTTCTTTGACTCTCACGGTGGGGACTGCTCTGGATGGAGGCGGTACGGGCTTTAATGTAGTGCGCAGCAGACTTGTTCCCGATTCACTGAATGAGTACTTAGAGCTGTATTTCGCATCGAAGGTCGAGGAATAAGCAACTGTGGTAGTGTTCTCCACTTTTGTCTTTAATTTTCCCACAAGAAAGCTCGCCAGAGAACCTGAGCTGTAGCTCCCACTTACTTTAGTTGTGCTTGATAAGGAGAACTTACTGCCAAATTTTACCTCTGTCGAGGTCTCTCTCTTCATGGTGATGGCCATCTTCACTTCAATAATGGATTCAGTGAACTCATAGAACCTGGGCTCAAGGCCGTATGTTAGCAGGGACATGGGGGTATCATTCGTAACTACATTGGTGGCAGTGACATTACCGTCGCCATCCACAGTCTCTTCAATGTACATTACAACACTCCCCGCATCAATCTTCGTCTCAGCCAATGTCTGTGCTACCTGTATCGAGTTCATGTCCAGAGCCAATTGCCCTTCAGCAATAGCAAGTGCCATTTCTCTTATCATTTCACCAAAAGGTACGTTTAACAATTCCTGTCCAACGGAAACCATATTTTACACCTCTAAATCACAATTTTTTAAACTGACCAAGTATACTTAATTTAATATTTAATCTTTTCGATATAGATTACCTTAAGAAAATTCGAGGTGTCTTCAAGTAACTTGTCGTTGGTATTGGATTAAAATTTTTAGCAGTGAGCCCCAATAAACTCTATGGCAAGAAGTCGTCTCTTTGTCACCTGTCTCTCCGCCTTCATCGTAATGCTGGGTGTGGGAATCATTGTTCCTCTTTTGCCCACATTCGCAGAAGATCTTGGTGCCAGCGGCCTGTGGATTGGAATTATATTCTCTGCCTATTCTTTCTCCAGGCTCATGTTTCTCCCTCTGGCCGGGAAGTTGAGCGATATTTATGGACGGAAAATAATTATCAGTGTGGGGCTGTTGCTCTACGCTCTGGTTTCCATATTTTACATATTTGCTCAAACACCCGAGGAG
>JBKHKH010000018.1:0-21804 GCA_046537735.1 Archaeoglobaceae archaeon | reverse complement strand
AAGAACGGTACTAGAGTAATTGTGGAGCAGATCTGCTGTACTGCTGGTAGAGATCTGGGTGAAGAGTTAGAATTTTTCCGATACTTTGGGAAGCCAGAGTTCGAGGTCGATCTCGATCCGGATAAAAAGAAAATAGAGGATGTCCGGGTAGTTAGATCTGCCTTTTGTGGAGCAACCCATTCCGTAGCTGAAAACCTTAAGAACGTCAGTATCGATGAAGCCCCCTCTCTGGCAGGCTACTACACACAAATTTACCCCTGTCTGGCATCCAGAGGTATCGAAGGTAAGATCCACCTGGCGGCGAAGATACACCTGAAGTCTATGGAGAAAGCGATCAGGAAAGCTTTATCAGAAAGTGATCAAGGTGTTGGTGATGATGCTCAAGAGTAGGACCGTGCTGGTGAACGCGTTGGCATTGAAAAACGCTATCTGGATCTTCTTTTCATCGTAATTCTCTCCCACAATGGCGTGCTGGTAGAGTAGGAGTAAGGCCATTATTGCAATTCCCGCTACAGCAATGATATTCAATCCGTAGAGATAAAGGGAAGAAACTATGAGGATGAAAAAGACAGTATGGCTTAAGGCGGAGACGTTAAGAGCTGTTTTGGTGCCAAATTGAGCGCCGATGGAATGAAGACCGTATTTTCTATCGAATTCAATATCCTGCAGACCGTATATGATGTCAAAACCGGCCACCCAGAAGACCACTCCTGCACCCAGCAATGTTATCAAGAACTCCCCCCCAAGAGGGTTGAAAGAGTTGCTCACCGCAATCCACCCCCCCAGTGGCGCATAGGCTAGGTTCAGGCCCAGCACGTAATGGCTGAGGCAGGTAAAGCGTTTCAGATAGGGGTAAACCAGGGCTGTGATAACAGGTATGGGGGAAAGGATAAATGCTGTCTCATTTATCAAATAGGCAGATGAAAAGAATACGACAGCAGAAATAATGGCTATAGCATAGCTCTCTCTTAGAGAGATGTCACCGCGGGGTAAATGGCGATCGGCCGTCCGGGGATTCAAAGCATCAATATCCCTGTCAATTATCCTGTTCAGGGTCATTGCCATGGTCCGCATACCTGTAAATGCTATCAAAACAAGTATAAAGACCCTCAAAGAAAATAATCCGGAAGCTGAGAGAAAGGCCCCAGCATAAGCAAATGGCAGTGCAAACAGAGTATGCTCGATCTTTATGAAGTCTGTGTAAGTTTTCAGCCTGACCATCATTAGGTGAGCACAACTAATAAAGGTAAATTTAAGCTTTTGGTTTACCTTTACTAATTCCGTAAGGTAAGAACAACCAAAAAGAACAACCAAAAATAAAAAAATCATTACGGTCAAAGAAATGTTTATGTTCAAGGATGTCTGTGAAGCTGCTGAATCGGCAGTGCTTTCTCTGCTTCTGGAGGTGTCAGCAAATCCCAAGTCGGGTAATGTGGACAGGGGACATGACTTTCCCGACATGAGATATGAGCATTTCCTGGAATCTGCTCTCAGGTCTTATCCTGTATTTCTGCAAGCTGTAAGAAGAGAGAAGAATATTGGAGAACTAATATTGGAAGCGGTAAAGAGGTCTTCAGCTCGAACAGGTAAAAACATTCATTTCGGGTCATTTCTACTCCTTATACCGCTGGCGTGCAACTGGGAGGGAAGTTCAAGAGAGATAACGTCAAAAGCTATTTCATCTATAGAAAATACTGGATGGGAGGAGGCTCTGGCTGTACTGGAGGCGTATAATCTCCTGAGTGCAAGGGTAATGGATGCAGGTCAGTTGAGCCTCAAGAACAAAAGTACAGAGAAGGCTCTGAGGGAAGGAAAGCTGAACATTTACCAGTGGATGACCAGAGCCCCCCCAAAGAACATCATTGCTGAGGAGCTCACCACAGGTTATAAGCACAGCCTGAGAGGCTGTGAACTTTTAAACGGTTTTATGGAAGAAGAAAACGATATTAATTCGGCTGTGGTCCTCACCTACCACACTCTGCTCTCGGAACTGCCTGACCCTCTCATAATCTCCAAACATGGGGAAGAGGTCGCCCAAGAAGTAATGGAAAAGGCAGGGCATGCTTTAGAAGAAAAAAGTTTTGAGGCTCTGGATGAAGAATTTATGTTCAGGGGTATAAATCCGGGAACCATTGCAGATTTGGTCTCCTCATCAATTTTTCTGGCTCTTGCGGAGGGATTAAAATTCTAACTCTTGCTGACTTGGGTCTGTTGAACGGGATAAACGAAGTTATAGGCATAACTCAGGGAGAATGGTTGAACACGGCTCCTCTGGGAGTAATTGTTGAAGACGAGAACTCTACTTCGGCCAGGATCAAGCTATACAGATCTCACACCAGAGATAACATTGAAAGAGGAGCTAATTTATGGGTCAATGTAGTTTACGACCCCTTTGTGTTCGTAATATCTTCGTTCGAAGACCTCCAAAAGAACTATTTTGAGTCCATGGACCCCCCACTGATAAGAAACTCGTTGGCCTGGGCGAAGATGGAGACCAGTGTGGAGGGGAGCTTTGTCCACCTCCATTTAGTGGATGGCGAGGTAATGGAACGGAATTTTAGAATTAGAGCGGTAAATAGAGGGTTCAACTCTCTTATTGAGGCTCTAGTGCATGCTACCAGATATGCAAAATCACAGGATGAGGGATTAAAAAATAGAATACTCTACTACGGTAAGATTATAGAGAAATGCGGGAGAAGGGAAGAGAAAGAAGCGTTCAAACTCCTCTTGGATTATGTTGGATTGTCATCAATTTTATAAATCGTCTAGATCGTGGTCACACATGGAGTGGTTTGAGGAAACTATAAACGACACCCTGGGATTGAAGGTAAGGGTAAAACAGAAGCTATACCAGCACTCGGGAATCCAGCACATCGAAATTTATGAGACAGAGCTGGGGAAGATGCTGGTCATCGACCATAAGATCCAGCTGATAGAGGATTTTGAGCCTTCTTACCACGAAATGCTGGTTCATGTTCCTATGATACTTCATGCAAATCCTCAGAAGGTCCTGATAATTGGTGGGGGTGATGGAGGAACAGCAAGAGAAGTTTTGAAGCACGATCCTCAAAAGGTGGTGATGGTAGAAGTTGATGAACAAGTGGTCAAGGCCAGCAAGAGATACATGAAAATCGATAATGGGGCTCTTGAAGACTCCAGAGTGGATCTATTACACGAAAATGGTATTGAATACGTTAAGAACAGCAATGAAAGATTTAATGTTTTAATTGTGGATGGTACTGACCCCACTCCTGTGAGCGAAGCACTGTTCACCCAAGAATTTTACAAAAGATGCTCTCAGATAACAGATTACTTTTCCATACAGAGCCAGAGTCCATTAATCCAGAGTAAAGATTTTAGGGAAGTTTACCATAAAACCGCAGTTTTTGGATATAGAAGAGTTTACCTCTCCAATGTCCCCATGTACCCGGGAGGTATTTGGAGTTTTATTTTGGGTTCTGATAAGCCTATAAAGAATGAATTGGAGGAAATTGAAAGAAGATTTCAGGAAAGGAAGATAAACACTGAATACTACGACCCAGCCGTACACTGTGCAGCCTTCTCGCTACCGGTGTGGGTGCAAAGACTGCTGAAGAGCTGAACTGGACTGGAGGGGAGTTTGATTTGGTTTTATAATCAAATGTTTCTGCCGATGAGTATGAAGCCTGTGTGCCATACTCTGGTTACGGGTCTGGTCCCCACTCTCTTGAACTCTAGATCATTTCTGAGGAGCTCAAAGCACTCTATCTCGCTGAAATCGGCCTTATCCATCTGGTTGTAAACTCTTTTGGTGGCCTCAAAGTAGGGGTTGTAAACCACTACATATCCGCTGACCTTCAGTAACTCTTTTGCTTTGGGAATGAATTCCGCATCATCCTTCATGTCAAGAACAATAAGGTCGAACTCTTTCTTGAAGCCATCAGCGACTGATATGGCGTCGCCCACCAGCTGGTGAATGTTTCTCAGCCTGGCCAGCTTGAAGTTTCCTCTGGCAATTTTGGCAAAATCCTTTCTCTTTTCTATGGTCACAACTTCTCCATATTTGTTAAAATAAGCCATATATGCGGCGATCATTCCACTACCGGTACCGGCGTCGAGAATGAGGGAATCAGGGGAAAGGCCAGTATTAGCGATTATCGCTCCTATATCTTTGGGCATTATGGGGGTTGAGCCCCTCTTGAAGTGCTTGAAAAAATCGGATGGTTTGAAGGGCAGAATTGTGAATTGAGTTCCCAGGTGGGAGCTTATCTCATCACCTAACCGCTTCTCTTTGAGCTCTTCCAGATTGATTATACCGCTATGGGTGTGGAATTCTCCCTGGAACTCTTCAATAAGAAAACTGTGCTTCCCTCTTACGAGGACAACTGGTGGCTCCATTTAGCCCTGTAATTTCATTGTAGCCTCGGCTATATCTCCTCTAGCCTCTTGAAGTGCTTTTCTGGCGTCATCTTCGCTGGCACCGGTCTGCTCGATCACCAGCTGGACATCCTCATCACTGACCTCTACTTCCCTCTGTACAGTTTCATAATCGCCTGTGATCTGAAAAGTTTCCGTGCCTTTAGCCACTATTTTGGAAACGGATGGGTTCCTGAAGATCAACTCCTCATCGTGCGTCCTGATTATCACTTCTTGGGCATCGATCTCTTCCATGTTGATGCCCATCTGTTTCATCATCTTCTTCATTTGTTTGGGATTGGTTGGCATCATGTGAACTGGTTATGCGGTAAAATATTAATAATTTTGCTGGTTAATATTGAGGTTATAACCTAGGGTATAAAAATTGGGTTTAGGTCTCCTCACCAGTGTGCGGTTCTTGTTCGTAGGATTTTTTCAATCCCAGTTCATCCGCAAACCACACGGTGCGCTGAGGGAATGGTACCTGCATCCCTCTCTCTTCCAGCGTTCTCTTTATGACCCACAGCATCTCCATCTTTAAGGTGTACCAGATAAAATTGTGGTTAGGAGCCCATATCCTTACTATTAGATTAACTGAATTATCGCCCAGTTCGTCCACAAAAACTTGAGGGGTGGGCCTCTTCAATGTCAGGGGATGGTCTTCGATTATTCGGTTGATGATTCGGATGGCCTTAGGGGCATCATCACTGTATCTAATTCCCACCTTGTATTCAAACCTTCTGGCGGCATTAGTGGATATATTCATTATTTCAGAGGTGAATACGGTTTCGTTGGGCATTCTGACATATACTCCATCAAATGTTTGCAGGATGGTGGACATTACGTGAATGTCTACTACGGTGGCGAAAGTGTCGGCGATCTTAACTGCATCACCTATCTTTACCGGCCTCTCGGACATAAGGAATAATCCGGAAATGAGGTTGGCTACCACGCTCTGGGAGGCAAAACCCAGGACGATACCTGCTACTCCTCCGGCCACCAGAAGCCCCGAAAGATTGAGCCCCAGAATGGGCAGGATAGACACGAAAGCTATTAAAATTATGATTATATTTGTGACCTTGACGAACACTTCCAGCTCATCTTTTTTGAGTTTGTCACTCAAGGCTTTCCTGAGGTTCATGGAGATTATTTTGGCTATAAAGACGGCTACTACCATAGTAACAATGACTATCAGCAGGTCGCTCAGGGTGATATCCCCGTAGACCGTAATATCGGGTATAAAATTCACAGACCCCACCCCATTATCATTTTTCTACCTACAATAGGTACCTTACGGGCGGTGTATAGTTCTATAGACTTTTTCATACCCGACTTTAGTGGAGAATCTCGGAAATCTGTTTCAGCCACTGTTTTACTCCCCAGCTCCATGGTTGCTCTCATAGAGACCATATCATTGTAGTAGATCTTCATTCCCACGGCATTGAAGACTGCTTTATTTACCTCCACCCATTCTCCGACCTCGTTGTTTATGGTCAGCTCCATGACCCCTTCTCTGAGCCTGTCTGTTTCCGGTATTTCCGAGTACACCCCACTCTTCCAGTAGCGGCATATCACCCCGTTAGAAGGCTCTCCATAAAGAGTATATTTCTGCCTTACAAGAGTGAGAACGTCCAGAACCTCTACGTCTCTCTTAGAGGTTACAAACACACCTATTTCTATGGGAAATGTCAGGTAGATTTTTTGGTGGGTTTTGGGCTCCACAACGATACTATTCTCAAACTCTATTTGCATAAAGGAGGTCACTTCTACGGGCTTGTTCAAAGGCTCCACAGGATTGATGGTCAGCTGTCCACTATCCGCGGCCAGAATTTTTTCTACTTTTTCTTCTTGAAATTCCCTTCTATATAAGAACCTTTTTTCTTCTCTTTCTACTGAAATCAAGATATTTTCAGTTTCTATGGTTGCTGGGAAGCTGTAAGCTCCGTACACGAGTATTAGTGTGAATCTTAAAATATAAAAAACTTATTAAAGGACAAGATTAAAAAATTTTAGCCATTTAGCCTTCTCAGTTCCTGCCAAATGCAAAAATTGTAGTTCTCTACTGGTTTATACTTTTTGGGGTCCGTGCTCGACAGATCATCTATCCAGGAATCGATTTAATAAAATTAATTTATTCTGAAAACATATCTAAATTATGTTGATTATTATAATGTAAAGCGGCCATGATTACCAGTATTATGTTGTGTACGAAAATCAACACCGTTTTTTCTTAGCTATTGCTACTATCCATTGAAATGAAGGTGGATAAAAAGAATTCCCTACTAATTCCTGCAGCCCTCTTCATGGGTTTAGTTTTGATTGACGGTGCAGTTTCCTATACTGCAATTGAGTTGAATCTTGCTTATGAGCTAAATCCTCTGTACCATCAATTAGGGAACTCATTCTGGCTGCTCAAGGCGATAGCTTCTATATTTGTGATCTTTATGGCTGTGAGAATGTATGAGCAGAACCCCTTCCTTACTTTAAAAGCGATGTATACCTGTTCGGCCATAATGGTTTTAGTTGTGGTGTGGAATGTATTCAACATAGTCGTTCTTTAATAGCTACTTCTCGTATGGCTTAGTTGAAGTGTGAATGACCTAAGCCAGGCTTTTCTTGCTAAACCCAACTTATATATATGCAAAAAGTGTCAGTTAGGTGAGATGGCTGAAGAAATATTGCAGCAGGTAGGGGGCACACCTCCAAAATTAGTAATTCCATTTTCTCCTGAGACGTATAAGGAATACAAAAGATCGAAGGAAGACGAGGTATTGATCCATGTTCACAGAGTTCTGAACACCAGAGGGGAAGAACGATTAAAGATAGATAGAAAGGTGAGAGCGAGTTTGACTATGGGAGTTAGCGTTTTTATCCCGCCTGATCTGATACAGGAATTCGGAATTAAGAGCGGGGATTTTATAGAGGTCACGCTTCTGAAATGGTATCAGAAGGAGATAGTTGAGGAGGACGGCATTGAAGAAGAAAACGAGGTAGAACAAGAAGTCTATCCTAGCGAAACTAAACATTATATTGATCCCAGAATGGTCAAGGGTTGACACTTGTAAGTTGAATGGATACAGAAGTGACCAACTTTTCTCCAGCCTCTCGTTGATCAAAAAATAAATGGGCCTGGGCCGGTTAAACCGGATAGGTGACAAAACGGGTGGTTGAAAAAGAACATTTCTATCTTCAACCTGATAACCAGCCCATTAACACTTAATTAATCATTATCAATTTAAATCTTTCGGTCAACCGAAAAATTATTTACTTGATCCACACCCGTCTACCTTCTTCGATGAATATTAGTCTGGAACCTATTTTATTCAGCAGGTCAGCGATTCTCTCGTAATGCATGGCGATAAGGACCATGTCCACCATGTCTTCTATAAGCTCTGAATTCATTTTGGCGGTGGAGACGATTATTTCTACTGATTCTACATAGAATCTGTCTACTTGATCATCCAAATTACATAATCCATCCCTTAGCTTGTTGGTTTCTCCTGATTCCAGGGTTTTTCTGATGAGGTCGAACATTTTCATGATGTTCTCTTCCATTTTCTTGAAGTGGTCGATGGCAACTTCAAACCCACTCTTGACGGTGTACATGGCGATCTCGTGAGCAAGATCACTTATTCTCTCATAATGACCTGAGATCCTGAGCATGCTCAATGTAAAGCGAAGGTCCCACGCAACGGGTTGAAATAGAGCTACTACTGAAAGACAAGCACAATCGATATCCGTATTCATGACATCCACGATATGCTCTGTCCTGGAAGCTATGATCTTATTCTCATCATCCCCTTCTAACCCTCCAATGGCTAACTCAACTGATCTCTGGGCCAGATTATGTATCTCAGCAACCAGAAATTTTATGTTGTTAAGCTTCTCCTCTAGAGCTCTCATTGATTATCATCCTAAATGTTTGTTTTACTGATAGCCCTACAGTTTCTTTAGGTTTTCTATAATCTCTTTCAATCGATCCTCCAGGTTTTCTAACTTATCTTCAAGGCTATTGAGGCGTTCTCTGTTTTGTTTTTGCGCTTGTGGGCGCTTTGGCCACGACATATGCCTCTGTCCACCCATTTTTCGTCCTCTTCCTCTACCCATCCCTCTACCCATTGGTGTAACTATAAGCTTTTCTGGCTTTTGGGCTTGTGGTGGTTGCTGTAGTGTTTGTTGTGGCGGTATCTGCCTCTGTCCACCCGTAACTCGTCTGCATTTAGGGTTGCTGATCGCTCCTTGGGGGCAGATCTCCACGCATGAACAGCAATTATCGCAATTATTGGGGTCTGTTATTACGGCTTTACCCTCTTCGTTCAGGTCGATTATTCCTTGGGGGCAGACCAGAAGACAGTCACCACATCCGATACACAAATCATAGTTTATTTCAGATGACATTATAACTCACTAGCATGTGATTTGGGTAATAATACTTTAATTTTTCGGCAAACCTAAAAATTTTACTGGTAATAAAATGCGATATAGAGAGTTTATGGTTTCGGGGGACCGAAAAATTTAATGTTGATGATACACATTATAACATATGTTGGGGGGCTCGGCTTAAAGTCATCTAAGGATCTCCTCTCCTTCTGTTAACCTCTCCAAACCGATTTCCTTGTCAAAGCCGAACCCCTCAACAGTCTATCGGAGTATCCAGGAGGTGTTCTTATAAGGTGGGTGTTCAGGCTTGACCATAAGGACAGGCTCATATTTGAGGCTTTGCAGGAGAATCCAGATCTTACTCAACAGGAAATTTCCACCATTACAGGACTTTCTCAGCCCGCTGTCGGCTCAAAAGTTAAAAGAATGAGAGAATTAAGGATAATAGACCATGCTTATGGCATAGATATAAGAAATGCTGGTCCTTACGTGCTTAAAGTGGAGGTCAGGTCAAGCAACCCCAAAGATTTAATCAAAACATTTGAAGATTGTCCTTTTTTCCTTAACGGTTTTATTGTTACCAGTGAGATGAACGTTACCCTGATGTTTACTTGCGATCAGCCTGCCCTGGACGGCATTGTGGACAATCACATCAAGTCCCGTAGAGATGTCCACGAAGTAGATGTGGGAGTCATACTCAGTACTGAAAGGAAGATTTGTGTCCCCATTAAGGCCAGTTTAACCTCTAATAAGACCCCGTCATGCGGATCTCCCTGTCACAAATGCGAATACTGTTTTAATGGGCTCTGCCCTGGTTGTCCATTGACAAGATTCTCGAGCCCGATCCGAACTCTCCGGAAAACACTAAAGAATTAGGGTAACTTTTAATTGTCCAGAGAATGAGAACTGTATGATCACTACCCATAAACGAATAAACCTGAATTGATAGCATTCGCCCCGGTGGGGTAGTGGACATCCTAGAGGGCTGCGGACTCTCTAACCCGGGTTCAAGTCCCGGCCGGGGCATAATTTTGGAATGATTATAAAGGAATAAAGATATAATTAATATGAAAACTTTTTTTAGCTGAACCGGTATCCGCAAGTTATGGCTGAAGTTACTGATGTGAGAATATTTGAGTTTAGTGGCTCTGGATCTGGACAGCAAAAAGCTTTTGCAGACGTTGTGTTGGATGACGAATACGCCATTCATGGCCTAAAGGTTATGGAAGGTAATGACGGTCCCTGGGTGGCCATGCCCAGCAGGTATGACCGCAAGAACGACACTTATAGAGATGTCTTCCACCCCATATCGAAAGAGGCCAGAGAAAAGCTTTTCAACGCTGTTCTGGAGAAGTACAAGAACAAAGACCAGACTTAGATCCAAAACAGCGGACTTATTACAATATTTTTATTTATTTTATTTTAAGTTTTTATCCTGATCAGACCGAAATCCAGAATTCTGGAATTAATAAAAAAGAGGATTAATGGTCGGTGGTCGGTCACTTATTAGTCAATTATTCCACTTCGACTTTAGTTTGTTCCTCTTCTTCTTCGGTCTCTTTTCTCTTCAGTGTGACTTCCAGTACTCCGTTATTGTATCTGGCTTTGGCTGTATCAGGATAGACCTTGCATCCCAGATCCACTTTTTCTGAGTACTCTCTGCTTTCCCCTTCTGCAGTGATGTTAACTGTAGTTGGAGCGGCGTTGACGTCAATATCTTCTTTGCTCACACCTGGCATATCAGCGATCACGTGAACCTCGTTATCGTCCTTTATCACATCTATCAAGGTCTCATTCGTTTGCTCTTCAGGCATTCTCTGTCCACCGAAACCAAATTCACCCGTGCTACCTGTGTTTCCGAACTCTTTTATCTCTGGCTCTCCTTCCGGACCCATTCTTATGGAGAATCCTCTAACGTAGGGTTGACCTTCCAAGGTTCCTTCGTTCCTTAACAGCTCATCGAAGTCTTTGAATTCACCGAACATCTTTTTTATCATCTCATCCAGACTGGTACCTCTGCCAAAGAACTCGTCAAATAGATCTTTGTCTTTTCTTTTCCAGGGGTTGCATTTATCATCGTTACAATCCATAAATAATCACCTCCAAATTTTTATTCCGGATTAATATTAATATTATCCTGACTTGCTCACTATTACTCTTTAGTTACTAACAAAAAGTTAGCGTGTATCGTATTTAAAACTTATGGTAGATGGTAGATGTGGAGCTGGTAGGTGATTGTAGATGGTTAGTGATACACTGGTAAAAGTTACCATTAGAGTATCTTTATCTGCTGATCTGACTGCAGAGGCCTGAATAGAATGGTCAGCTCTCCACTTTCTCTGTGACCTTACCCAATTCCTCTAAGGTATGGGATAGCTCCTCAATGCCCTCCTTTGTGTGGGCTGAGATCGGTCGGAAATTGTAACCGTATTTCCTCACCATCTCTAAGTGCTCTTTCACATCCCTTTCATTCAGGAGATCGATCTTGTTCAGCAGGATGAGGATTCTGTGGGGCGGGACCTCTAATTCACCAAGAATCTTGATGGCCTCTTTCAGCTTTCTTTCCAGGATGATGGGATCGTCGGAGATGTCTATCATGCACAGGACCAGATCAGCCATCCGTATGTCCTCCAGAGTTGGTTTAAAGGATGTAATGAGCTCTTTGAGGTCATCCATGTCCTGAACGAACCCAATGGTGTCCGTTATTAGAACTCCTTTTGCCTGAGACACTTTTGATGCCAGGGTGGTGAAGGGGATGTTGCTCACGGGTTTGGATTCCTCTGTCAGCAGGTTGAACAGGGTAGTTTTACCGGCGTTATAGAATCCTGTAATGGTGACCAGTTTACCTATCTCTTTCCGATTCTGTATCTCATTCCTTTTTCTCCTCAAAATATCTTCTAACTTCCCCTCGGTGTTCTTGATGGTCTTCTGAAGCTGTTTTACTCTGCTGTGGTAGGCATACTCACCAGAAGAGTGGAAACCCGGTCGCTCTCTCTGCAGCCTGATCCATGCTTTGTAGCGCTCATAAGGGAACAACTTCTTCATTTTAGCCAGCTCGATCTGTAGCTTCGCTTCGGTGGTGTGAGCGTTCTGGGAAAAGAGCTCCAGAATGAGATCGGACCTATCCTTTACGCTCATCCCCGTGGCTGCCTCTACATCGTATTTTTGTCGGGAAGAGATTATGTTCCAGAAGATCAAGTGAGAAATTCCCTCTTTCTCGGCCAGCTCGGTGATCTCATCTACCTTCCCACTACCGATGAAGTATTTGGGGTCCGGCTTTATGCGGGTCTGGACTATTCTGTCCTTCACGTTGTATCCCACAGCCTTAGCTACTTCTTCAAGCTCGTCTAGCCTTGCTTTAAAGAGTACGTGGTCGTGAGGGTTCTCCTTCAGCATCACCAGTATCGAAGCCTGATTCAATGACCCTGACATAGTGGAGACCTCTTCCCAAAGTTCCCGAACATCTGGACCCAAATGATTGTGAACATGCTGGTATTATCTAATTTGGAATCTATCTACTTAATATTTTGGAGAAGATGAACACGGCAGGGGAGTTAAAACTGTGTGGAAGGTCTAACCAGACTAAAAGAAAGATTAAATAGGAACAACCAGAGATGGGAAGAAAATGTACGGCTGGCGTGGAAAGATACTGAAGATTGATTTAACAGACCAAAATCACTCTATTACCGAACCGGAAGAAGAGATATACCACAAATTCATTGGCGGCAGAGGGCTGGCTGGCTATTATCTACGTGAAAGCATCACATTGGACTGGAACGACCCTCAGATATCCATCCTCTTCTTCACAGGACCTTTGAACAATACTTCTTCTCCCACTTCCGGCAGGATGACCATAGCTTCCCGCTCACCCCTCACAGGAACTGTAGGGGATTCATCGGTGGGAGGCAGTCTGGCTAACTCCATAAAAAGGGCCGGATTCGACGGAATTATCATTACAGGGAAAAGCTCCAATCCCTGCGGCATCGAAATAAATGGACAAGAAGTTCATTTCACGGATGCAGGACATTTAACAGGCAGAACAGTGAGCCAGATCAACAATTCATTAAAGGGAAAAGGTTCTACTGCTATTACTGGTCCTGCTGCTGAGAATGGGGTTCTTTATTCGGGTATTGTAGTGGATGGGCATTTCTTCGCGGGGAGGAATGGCCTCGGACTCTCCATGGTTGTCAAGAACCTGAAATATTTAACAGTTAAGGGTGAAGAAGGGAAGACTGAGGTATATGATCCTCAGGAGTTGAAGGCTGCCAGAGAAGAGATATTTCGTCTGGCGGCTGCCTCACCTGCACTTATGGGTGAACTAGGGCTGTCGAAGTTCGGTACAGGTGCTCTTTACGACCTCATGCACACCAGAAGGATGATGCCCACCGACAACTTCAGGAAAACATATTTCCCTCCCGCACCTTCAATGAACGCTTACGCCTTCAAACAAAAGTATCAGCCCAGAAAAGCTGGCTGTAAAGGCTGTCATATCCTTTGCAAGCGGCGGACTAAGGAGGGGCAGGCCATACCTGAATTCGAGACCATGTCCCACTTCAGCGCCCTCCTGGAAAATGAGGACATTGATACCGTTAAGGAGGCCAACAGTATATGCAATGAAGCCGGGATGGACACCATCTCTGCAGGAGCAACCCTCGCCTGCTATGCCGAGATCAGGGGGGAAAAGCTCTCTTCCGACGAGATTATCGATATTCTGCAGGATATGACCTGGGGGCGGGATGAAGGTAAGGAGCTGGCTGAAGGCGCTTACCGCTACGCAAGATCCAGGGGGAAACCTGAGAGTGCCATGACCGTAAAGAAACAGGAAATGTCTGCATACGACCCCAGGGGAGCCTATGGGATGGCGCTGGCTTACGCCACATCCACTAGAGGCGCCTGCCATCTTCGAGCCTACCCCATAAGCCATGAGATCCTGAGAAAACCTGTAGCCACCGATAGGTTCACTTTCAGCGGTAAAGCAAGAATAGTCAAGATAAACGAGGATATGAATGCGGTTATAGACTCTCTTACTGCCTGCAAGTTCTTGTTCTTTGGAGCTACTCTGGAGGAGTTCTCGAGGGCTTACACTGCTGTAACCGGCGTTCCATCATCTGCCCAGGATCTATTGAGGGTGGGAGAGAGGGTCTATTATAATGAGAGGATAATGAATTACCTCAACGGCTTCACAGCCCAAGACGATGACCTGCCCACCAGATTTTTTTCCCAGCCGGGAAGCAGCGGCAACAACATCGATATCCCCCCCATCGACAGAAAAGAATTTTGTGAAGCACGAGCAAGATATTACAGGATCAGAGGGCTGGACGAAAACGGTTTGCCTTTAGAACAAAAAGCCAGGGAGCTGGAACTGGAATGGAAGAGCTGATAAACAAGTACTCTCAAAAACTGGTCGAACAGGAGCTGGCGGATAAGAAAACAATTCTTTTCGGTGCCAAAGAAACAGAGATAACCTGGAACACCCAGGAGAGATACCGTGAACTGGAAAAGATATTTGATTCCCTCAACATCAACTCACTTCTTCTTGCCCAGCCTGTCGAACCTTACAGGAGCATAATAGATCATCTGATGAAGAATTCGGATGGCGTTATATACCCCAGTGACTCCGAAACCCGAACTTTCCTTCACGACCTCCCCATCGCTCCAAAATTTGAGCCTGAGTCTATTATCTGGATATTGAAGAAAAGAAAGAGCGTTATCACCCCAGAAGGGGTCATCACTTTGGGGACTGTTACTCCCGAACAGGCTTTCGTAACATATAGCTCCGTGTGCTTTGCCTGCTTCGTCAAATTCTTTTCAGACTACCTTCTTCACGTCAAACAGATCAATCTTCCTGAGGATATGGAAGAGGCCTTCAATAAGGTATTGTCCAACCTTAAGAGCTATCCCCATTCACCCCCTCCTCTTATGAAACCTCCTTTTTCGGAAGAAGATGTTTACCGTGCAATGGAAGAGGCAGGGAAATTGACTGTGGATTACAATCTGGTGGATTCCTACTTCGGAAATGTCTCCTACAGGCTGGGGAACACACTTTATATCAGCCAGACTGCAAGCTCTCTGGACGAGTTAGGCGGTCATATCGATCCCTGCCCGCTGGATAACTCTTCTTGTGCTGGGATCACTGCCTCCAGCGAGTTCTCGGCTCACAAACAGATAGTGATGGATACCGATAACAAAGCAATTCTGCATGGACACCCCAAATTCGCTGTAATACTATCTATGGACTGCGACCGGAGAGAGAGCTGTGAATATCGGAACGTGTGCCACATAAAATGCCCCTACGAGAGATTCGTTGATGACGTCCCTATCGTTCCCGGAGAAATAGGGACTGGGAAGCATGGTCTCTGTAATACCATTCCTCCTGCTATCAAGGGAAGGAGAGGAGCTATAGTCTACGGGCATGGGCTTTTTACTGTGGGGAAGGAGGACTTCAACGAGGCGTTCCAAAACCTGTTGGATATAGAGAAGATGTGTAAAGAGCTTTATTTCCAGAAGATTAATCCTTGACTTCTCTCTAACTCAATCTGGTGTTCAGGTCATCCACAACTTTTTTAGCGCTATCCTTATCGTATGCAGTGGCCACCAGCCGGATCTCCTGAACTGTTGAACCTTCCCTCAGCCGCAGTCTTAAATTACCTCTGGCGTCAGGTTTCTGGATCTTGTAGCTGAACCCGCCCTGACTCTTTCTGGATACCTCGATCGGTCCGGGAACGATCTTCTTAATATAAGGGGAACTACCGATCTCCCTGAGTATTCTATGTCCATTGCGCCCTCCAATCACTGTATAATGCCTTCCACCGATCTTCTTCTCCGGCCTGATATCTACTTTCTCCATCCTCTTCTCCTGCATGAAATCCTTTAAAGCCTCTTTGAAATCCTCGGAGCTATCAAATTCTCTGGTGTAGAGGACCTCACAGTTCCACAGCCTCAGGACCGTCTGAGGATCGATCCCGGAGGTTATTACGGTTTGAGGCCTCTTTCTGTGAACTGCCTCTGATATGAGGTCTAGAGTGTTCCTGTAGGCGATCTGGTCATCCATGTCACCTTCTTCCTCACCGCCCACTCCTCTAATGACCTCCTGACCCACGTATTCCTTATCATAAAAGCAGAAAAGACGTATTCTTTCTCCTACGTAAACCCCCAAGAGCTCCACGTTGGACTGCCCGCACACAAGACAGTAATCTCCAGGATGCTCCAGCTCTTTGTGGCAGTTCCTGCACTTCACACATAACTTTGGACTCCCCAAATTTAAATGTTTATTAGCACGAATTACCTCAAATGAGCAGAACTTCAGGGATCATATAGAAGTCCGTGAGCCATTCCACTCAAACCATTTATTCAATAAGTATGATATATTATGGCGTTCAACTTCCTTTATGATCCTCAAGGAGAAACTTATGCGGGATTTTGAGACCTATCCCCAGGAATTCGGTCTTGACCTTCGTAAAGAAGAGGACCAGTTCAAGTGGTTTCTGGCCAGTGTTCTGTTCGCCGCAAGGATATCCGCCAAAATAGCCAAGAACACTTATTGGGAGTTCGACAAAGAGGGTTTAACTACTCCTGACACCATAATAGATGCCGGATGGGATAAGCTGGTGGAAGTTCTGGATAGGGGTGGGTACACCAGATACGATGAATCCACCGCGACAAACCTTATAGAAATGTGTAAAAAGCTCGAAAAAGAGTATGGGGGCATTGGAAACCTCTATGAGCAGGCTACCAGCAAAACGGACCTGGAGAAGAAGTTAAAGGATTTCAAGGGAGTGGGGCCCACCACTGTAAGCATATTTCTGAGGGAAATGAGGTCTATTTGGGACTACGCAAGGCCTAAGATATCTCCACCCGGAAAGAAGATGGCGCAGAAGCTGGGGATAGAGGATGAAGAGGAGATCAAAGAGCTGGAGCCCTACCTGGTAAAGATATATCTTGAGCTGTGCAAGAATAAAAAGTGCGAGGAGTGCCTGGCCAAAGAGTACTGCTCAGGTAAGTGATAAGTGATAACCCCAAAGATCCAATAAACCTTTCTCTGGGCGCTCCGAAAGTGAATTATAGAATGTTTGATTAATAAATTCAGATGAAGAAAATCCTGCTGGCCATCAGAGGGGAAGAGCTGGAGAAAATTAAGCCTATTTTAGAGGAAAACCTCCATTACATACAAAAGGAAAATGAGCTGGTCAGGGTAACAGTTTACGTACCGGATGTTGAGCTTGACGAGCTGATCAACGAGTTCCAGGAGAGGATCGATTTTAGATATAGAGACAGCATGATCGAAGTATACACTCCTGACTTCGTGGTATCTTCAGCCTTGAAAAGGGCAGAGAAAAAGGCCGACTCATCCCAAGAGAAAACCCCAGTAGAAAAGCTGATAGATAGCACAACCCCTCATCTAAAACTGGACATAAATAAAATAGTTCTTACCTCTGTTGCAGGCATAATCGCCTTGACAGGTCTCTACATGAACAACGTTGCCATTATAATCGGAGCCATGCTGCTCTCCCCTCTTCTGGGACCTATATATTCGTTCTCCATTAATACTGCAGTGGGGAAGGCTAGAGATGCCCTGAGGAGCATCGGAAATCTGGGGCTGCTTATCCTGATGGTTGCCGTATTCTCTTACCTCACTTCCCTGTTCATCTCTCAATTCATTGAGCTCTCCTTAACCGAAGAGATACTATCCCGGATGGATTCCAGTCCTATCTACATCCTAATGGCTCTGCTATTGGGGTTTGCATCTATTCTGGCACTTTCGAGAGGAATATCTGAAAGTATTGCCGGGGTAGCCATAGCTGCTGCTCTTCTACCGCCGGCAGTGGTAACCGGAATCTCCTTTGCGCTTTACCCCTTCAGAGCCATGGATTCTCTGGCACTTACTCTGGAGAACATATTGGGCCTGACGGCAGGAGGCTTATCTGCCACACTGATTCTGGGTATCGGCCCCCGAAAATACTACGAGAAAGTAGTTGCTCGCAAGTTCATCGCCAGAACAAGCTTGGTACTGTTCACTCTCCTGAGCTTGCTGTTCGCTCTATCAATTATTCTTTAACACTTGTTTAGCAGAAATCTTCAGATTTTAATTTGTGAGTTGAATGCGTGATACTTTCGGTTCACTCTAAATAGTTTTAATTCTTAGGTAAGAGTAAGATTAATGCTTTCTTACAGGTTCAGGATTTATCCTTCGAAGGCTACTGTCCTCAACTTGAACAGGCAGTTCGAGTTATGCAGGTGGTTGTATAATCGTTTGCTGGAGGAGTTGAATTGGGCGAGGGATAACGATCAGAGGTTAACGATGACTGGTACTCAGGCACTCCTCCCTAGGTTGAAGGGTGAGTGGCCGGAGCTTAAGACTGTTCATTCTAAACCTCTTCAGATGGTTAATTACCAGCTTTGGAGCAATATTAAGGCTTTGGCAAGTTAAAGGAGAGTGGCAGAAGGATTGGTAGGTTGAGGTTTAAGAAGAGGTTTAGGACCATGAATTTTAATCAGAGTGGTTTCTCTATTGAGGGAGGTAAGCTTAAGCTCTCCAAGGTTGGTGTGATCCCTATCAAGTTGCATAGAGAGATCGCTGGTAAGGTTAAAGAAGTGATCATCAAGAAAGAGGGTTCAGGTAAATGGTTCGCTATCCTGCAGGTGGAAGAAGTGGATGAGCCTGAACCTCTTCCTCCTACCAATAGTTCAGTGGGCATCGATGTGGGTGTGAAGCACTTCCTGACCGACTCAAATGGCAATCAAGTAGAGAACCCCAGGTTCTATGAGAAAACTCTTGACAGAGTAGCCAAATTACAGAGGGAGCTCTCTAGAAAGATTAGAGGCTCAAGTAATTGGCATAAGGTAAGAACGAAGCTGGCCAGGGCTTATGAGAGGTTGGTGAATCAGCGTAACGATTTCTTGCATAAGCTTTCAAGGTATTACATCGATAATTACGATTTGATTGCGGTAGAAGACCTCAACATAGGCGGTATGTCCAGGGGCAGGTTAGCTTTTAAGATTTTGGATGCTTCGTGGGGCAAATTCATTGGCATGCTTTCCTACAAGGCTGAGAGCCAGAAGTGCGTTCTGGAGCCGCGTGGCATCACTTCGTGATACCACTATTCTTATTACATAGTTTTACACTCGAGAATACGTTAAAGAGGTATCGACGGAGGAGGTACCTCATTGTGATGGTCGAGCTTTCTGAAGCTCGGCTGGTAGGGAAGTAGTTAAAGTACCCCCTCATTACACTTCCCAGCAGAATAAGTATATTAATGATAGGGATTACAGGGCATCCCTCAACATACTCAATAGGTGTTTGTCGGGGTCGGGCAGACCCTTAGTGCCTGTGGAGGAGAGATCTCTACTCCGAGTCCCCGCTAAGGCGGTGGTTACGGGGCAAGCCTTTCCCAAGAAGCAGGAAGGTTAGTCAACTCACAGAGTTGACAACCTCCTCAACATAGTTGAGCGAGCCGCGGTAATTTAGCCCGCGGAGGATGTCACATACACAATTGGACTATTTTATTTATATGGCAGAAACTGCAACGGATTTTACCACCACCCAACTAGCTGAGATACTGTTAACGTTGAGAATGAGCCTGATTAAGATTTTATTGATCATTGCGATAGTGTGGGGACTGAGTTTCGCTCTTTTTGCCGACTCATTAATTACGAGGATGACACTTGACCTCTTACCTCAGGGCGCTAATGTGATCTACACCCGCCCTCTGGAAGGTATAATCCTGAAATTAAAGATATCCGTCATATTCGGTTTTGTGGCTGCTTTGCCATACGTAGGAGTTCTGGTTTACAGAAACCTAAAGGAGCGGACTGATATCCTTAGAGAGGTCAACATCCGGAAGAACTCGGCTCTCAAGTATGCTGCAGCATCCATTATTCTGCTGAGTGCCGGCATAACCTATGGTTATTATATCTTGAGATTTTTCCTCCAGTACCTGTATTCCATGGCGGCGGTACAGGGAGTTCTGGCCTATTACTCCATAGCAGAGTTCATTAACTTTGCCGTATTGATGCTGGTTATATTCGGACTGATATTCCAGATGCCCCTGATCATGACCTTTCTGGTGGGAAATAACATCGTGAACTACCACAGCCTCACTTATTACAGGAAACACATCTATGTAGCGTTCTTTGTTACGGGAGCAGCTATAACTCCTCCAGATATATTTACTCAGGCCATCATAGCCTTTCCCATGATCCTGTTCTTTGAGGGCAGCCTAATAGTCATCCGAATAATTCACAGAGAAAAGATGGGAAATGAGGATAATTCATTGCTTTAGGAAATCCCTTATTTTGACCCACTTTCTGGTCATGGCAACCGATTTATCGGTCTTCTGAACAACTTTTTCCGGGAACACACCCCTCAAGAAGGTGGTCAAGAATGATCTCTCTGTGGCACCTATGAGGATGAGGTCGTGGTTAGGAGTTTCCTTAGAGATTTCTCCGGCAACGTCACTTGATATAACGAATTTTCTGCCGAATTCAATATCTTCTAATATCTCTTTGGCTTTATCGAACACCTGATCTGCTCTTTTCTTATCTTCTTTCTTTCTCCCCACGTTCATCAAGGTGATGGCTGAATTTTGCTGTCTGTGTATATCCCGTGCAATTTCGGTAGCCAGTGCAGCGTGTGGCCCTCCTATGGTGGGGATGAGTATGCTGTCGATCTCTTTTCTCTTCTTTTGTTTCCAGTCTCTGCCGAACCTGATAACTACCGTGTCTCTGTTTGCTTTGAGCATTATGGGGTCGATAGTGCTCCCCAATACTCGGTCCCTCCGATATGTTCGTCCTCTCCATCCCAGAACTACTAAATCAGGATTTATCTCTTCCACGGCGTTAAGTATGGCCTCTGAAACATCATGTCCGATCTTGATATAGCAACCAGAAGGAACATCTAAATTCTCCCTGACCTTGTTCATGAATTCTCTGGAATCTTCCACGTAATTGGAGGCGACAGAGTAGGGCGTCTGCCTGGGCAATTTGATCACGTTGAGGAGTATAACCTCTCCACCTCTTTCACTGGCAAGCAGGTTGGTAAAACTGGCCAGCTCTTCTGCGAACTCGGGGTTGGCTACGAGTACCATTATAGTGTACTCGCTCTTCTCTACAGGAACGTGACCATAAACAGTCCTGGTCTCTTCTGCTACTCTCCCCTTCTTCTCTTTCTCTGAATAGGCGAAATAGACCAGAGTACCAAAGATTATCCACCCGACCGCTACCGTTAAAGCCAGCTCACCGTGCTTGACCTCCGTGACCAGGAAGTACCCTATCACTATCTGGGTTACGATAGCTATCACGGGGAGGTAGGGGACCAGAGGCATTTTGAAAGCCCTTTTCAGATCGGGTCTCCTGAATCTGAGCAGAATAAGGACGTAGCTGACCATTACGAATAAGATAAGGAACATAATAGATGCGGCGGAAGCTACAGCCTCTATGGGTGCAAGGGTCATAGCAGCTATTATCAAGAAGCTGAAGAATATGGAGTAGTGGGGCGTCCTGGTCTTCTCATTGATCTTGGCTAAGTTAGCAGGTAGATAACCTATTCTTCCCAGAGCGAAGGATACTCTGGATGAAGAGTATATGGTAGCATTCATGGCGCTAACGGTGGACACCAGACCACCCACAATTATCATGAGCGCTCCATATGGCATGATGTTATCCGCAACTCTTATGAGGCTGAACTCTCCCAGTGTCCCTAAATACATCCAGCTGGGGGTCTCAGCCTCAACAGAACCCAGTAAGGAGAACGCCACCACAATGTATATGACTACGGCTGCCCACAGGGAAATGATTATCGCCCGGGGAATGTTTCTGTCGGGTTTCTTCACTTCCTCCCCGCTCTGAACGATTATCTCGTAACCCTCGAACGCAATGAAAGTCAATCCCATGGCCGCCAGCAGGCTGGCAACCTCGTTGGGCATAAAGGAGGGGGTCGTGTAGGCAGTGATCCAGTTGGGGTTCAAAAAGGTCTTGTAGATGCCGAAAGCTGCAAAGACTATCAGTATCAATACCTTGAATATGGTTACGAAA
>JBKHKH010000171.1:0-3058 GCA_046537735.1 Archaeoglobaceae archaeon | reverse complement strand
CAACCAGTACAAGTATTAATAGGTCAGTGGGTGAGCATGGTTGGGGTAACATCACTTTATGTGGTTTCAATGAGACGCTTGGGAAAAGTATGTGTCTTTCTGATAGTGTTCAGGTCCCCAATAATCCACCTGAATTGAAGGATATTGCTGATAAGGTGGTTGGTGTAGGGGATACACTCTCATTTCAAGCAAATGCCACAGATGCAGATAATGACACTTTAATTTATTCGTGCAATAGAACCGATTTACTGGACTTTAACACCTCAACAGGTAAAGGAGAGTGGACCATACAATCGGGAGGTGAAAGCAAGTACCACATCGACTTTGGTGTTTCTGATGGATGGGGCGGAAAAGATAACGTGACTGTAGCTATAACAGTGGATACTACACCTCCAATTATTACCAACTTAACTGTAACCCCAGAATCGCAAGAATTGGGCGGAGATGTTACGATAAGCTATGAAGTTGAAGACAATACTGAAGTGGAGGTGAATATCAGCTTAACCTACCCCGATGGCAGCAACATAGTTTTCAATAATGTCGAGGGCGTGTTTAGTCTCACTTTGACTCAGTATGGCGTATATAAAGCAGAGGTTATTGCCAGGGATTCCTTCGGAAATACTGCTAACGATTCTGTTGAATTTGATGGCTTTAAAGTTTCCTCAAATTCCACAAATCTATCGGCTGGCAATGAAACAAGAGTTTTAGCCGATGGAGATATTGAGGTCTATGCTGAATCTAATAACGATACCAACTTTGAGATTAACGCAAGGGTTGGACCTACGAACAGGTCTGTGAACAGTTTTGCATTAGGTGATGAACCAGTGAAGTATGTGGAGTTGAATGCTACATCCAATAACATATCCAGAGTTACTTTAAGAGTGAATTATAGTGAAAGCGAAATAACATCCCTGGTTGAGAGCAGCCTCAGTTTGTACTACTGGAACGAGTCCAACAGTAAGTGGTATAGGGTTAACGATTACCAGGATCGATCGATTCCTGGTGGCCCTGAAGTTCATGATGCTGGGGTAAACGTTAAGAATAAGTATGTGTGGGCTGAATTAAATCATTTCAGTGTTTATGCGCTGGGAGGGTTCCTGGATACTGATGGGGATGGTATTGCCGATAAGGACGATGACTGTCCAAACGAACAGGAGAACTTTAATGATTATCAAGATGAGGACGGTTGTCCGGACATCAAACCTACACCTGAACCTGCTAGAAGAAGTGGTGGGGGAGGAGGTGGCGGTGGTGTGCCCATCCAGTTTACCACCCCCACCCCAACCCCGATCCCAGCATCAACATCAGGTCTAATTGAAACTCCCAGTAAGTTGTCGAGTACTCCCATACCGCCTACTCCAGAGGAAACACCAACTGAAACTCCCACCGAAACTCCAACTCCCTCAACTACCGCTAAACCAACGGCTACACCAACCCCAGAAAATATGCACACAGAGATTATAGCCTTAATATCCCTTTTGCTAATTATTAATGCGTTACTGGGATACATAGCATGGAGAAAATAGCTTATGCATTACTTTCTTTTTTATTTCTTTGTAAGCTGAATAGATCCAACACCAATTACTACTATTTCTCAAAAACCTCTCTTTAAGGGTAATGTGTTGTAAACAGACCTTTTACTGTTGAGGCCTGATAGAATAGGAACTGGAGAAAGCGGATAAATTTTCAAGTCTTCCGCAGGAATGGGATAATTTCAATGATCAAGCAGTCTCATTTTTCTTTTTCATTCTAATTGTTATGACTGGGATGTATTCGAAAATTTATTTATACTTAATAACCTGAATTTTAGTAACTAGTGGGGTCGATAATAGAATGTTTATTACTGTAACTACGACCACTTTGTCAGTTCACATTCGAGTTCATAGTATTCCAAAAAGCTTGTGATGTTCGATCTTAATTTAAAAATAATTAAGTAATCAAATGGAGTGTATGAATGGTTGAAGATACTGGAGGATGGGGAGGTCGAGAATGAGATTATTCACAATCTTTTGTATGATCATAGCTCTAGCCATTTGTTTACCGGCTGGTGCAGTTACTAACTTGGATATATCTCCTGAGAATCCGGTTAAAGGTGATGAGGTTACTCTAAGTGGAAGAGCACAGCCTGGTGAGGAAGTGAAGATAGAGATTTCCTTTGAGAGGGAAATAAATGTTCAGGACGGTAAGTATGAGTTCTCTCTGGGCTCTGTTAAGATCCCTAAAGGAGAGAACAAGTTCACGGTAATTGCGAGGGGTTGTGAGGACCTCAATGTCAGCGTGAAAATGTTTTGGAAATTGGTCGGTATGGACATCGGGTCAGAAGCAAAAGATGGTATAGCTAAAGTGTCCAGAAGTGCTCCTTCAGGAACATATGACATTATCATTCATGGAAATTCAAACCAGGATCTCGTAGATCTGAAGATCGTGGCCACAGGCTATGTCAACGCTAATGAAAATGGTGAGTTCAGCTATTCTTACGACACATCTTCCATACCCCCAGGAGAATTCAAAGTGACCGCAGGAGGCATATCTCAAACAGTAACCCTGCTTTCAGAAGAGCCCACCCCAACACTAACCGAGGAAAGAGGTAGTGGTGGAGCCTCCAGTGGCAGTGGCGGTGGTGGCAGGATAATTACCACATCAACAGATACAACAACACTTACTAGCGCAAACACTACACCCACACTTACATCCACTACAGAAACACCCAGTAAGATATCAACTCCCTCAATGTCATCCACAGCGAAACCTACAGAAACCCCAACGGCAGTCGATACGAAAACTCCAGAGGCAGTGGCAACACCAACTCCTTTCTGGAACCAGCCTACGTCAACTATCATTGTTGCCTCAGTGGTAGTAGCAACAATTGCAGTTCTAGCTTACGCACTAAGGAGAGGTTAGCTAAGATTTTTTGGCCAGCTCATTGATAGGCATTGCTGCTTCAAATTGATAGATTATGGGAAGTGTTATATCTATGTTTTAATTCTTGGCATTAACTTATGCCCTGAACTCCCGTTATTTTAGTAACTATGTTGTGGAGTCTGGGATTTTGATGTCT
>JBKHKH010000080.1:0-8874 GCA_046537735.1 Archaeoglobaceae archaeon | reverse complement strand
CTGTTGTAGGAGCTGTTTCGGTGTGGCTGTTCAGGTTCTCCTATCTGTGGAGCTTCAATCCCGGAGCCCAAATCCCTACAGGGGCCGGTTTCATGGCCGTCAACTACTACATACCATATACCTGGATACAGGCACTGGGTGTTCTATTGCTGGGTGGTCTGGTTATCCATGTACTCCGGAATTTGAGACAGGTATGGGATAATCTTGAAACCGAAGAATTCGGGTTGCTCAAGAAAGAGATAGGAGTGCTGGTGGCTGTTGTGGCCATCTTCATCATCATACCCGGTGCGGTCTTCGGTGCCATCAATACAATAAGTGTCCAGCCCAACGAGCCGGGGATCCAACAGCCATATCTTGAGAGGACCATTAATTATACCAAACAGGCGTACGACCTGGATGGCATAAAAGAAGTTGCTTACACCTCCAATAGGAACATATCATCTGAAGAGGCATTGCAGAGCCCTACAGTAGAGAATGCCCGAATTATAGATTATCGCCCCGTGCAGACCACCTACAAAGAGAAGCAGAGGCTCAGAACCTACTATGAATTCCCGGAAATCGATCTAGGTCGTTACATAACTGAAGAAGGTAAGAAGCTCACCGTGATCAGCAATAGAGAAATGGATTACGAAGGTGGAAGAGGAGGTGGAGGTTGGCAGAATCGGCACCTGTTCTTCACTCACGGTTTTGGAGCGGTGGTGTCACCGGCAAGTGAGGTACAGCCAGACGGCTCTCCCTTAATGAAGTTAAAGAACATACCACCCGAAAGCGATTGGGCTGCCACAACCCTTGATGAGCCCCGAATATATTATGGAGAAATAACAGATGATTACACCATAGTAAAAGCAAATGGATTGAACGAGTTCGACTATCCCATGGGAGAAGAGAACATACAGTATAGATATGAATACGACAGCGGGATCAACCTGGATAGCATGTGGAAAAAGCTGGTAGCCTGGTTTTACACTGGAGATTTCAATATCCTGGTATCTGGTTACGTGGGAGAGGAATCCCAAATGCTGCTCCATAGAAATGTTCAGGATAGAGCGCAAAGGATAACTCCATTTATGTCCTATGATTCCAATGCCCACCCGTTCATCAAGAACGGTAGTCTATATTACCTCCTGCACGGAATAACGTGGGCAGAAAAATATCCCTACTCCTACTCCAGCAGTAATGTGCCCGGATACCTTTCGGACAGCGTTAAGTGCTTTATCAAGTCCAACACAGGCGAAATCAACTTTTACATAATAAACGAAGACGACCCTATGGCCCAGACCTTCTCCAGCATATACCCCAACCTTTTCAAAGATGGTGAAGAGATGACGGACGGGCACCGCAGTCATCTGGTCTATCCTCAAGGGCTTTTCAATATCCAAACGAATCTATTCAAGAGGTACCATATGGAGGATTACCAGTCCTTCTACCAGAAAGAGGATATGTGGCAGTCTGCAAATGAATTGTACCACGGAACGACCAAGGAAGTAGAGCCTTATAACGTGTTGCTGGACTTGACAGGTTACCCGGGATTTGAGGACAGGTCCGACGAGTTCACTCTCATCAAACCCTTCACTCCAGAAGGTAAGAACAACATGCGGGCGTGGTTAGGAGTGGCTCAGGACCCCGGGAATTACGGCAAGATGATCGCCTTCAAATTCCCCAAAGGTGAGCTGGCAAGAGGTCCCATGCAGGTGGAATCGATCATAGGCCAGGATACCGAGATCTCCAGACAATTCACTCTGTGGGAAGGAGCAGGTAACTCAGTCCTGCGAGGAAACCTCCTCGTCCTCCCTGTTAAAGGAGATATAATCTACATTGAGCCAATATACCTCAGTTCTGAAACACTGCCATACCCCCAGATGAAGAGAGTGATAGCCGTCCACGGGGATAAAGCTGCCATGGCTGAGGATCTTAGAACTGCTGTAATGGCATCACTGGGAGAGACTCAAGTACAGGTTCCTGGAGAGAATGTCACTCCAGTAAAAGAGGTTTTAGAGGGTGAGCTGGCGCAGAACGTTAAACAGTATCTGGAGCTCAGGCAGAAATACTACCAGTTCCTCAGTGAGCAAGAATATACCGAAGCGGCAAAAGTGCAGGAGAACATGTCAGAAGTCGCCAACGAGATGGGGCAGATGGTAGGCGAGTGAGACCAACTAAAAGAACACTCTAAATTCCCTATCTTTAATTAGCTGGCGGATGCTCTATTGATCGTTTCCTTGACCTTCAGAACACCTATGCTCACACCGTAGATCCCCAGAAATATCTCCAGGATCCAAATAAGCCTGTTGGGCTCGTAAAAATACAACAGAGCTCCTTCTGAGGCCACGGCGATGACCGTTATCACCAGTGTGAACGCCATAAGAGCTGATAAACCTATGAGGTCAGCGATGTCCTTCATCACATTTTTCATGATAATTGTTGTTATTATAATTAATTTATCACTTTTGGAAAACCAATGATAATGAGAGAGATATTTTCACTAAAACAGAAATATCTGAGAGATGTGTTAGGGTTTGTAAGCCCGGGATAGGCTAATAAAATTAGAGGAGTTTTTAGGGCGGGAGGTAGGAATCAACCCTATTCCCGGGCCTTCCCCTATATTATATAGGTTATGCATCTTAATAAACCTTATGATAGAATATTTAAAACACTAAAAATAAAAATAAGTAATAATTTTGAGATATTGTCTACGACAAAAATCAGGGATGAGTATATATAGCTCTTAGAGTCTTATCAAATGACTCTAAACGGCAAAAAGAGAACCTTTCGAATTGTACAACCTTCCCCAGGTCCTGGAGGGCGTTTTTCTCTGCATAACCGGAGTAGTCCCTCTCCACACCATAGACCACACATGGGACAACGTCTTCTTCAGGCAGCCAGTGGATTATATTCTTCCCTTTTTTAGCTCCTTCCAACCCGTAGCTAATATAATGGTCCGTGCCTTCCTCTTTATTCTCGATCCTGATGTTGCAGAAGTCCTTTAGCCTCACCACTTCTCCTTGATCTAATCTGTCCACATCGCTCTTGCTCAAAAACACCTTACTGCCCCCCTTAAGCTTCCTGTATCCTGCCTCCGGCTTCTGAGGATTTAAAGGAAGACTGACTTCAGTGAACTCTCCAGATTCCAGCCCCTCGATCTTGACTTCAACTGGCTGCCACACAAAGAAGTAGCGATTGGCATTAACGTCCACCATCTTCCTGTTCTCAGCATAGAGGTTCTTCATGCTCACCGAGACATCGTTTTCATCCACACCCTGAGCAATGAAGAACTTCCTCAACGCCTGAGGGTCGAATCCCCTCCTCCTCAAGGCTTTAACCGTGGGCAGTTTGGGGTCGTCCCAACCTCCATACCTGCCTGCTTCGATCTCCTTGAAGATGGTGCTGGTGGAGAGCTTGCCAAAATCCTGGATCTTTATCCTTCCCCAGTGCTTTGTCTGTGGGTAATCCCAGCCAAGATAATGATACACGTATTCCTGTCTCCGCTCCGAGTCTATCAAGTCCTTCCCCCTGATGATGTGAGTCACACCATTCAGGTGGTCCTCGATAGCAGATTCGAAATCCAGCATGGGATAAACATGGTATTTATCTCCCACCAGAGGGTGATCCTCATAGATTATCCTGAAAGCCACCCAGTCCCTTATGGCAGGGTCCCGGTGCTTCATGTCCGTCTTTATCCTGATGACCACATCCCCTTCATCGTACTCTCCACCCAGCATCTTGTGCCACATGTCCAAGGCGTCTTCCACGGCCACATCCCGGTGGGGACAGTCTTCACCCTGCCGCTTGTACTGACTGAAGTCCTGTTGAGAGCAGAAGCAGGGATAAGCGTAACCCATTTCAAGTAACTTCTTCATATAATCGTAATACACGGGGATCCTCTTGGAGGCGTAAAGCACTTTATCCGGTTTTGCATTTAGCCATTCACAGTCTTCCAGGAACCAGTCGTAGGCTTCCAGCATGGGTCTTTTGGTTCGGGGGTCGGTATCGTCGAACCTCAAGATAAAAGTGCCGTCGTAGTTCTTCACATACTCGCTGTTCACCACAATACCTCTTGCAGAGCCCAGTGTTGCCGCTCCATTGGGGTTGGGAGCGAAGCGCATGGTAACCTTATCCTTTTCAGCGTTCTTCAGTGGGGGGAGGGTTTTATCTTCAACCCTCTTTCTCTCTGGCTGTCCCTTATACCTCTCGAACAGCTCTTTTTTCTGGTCCGGCTCAAGCTTTTCGAACTCATCTATGCATTCCTTAACAGTCTGCATGACCTCTTTCGCTCTCTCCCTTAGCTCCGGCTTCTCTGCCATCACTTTGCCCATTATGGCTTTCTCGTTGGCCTTCCCGTATCTGGCGATGTTCTGCACTACGTACTTCATTACAACTTCTTTCATGTCTAATACTCCCGGTGTATGAGGTAGTCCGCTATATCTTCCAGAAGCTTTCTCGCCGGAGTTTCCTCCAGAACAGCTAAGTTGGCTTTTGCCTTACTTAAATAATCTTCAGCCATCTCTCTGGTGTAGTCAATTGCACCGGAAGAGACAAGCTTTTCCATAACCTCTCTCTTTTCGGATTCGTCCGCATTCCCCTTGCCAAAAATACCTATATCGACGCCCATCTCCATGGCCTTGATGGCGATCAATGTCATCTTGCCCTCCACTATATCGCTGCACCAGTCCTTCCCTATCTTATCACCACCGACAACGTCCAGAACGTCGTCATGTATCTGAAAAGCAGTTCCGCTCGCCAGACCGAAATTCCATAGAGTGTCAACAATCTGTTTATCCTTACCGAGGAGCACGGCAGGTAGGGAGCATGCAGTTGCGATCAAAACAGCAGTTTTCCTCTCCACCATGTTGATGTATTCCTCTTCGGAGATGTTCTTTCTCTTCTCAAAGCCCATATCCAGATACTGTCCTTCACATATCTTGATGCACACGTCTGCAAGCATCTTGGTGGCTCTTACCACGTTTTCCGGCTCCACATCGCATTCAGTAATTATTTCAAAAGCTTTGGCGAAAAGGGTATCGCCAGCGAGGATGGCAGTGGGTTCATTCCACTTGACGTGGACCGTAGGAGCATTTCTCCTCATAACGTCCTTGTCCATAATGTCATCATGAATGAGGGTAAAGTTATGAATTATTTCAATAGCCAATGCAGAGGGCAAGATCTTTCGGTAGTCCTCCTCTATTGCCTCTGCAGAGATTAGAGCCAGAACAGGCCTTAATCTTTTACCGCCAGCGGTGAGAAGGTGTCGAGAAGCTTTATAGAGCTCCTCCGGTTCATCCAATCCAATGGATTTGTCCATTTCTTTTTCAATGATAGATGACCTTTTTTCTATCTCCTGTTTGAGCATTATTATCTCCTCCGGGAGAACTCCCTCACATCAATATCTCTTGATTCCAGCCAATCCTTAAGGAGGCCATGAATGAATATAGGTATGTCCCTGAGGTTTTCAATTTTTTCACTTCCAGTAAGGAACATAGCAATCTTCAGTCCTCGAATAAAGTACTCCAGCTCATTCTTCACTTCATCGGGAGATTTTGTCGCCGGTTTAAGGAAGGGCAGTGCTGCACTTCCTGCAGTTGCCCCTAACGATAGTGATTTTGCCACATCCAGTCCGCTTCTCAAGCCGCCGGTGGCTATAGTGGGCAGTATTTGATGGACTTCGGGAACGCAGAAGGCTGTGGGAACTCCCCAGTTCCAGAAATCTCTGCCAACTTCTCTGGCCAGGTCATCCTTTGTCCTGTAGATCTCCACTCCGCTCCAGCTGGTGCCGCCCTTGCCTCCAACGTCAATTGCATCGACATTAGCTTCCTTTAGTTTAAGGGCCACCTCCTTAGTTATCCCTGCTCCGGTCTCCTTTACGATCACTGGCTTCTTGATCTCTTTGCAGACCTGCTCCAATGCTCTTGCACTCCCTCTGGCATTGACTTCTCCTTCGGGCTGTATGATCTCCTGCAAAAAATTCAGGTGGATTGCCACGGCATCGGCATCTACCATCTCCACGGCCTTCTCTACGAACTCTATTCCGTGCTCCATTATCTGCGGAAGACCTACATTGGCGTAAATAAGAGCATTAGGAGCTTTATCCCTGACTATGGTGAAGCTCTCCGCCAGATCCTCGTTTTCGATGGCAGCTCTCTGACTACCCACACCTATGCCCAGACCCAGCTCTTCCACAGCCACGGCAAGGTTCTTGTTGATCTCAATGGTGTCCTTATGACCTCCGGTCATGGATGCTATTAGGATAGGTGCACTCAATCCTTTATTGAAAAGGATTGTATTGGTATCAACATCTTCAAAGTTGAGGTGGGGAAGGGCGTTATGGATTAACGTAACGTCTTCCAACCCACTGTATGTGGATTCCACTTCTTTTTCCAGACAAATCCTTACGTGTTCCATCTTTCTGTTCTCGGTTCCCATTCAATCCCTCTGCTTCCGTATTTTTGTTCCCACCTTCTCATTATTTAAAAACCTCAGGATATTGCCCTCTTCGAGGCCGCTAAATATAAGCACTTCTGAGTGTGGAGGTAATTCAAGCAAGGATTTAAGTTTACCTTTCATCCCCCCGGTCACATCCGACTTGGTTTCTGCTTCTTCAGTCTCTTCAACGAACTCCAGCAAATCCTGTTCAATAATAAGCTCCTCCTGAACCTCTCCGTCAACGATCACTCCCGGGGCATCGGTGGCAAAACCTATTCTGTTCACATTCAATTTTCTGGCCAGTTCAAAAGTTATTCTGTCTCCAGACAAGACCTCGAAAACCTTTTTTGACCTATTATAGACCATATCACCATGCAGAACAGGAACAATTCCTTCTTCAATCAAAGCCACAACGAAGTCCTCATCTATTTCCAGATCTTCGTCTACTCTTAACGCTGAAAAGGGGTTTATGGGGAGCACTTTCACTCCACTCTCAAAAAGTGCATTGCAAAACAAGGTATTCAGTCTTCTGCACGCCATATGAGTTAAAATAGATGCTGAAGCGGTCATATTCCTTCCAAATTTCTCCACATATGGATGGCCAAAAGAGCCAGCACCATGTATTACTATAAGGTTCTCTGGATTAGCTCCTATTTCTTCGGCTATACGAGTCATTTCCTCTTCTCTGGGTTTCTCAAAAAATCCCCGGCTCTTGTCAGTGATCACAGAACCGCCGATTTTGAGGATCTTTAGTTCAGTCTTCAATTCTTACTCCCTCCTTTTCGGGTTCGAGCAGGAACGCCGGATATTCTTCCAGCGCTTTCTGGATAGACTTCTCGTCGCCTACACCCACAACACAGCCTCCGCCCCCTGCTCCGGTTATTTTCGCCGTTATACCGGCTCGAGATAGATTTTGGACCAATAAGTCGATTATTTCCGTGCTAATCTCTATCGATTGGAGCATGCACTGGTTGAAGTGCATCAGTCTGGATAATGCCTGCAAGTCCTTGTTCTGAAGGTGTTCTACCGAACTTACAGATATATGACCTATAACATCAAAAACAGCATCTATTATCGAGGGATATTCATCCCTGAGACGAGCTACCCTGGAGACCATCTTTCTGGTGGAAGATGATTGTTGAGAGTCCACGACCACGAATTGCAGACCCTCAATGTTAAACTGCTTTTTATCCGGAGTGAGCCAGGTTCCTCCATACGTGGATATGTAGGGGTCTATACCACTACCCTTTCCCTGAACATCCAGCTCCACAGCCCTGGCTATCTCAAAAACATCCTCCCGGGTTAAGCCACCTTCAAACTCGGCATTCAGTGCCCCAAGGACAGAGACCGTGACCGCTGAAGAGCTCCCCAAGCCGGAGCCAAGTGGAATTTCACTGTCAATTTTAATTTCAGCTCCTTCAACTTTTCTGAGCTCCCTGAACCTTTTTACGGCGTAGCTTATGTAGGGATGTTTTTTGAAATCAAGACCAGATACACCGACCTTTGACTGGATGCGGAAATCGCTGCTCCTTTTAACCTCAGCATAACATCTCCTGTTGATCGCAGTAACTACCGCATGTCTTCCATATACCACTGCATGTTCACCAAAGAGGATCACCTTGCCAGGAGCTGAAGCAATCATTTTTAGACCCTTATATTCAGCTTACTTAAGCTTTCTCAAAATCCTGAGAGCAAGCCAGACAATCCGGTATATAAAAAAGATGGTGCAGCTCACACTCACCCATTACTTTATCACAACCGAAAGGGGAGGATTGTAGCTATTGACCTAATTCGGGTTGGCAGGCTTAATTGAGCTTTAAACAATGACCTCCCCAACTCATTGTATATTTTTCAACTTAATAAGGATTTTGATTTTTTTCTTGGAGAAAATGACTTCATCCACCTTTAATCACCAGCTGGAGAAAAGAGCGTTCAGGTGGAGGTCTGCAGTTCACTAGCTGATCAATGGAGCTCTTCTTATGTCATTATGTCTCTCTTCACCTTCTTTACAAAAATCGCTCTGTTCACCGTGAGCAGTTGCTTCCAAACCTATCATATAAGAATCTTCCAGATAGGCTTTGGGAAATAGAATTTGAAGAGTGTCCCCACCTTTTATCCTGTAAAAAAGGTCATACTGTTCAATTTGACCATCAAAAAACGTGCACCTGTATATAAAACCTTCATCTTGATTCGTTTTTTTGGCCACCACACTGATACCGTACCTGCAGGTATCATTGATCTGTCCATTCACTTTCATTTCCAGCAAAATGTAATCGCCGTAATCCGAGGATCTTATCCACAAAATATCGATGTCATCATCAGCATCCCCCCTGTCATCAAAGTGTTGAATGTTAAGGTTATGAGCTGGTTTAACCGGAACGATGAAAGCCAACAGAACTACTAGCACTGACATGACAAGGAGTATCTTTAACTTACTGTCCATGTATTTTTCCGGGCCAA
>JBKHKH010000170.1:0-3173 GCA_046537735.1 Archaeoglobaceae archaeon | reverse complement strand
TCAGTCCACCATAAAGACACTGAATTTCTCTTGATCGCTGACTTCTTTCTCATCCAGTTCTTCTAAACGCTTTCCGACATCCTCTTCGTCATAATCCAGTTCTTTTAATGATTTCTTGATTTTCTCCTTGTCATAGCCCACAATACACTCTTTACGGTTTATTACCAGTGTGGGTAGACTACAGGAAGGATTATGCCGCTGGAGGTCTTCTTTAACACTTTGTGTTGCTTCATCTTCAAGTAGTAGGTCCATATCTGTGTATTCGTACTGCAATCCAAGATCTCTAAAAAGTTGCTTTATTTTCTGGCACCATCTACAGGTGCTTAATGCGTAAAGTTTAACATCTCCCCTATATTCCCCAGGTACAGGAATCATGGTATCACCCTATACTTTTGAATCAAAGAATTTGCCAACTAATATAACCTTTTTGTTAAGACATTTCGAGCGCTAGTTGATTCATGAGTAGCGGTGGTAACAGGTGCCAGAGAATATGCATATCTTCAACCATTTTTGGTAATATTTGTTTTTTTTCCTTTTCACAAATTTAACCTTGATTGGCGCTGATTACACTTAATCAATAGATTGGAGATAGTTTTGGACTTGAAGTAATAATCCTATAGCCTTCGATTAAATGTCATAATTTTTAAACTCATGTGGTCAATACTCTTTGGGTTAAAAATGAGAATGGAACATGTTCGAGGTGAAGATAGGGGAAATATTATTCTTTATGCCTTAAGTACTTGTGCCTGGTGTAAAAAGACAAAGAAACTTCTGAATAGCCTTGGAGTAGAGTACAGCTATCTTTACGTAGACCTTCTCCAAGAGGATGAGAAGGAAGCGGCGTTGGAGGAAATTCGTCGTCATAATCCTCTCGGCACTGTCCCTACGATAGTGATTAACGATAAAAAGAGCATTGTTGGTTATAAAGAAGATAAAATCAGGAATCTCCTAAGTTCATCTGGAGAACAGCCTACAGACTGGACAGAGTCTGAACAAGACCGTGAGGAATATTTTTCCGGGTTACTTGAAGGGGGCCAGATCGATGAACTGAAGAGCTTAATTGAAAAAAATGTAGAAGAAGCAGAAATTCTGGTTGAACTGCTGAAGAAATCCGATATCTTCGTTAGAATTGGTTCTGCTATGCTTATTACAAAAATATTGGATGAAAAACCACAAGAGTTTGGAAAGGTGAAGGAAAAGCTAAAAGAATTGTTAAAAGAAGATGATTCAACTATAATTCAGGATGCAACGATGGTCATGGGCAAAATTGGAGATAAATCAGATATAGAAACATTAGAGAAATTATTAGAAAGTAACAATGATGATGTTAAAGAAGCTGCGGAGGAAGCGATAAAAGAAATAAACTCAAGGAATTAAAATTTTTTATTGTAATATAAACTATAGATTAAGCAATAAAAAGGAACAAAGTGGTATCGTAAGATGCCACGCGGCTCCAGAACGCATTTCTGGCTGTTATACAAAGTATACATCCAAACACCGATTAAATTACCTTTTTTACACTAGAAGATACGCCATGGAGGTGTTGAACGCAGTGAGACACCTCAATTTGATGGTCCAGCTTTCTGAAGCTGGTTTTTAATCTTTTAAATTGAAAATAGGTGGCGGAAAAGATATTCCGCCACGGGTTGGTTAGGCAGTCGGCTGAGAGGACGGGCCTTTAGGAGCTCTATTAGGCCAGAACCATAGGCCAAAGTCTGTTGCTCCCCTACCCCCCATCGGCCCGTTAGAATAACTGGGTTTTTTCGAATAATTATTAATTATGAAAAAATAGATGAAAATAGTGTAAATTAACGCGATGCGGGATAAGCTAGTATAAGTTATCGAATTTTTTACCTGACCTAAATACGTTTTTTAGCCAAGTTAACCTCTAATTTTCCTCAATTTCTGAAACTGATTAGCTTAACCCCGTTAAGTATCGACAACCACATCAGAGCGTATCCCCATATGATTAGTGCATAAACCCAGCCAATGGGGTATACCAGAAAACCGTATACTGCTATTAAGGTGCCCAGGACCTGGGTTGCCTCCAGAGCACCGAACAGAGTTAGGCTGGGATAGGGCTTTTGCCACATGGCTCCCTTATTTCTGGTTAAGAATATGGTCATGTGGCCCGCCACCAGCAATTTGAGGAACATGAATGTCTGTACCATCTCTGCAGGAAACTGCATAACCCTTTCCACATACCAGAAAAGGAGAAAACTGGAGAATACTCCTGCTATGCCCAGTATCAGGGCTAGAGAAAGCAGTTTCTTCATCTCCCATCGAACAGGGTGATCTGGAGTGGGCACATTGTCAAAGGCGATGGCCATTATGGGGATATCATTTAAGATGGCCAGCAAGACGATCATGATGGTAGTTACCGGATAGAAATCGAAGATCAGTATGGATAAGGATATGAACAACAGAAGCCGGATGGTTTCAGTGATCCTGTAAGTAGCATAACTGGTCATCCTCTCGAAGATACGCCGGGCCTCTTCCACTCCTTGGGTGATTACCTTGAGACCGGGAGATGTAAGGATCAGCTCAGCAGCCGATCTTGCGGCATCAGTAGCGTTGTGTACAGCAACGCCTATATCTGCCTGTTTAAGAGCTGGAGCATCGTTCACTCCGTCTCCGGTCATGCCCACCATCAGGTCGTTGGCCTGAAGCTGTTTTATAATGTTGAACTTATCTTCAGGGGTTACTTCAGCGAATCCGTCCACATGAAGAATATCACTCTCTCCCCCCTGTCGAAAAGCTTCCTTAGCCTCTACAATATTCTGTCCCATCCCGATCTGTTTAGCTACTTGTCTGGCGATAGCCACATGGTCTCCAGTCACCATTTTGATCTGAATATTGTGCTCTTTAGCGCTTTCTACAGCTTCAGCGGTATCCTCACGGGGCGGATCGAGCAGAGGCAGTATGCCCAGATACTCCCATTCGCCACCCTCCTTTCTAGCCACTCCCAGAGACCTGAAACCCTGTTGGCCCAGCCCTTCCACTTTCCTGTTGATCTTTTCTCTAATTTCTTCATGTGGATTAGTGAGGTCCAGAATGACCTGAGGAGCTCCCTTGGCTACTGTAAACTCCGAGCCATTGTACCGAACATCGACATCAGCCATCTTTCGGGAAGAATCAAAAGATCTGAACTGAACAATTTTATAACTTTTCAG
>JBKHKH010000169.1:0-3210 GCA_046537735.1 Archaeoglobaceae archaeon | reverse complement strand
CTATTCCGGCCAGGCTGTTGACTTTTACTTTGGTAGTGGCCTATCTGTTATAGAGGAGTTTCTCTTGATTAATTCTTTCGCAGGTTTAGGTGGAATCGGCTATTATCCACACTGGACACCGAGGCCTGGTTGGCACATAGATCTGCGCGACTATGATGAGGGGAAGCTCTACTGGTATTATACTCCGAAGCTTGGTTACCAATACGGAATTGCTGCACTTGCAACTATTTTGGAGGCTAGCTAATGCCATATGCAGAAGACTTGGAGCCTAGACATGAACTGAAGGAATGGATGCGTGAGCAAGGAGTTACTCTCCAGGATGTTGCTACCCGTTGTAATATTTCTCGTCAAGCCATAAGTCAGTACGTGTCTGGATCGATGCACTCTCCAAAGGTGAGAAAGGCCTTCCTTAAGCTTGGTTGCCCAGAAGAGTATCTCAAGCGCAAGAGTAAGCCTCGCGCCGAGGCGAGAGAAGTCAAACCTATTCGTGTTCACACCGGATATTATGATCCGTGGCAAAGTGGTGACATACGCCTACCGTATGGGTTACCACCTGAATTGTCTGGTCCACTTACTTGTCCCTTTCTATAGGGAGGCGCTTATGCCTGTGGCAGATACTCAATATAGTTTGGCTCTCAGAGCTATGGCAGCGTTAATCAGATATTGCGAATCACCTGATAAGATGGCCGAAATGATTTGTTACGCTAAGGCTTATATTGACACAGCTCTAGCTATAAATCCTGATAAAGATGCCCCTATAATGATTGTTGCTCAGCGCTTTGCGGAGGTACATGCAAATGAAGTCTGCCACACCTGCGAGCAACGCCTTGAGTGCGTTGACGCTCCGCTCGTTTGAAGCACCAGGCTTTTTGACTTCGCTCAAAACTGAGTTGCTTGACTGCACTTGGTGGAGGTCTACCTATAGGTTACTGGCTCCGCTAGTGTATGTAACCAATGTGCCGACGGGAAGTCCTAGGCTTATCTACGTTCCAGGTGACTTTGTCACCGATTTGGCTTCCGTACCTAGGTTGCCCCTTGTCTTCTTTTTGGTCGGCAACATCGGGCATGAATCAGCTGTAGTTCATGATTGGCTCTATAGGCAGCAGATCTACCCTAAGGATGTGTGTGACAAGATTTTTTATGAAGCCCTCTTGGCTAATAACAACCCTGGTGTGCTAGCCTACATGATGTATATGGGCGTGAAGGTGGGTGGTGGACCAACATTTGAAAGGTATGCATCTATTTTAAGGGAAGTCGAGGAAAGTGAGAAACTTCATCGTGTTCAATGATTGAACAAGCTGAATGTGAGGAGGCAACTGAAATGAAAGGCTATAAGGATTTGACGACATATCTGTGGTGGGCTGCTAAAACATATCTAAGTTTGCTACTTAAGAAGCTCGCTTCCAAGCATTCGAAGAAACTTCTGATGCTTGTTGCCTCTAGTGTGCTGTTGGCCAGCTGTTCTGTCCTCCAACCTGTTAAGTGGGAGCCGCCTGAGGTTTGTAATCAACCAGAGACTGAGTCTCTAATCTTGGAGCACATACCCAATCCGATGCACGCTTCCCTGGTGCTTGAACTCGCCAACCTGGAGATTCTTACCAAAAGTGATTTGTACACACCAGATGATGTACGCCGCTTTCTTGATTCAGTTGAGACCCTGGTAGAGAAGCCCATAACTTGGAAGTCACTCTTTGATTATGTCACCGAAACTGCTGAGGGCGTCAATAAGGTTATGGGCGACGAAATTATTTTGTTGAGCTCCTATTTTGAGATACTCAATCAGGATGAGCTCATATCTGAGTGTGATCGAGCTCTGGTTAAGGGGCATCTACAAAGGCAGAGAGACCTACTCGAGCAAGTAACCTCCACTAAGTGAAGGATCTCCCAAATGACTACGTGGAAAAAATATTATATTGGCGACCAGGGGCCGTTCTACTATGATGCGGATCGCCTTATTGAGGATCCGGACGGCGATTTTGTAGGCTCTCCTGAACGGGCCATCAGCTCTGATGGTGGAGGTTCTCTTGAAAGTTTGTCAATAACTGGAACGCCGACCAACGATACAGATGTGGCGCGCAAACAGGATCTAAATCAAGCTATGGAGGATCTTTCACTAAAGCTAACGACCAAAACTAAGACGGTTGTAACTGATGTGGACTTCTCTGCAGAAACTGTTACGACTGAAGATATTACGTATGTGACTGATGTGGAGCTGGAGAAATAGGAATGGCTATTTTTGACTTCTTAAGGAAAAAGAAAATAGACGTTACTAGCGTCTCAGGTACTCCGACTATCAGCCGGACTATGTGTCTTAAGATCGCTGGTAGCGACGATTCTACCACCGGCACTGGCGAGATTGTCCTGGACTGGAGCAATATATCCAGCAAAGCAGATATTGGCGTTTATGACGAGAATGTTAACCTCCTTGATTACTACTTCGAGAGCTTTGACGAGACAGAAGAAAAGGCTGTTATTTGGGTTTTCCGGGATTGGGTGCAGGACGGCAGCACACAGCTACAGATTGCTTATGGTGATGGGCCGAGTGATCAGAGTGTAAGCAGTGAAATGGTCTTTGACAAAGAAAGTGATTTAGAAGCAGGGTATTTGTTTAATGAGAGTTCGGGGGACTTATTGGATGTAACATCTAACAATAATAATGGGACTTTGAATGGGGGGGTAACGCAAGGAGAAACGGGTATTGTAGATGGGGCTTACGAACTTAATGGTAGTGATGGATATATAGATACAAATATAGATTCGGGAGATTTAGATGGCGACATTAGTTTTTCTTTTTTGATGAAGCCCAACACAATTAAGGATAGTGCTTTAATATCGGCTTATGGTGGTAAGGGTGAGAATAGATGGGATATACAATTAGATAGAGAGGGAAATGGAAAAGTTGGATGGGTAGAACACGAAAATAGTTTGTATTTGACATCTACTACATCTTTTAGCCCTGGAGATGAAGCTTTTATAACTGTTACAAGAAATTCATCTAATAATGAAATTAAGATATATGTAAATGGTGATGAAGAAAATTCAGATTCATTTGAGCAAGGGTTGGATACAGGGGCGAATGTTTTAATAGGAGAAGGAGACGGGGGTAAATACGAGGGGATTTTTGATAATACCTTTTTTCACTACACCGTTTTATCCTCTGATGAAATAACTGCCCTCTACGCCGCCACCAAATCCTCCCCCGACTTTTTC
>JBKHKH010000168.1:0-3221 GCA_046537735.1 Archaeoglobaceae archaeon | reverse complement strand
GGATACGGATAGGTCACATAATCGCAACCCAACGTTTTTACCTTTTCGGCCGTTTTTTCGGGATTCCGCAAAATGTTTTCCCCGGCTTCATGAATAGAACAACAGACAAGTTCTTCCCCGTCGAGGATACTCCGCAACTCCTTCATCGAGATATCGCCGACGGTAGCAATTTCCACCGCTTCATATCCGATTTTCTCTATTATATGAGGGAGATTATCTCTGGTGGTCACCCCTGTCAGCACCAGAACAGTTTCGGAGTTGATATTTCTCCCCGCCACCACATCCACTTCTATCTGGTCACCCACAACGGCCACTTCATCTGCTCTCAAGCCGAGGATATCCAGTGCTTCTTCCATTATTACTTTGGATGGCTTACCCACCACAACATCAGGCGTTCTATCGGTCATCCAGTAGAGAGCGCCGACCAGCATCCCTGTTCCTGGAGTGGGTCCGCTCTCCGAGGGAAATATTTTATCCGAATTGGTGGCGATATATCTGATATTTTCGTTTAAGGTCAATCGAAGGGCCCTGGTGAGTATATCGTAGCTAATTCTCCTGTTGGTGCCCACCACAAGATATTCTGCATCCTCATAATCGACAAGTCGGTGTCCTGCTAACTCCAGCTCCTCAATGAGACCTCCTTCCCCGGTAGTGTAGATCTTCGCTCTTTCCTTTTCTCTGGAAATGAATCTGGCTGTGGCAAAAGTGCACAGAAGCATCTCTTCTTCTTTAACATCTAGACCAAAACGCTGGAAACGTTCTATCATAATATTCCTGCTTCTTGTGGAGTTGTTGGAGACAAAAATTAGCTTTTTACCATCCTCTCTTAATTTCTTGACCGCATTGACCCCTGCTGGTATGGGTGTCTCACCTCTTCCGATAACGCCATCGATATCCAAAATGAATCCCTTTTTCTCCAGCAGTGGATGCATGTTAGATTGATAACAGTAAAAATATTTAAATTTTTTAAATTTTTGTATTAAAAGCCTTTTTAAAATACCTCTCTCCAGTTGTGGAAAAAGTTAAAGTATTGGAATGAACTCTCTACAATATGCCCAAGCAACTTGTTTTAAAAGATATTGAGAAATGCGTTGGCTGTTCACTTTGCATGTATGCATGTTCGAGAAGAAGAAAAACCAAACCTTACATAGGAATGGACGCCTCAGGAATTCTGGCAGTTAGCTTGAGCGGTTTTGAGAGGGGGGCAACACTGATCTTCTGTCGGGCCTGTACTGACCCTCCTTGCGCTCAAGTTTGCCCTACTGATGCTCTGGTACCCAAGAAGGGAGGTGGAGTGGCCTTGAAAGAGAACTCGTGTATAGCCTGTGGTAATTGTATGGAAGCGTGTACCATTGGTGCTATATTCGAGAGGAATGATGGAAAACCCGCTGTATGCATTCATTGCGGATATTGTGTGGATTACTGTCCGCATGGTGTGCTGGGCTACGTGGAGGTGGAAGAAGAATGAACACTCGTGTTTTGACCATTGATCTATCAAAATACACTTATGAGATTGAGAATAGAAAAGATCTCTTTGACCAGTGGGTCGGCGGGATTGGTGTTGGTGTGCAGTTGATGAAAGAGGAGCTTGACCCTGAAGCCGATCCTCTGGGCCCGGATAATGTTATTGTATTCGCTGTTGGACCATTTACCCCAGCTTATCCTCTGGCATCCAAAACAGTAGCCCTTTTCAAGAGTCCATTGACCGGCAACTTTGGAGAGTCCCACGCGGGAGGAAGAACCGCAACTGCCATAGCAAATGCCGGATATGGTGCAGTGGTGATAAAGGGAGCCAGTGAGAAGCCGGTATATATTGTGGTGGAAAACGACGAAGTTCACTTTAGAGATGCCCGGGTCATCTGGGGCATTGAGGATTCGATAATAACTGGAAGGATCATCGCTGAAAATGAAAAAGGAAGAGGGAACAGAACAGTGATGCGCATTGGAGGGGCTGGCGAAAAGATGGTGAGATATGCGGGAGTTACCACTGAAACCTATCGGCACTTCGGCAGGTTGGGATTGGGAGCGGTTTTCGGCAGTAAGATGCTAAAAGCTCTGGTCGTCAGTGGGAAAGAAAGAAAGCTACCTGCGGATGTAGAAGGGTTTAGAGAAGTTTATGACAAGATATTCAATAAAGCTGTGGACCCGGATACAATGAAGAAATATCATCTGATCGGCACTTCAGTGAATGTCAATCCCCTTAACGAGATGGGTGCTTTACCCACCAGAAACCTGAAATCTACTAAGTTTGAGAGGGCAGAAGAGATAAGTGGTGAAGAATTCGCCGAAGAGGATCTGGGGAGGAGAATTGCCTGCAATCACTGCCCTATTGCTTGCATTCACATTGCTGCAGTAAGAATACCCTACGAGACCGAACCGCTTTTCTACAAGACCCTTATGATCTCTTATGATTACGAGCTTATCTATGCTTTAGGCTCCATGCTGGGAATTGGGGATAAAGTAGGAATGTTGAAGCTGATACAGAGAGTAGAGCAGCTGGGAATAGATGCCATGAGCACAGGCGTATGCCTGGCATGGGCAACAGAAGCCCTGGAGAACGGGCTGATCTCTGACAAAGATACCATTGTTGATCTTGAATGGGGTAACAGCGACAAGTATATCGAAGCGGTAAGTTATATAGTAAGGCAGCCCAATGACTTTTACAAAGCGCTTGCCAGGGGAGTTGAAGAAGCTGCGGACATTTATGGGGGTAAAGAATTCGCACTTGCCTTTGGTAAAAACGAGATGCCCGGTTACCATACCGGCTACGGGGCCCATGTAAACAATCTTATCGGAATTAGGCACAGTCACCTCGATTCCGGCGGGTATGCTCTGGACCAGAAAAAAGAATTGCCGCCCAAAGAGCTAGTTGACGAGCTTTTAAAAGAGGAAAAATGGAGACAAATCCTCTCCACTCTGGTGGTATGCTTTTTCGCCAGAAAGGTATACACTCCAGACCTTATTGTAGAGGCATTCAAACCTCTGGGAATGAACATTACAGAAGATGACCTGGACCAGCTCGCAGACAAGATATACGCCGAAAAGGTCAAATTAAAGAAGCAAATGGGTTTCAATCTAGATCAATTGAGGATACCCAAGAGAATACTGGAGACCGAGACCCCACAGGGCAAACTGGAAAAAGAGAAGATCGACGAAGCACTTAACTACTACAAAGAGATAGTAAAACAGATGACCGGATGAAGTAAAACAGATGACCGGAT
>JBKHKH010000167.1:0-3240 GCA_046537735.1 Archaeoglobaceae archaeon | reverse complement strand
GGATTGGTGCAATCAAGGAAAAGAGCCACTATGGAAAACGAGCTGGAGAGCCAGTTGGAGATCGCTCGATACCTCTACCAGGATATAAACAATGACAACGACCACCTTTACATCCTCGGTCCCGGCTCAACCGTCTTTGCGTTGAGCAGGATATTGGGCATAGAGAAAAGCTTACTGGGAGTAGACATTGTCCATGAAGGAAAGATAATTGCTAAAGACGCCAATGAGGAGAAAATACTATCGACCATTGATAATTGGGCCGCTAAGATAGTGGTAACTCCTATTGGTGGTCAGGGATTCCTGTTTGGTAGGGGAAATCAGCAGATCAGTCCTGCTGTCATCAAAAAAGTTGGAAAGGAAAATATTCTGGTCATTGCCACCAGGAACAAACTCCAGCAGATGGGTAAATTGAGAGTGGATACCGGCGACTCCCGGCTGGACCAGGAGCTCAAAGGCAACATCAGGATAATTACGGGATACGAACAGGAAGATACCATTGAGATCCTATAAGCAATAATGGATCTCTGAAGATTATACATGTTTTAAAACACAAGAGGAATGAAGAGGACAATGAAGCCTACGCCCAGCACGATCACCATGCTCCAGAACAACCAGATCCTTTTATCCAGAAGTTTGTTAACATCACTCTCCTTTTCCAGTTTGATCTGTCTTTCCCTCTCACTGTAAACATTGCTAATAAACTTTGAATCAATGGAATATACTACTGAGGTTACTATGATACCAAAGAGAGAGTAGTTCAATACGAAACTGGAGCTTATTCCATTGGTCAACGATAAGATAAATGTCACGGCGAAAAAGGCTACAATGGCCAGGTAAACCATCTTGTAACTTAACTCTATTTTCAAATATCACACCCCGAATATCCTTTTTGAGGTATGAAATCGCACAGGTTACTTATTATTATCGCTATTTCAAATGTGTTTCAAGAATTGGTGAGCAGTTGCATTATGCAAAATTATTAAATAATCTCAGCATGAGCAAGCTTCATGAGTGACAAACAAGAATTCAAGCCCTCTAATATTTACGATATTATAAAGGAGCATACAGAATATTTTTCCAGATCGATTCCATTGATCGCAAGCGAGAACCTGACCAGCATAGCCGTAAGAAGGTGTTATATCTCTGATATGGGCCATAGATACGCAGAAGGGAAAGTAGGCAAAAGATTCTACCAGGGCTGTTATTATATCGACGAGATGGAAGATATCGCCATAAAGCTTATCAGAGAATTGTTCGGGGCAGAACACGTCAATGTCCAGACGACATCGGGAGTTTCCGCCAATATTGCCGCCTTTTTCGCTTTAACCCAGCTTAAAGACACTATAATGTCCCTATCTGTTCCCTGCGGAGGTCATATCTCCCACGATAAGATCTCGGCCGCAGGAATAAGAGGATTGAATGTCCTTTACTATCCTTTCGATCATAATACTCTCAATATAGATGTGGATGAAGCCAGAAAAATTGCCATGAAAGAGAAGCCCCGATTGTTCGTCCTGGGCTCCAGCCTAATCCTATTCCCTCAACCGGTAAAAGAGATGGCCGAGATAGCTTCCGAGATCGATGCTAAAGTAGTATATGATGGAAGCCATGTGCTGGGACTTATTGCAGGTGGGCAATTCCAGCAGCCCATGAAAGAAGGGGCTGACGTCATGACCGGTTCAACTCATAAGACCTTTTTCGGTCCACAAAGAGCTGTGGTACTTTCAAAATCCGAATTGGCCAAAAAGATAGACCGCTCGGTCTTCCCCGGAGTGGTCAGCAACCACCACCTCAACACTCTGGCAGGTCTTGCAATAGCGGCCATGGAGATGAAGGAATTCGGTAAGCAGTACGCCAGTCAGATAGTGAATAACGCCAAAAAGCTTGCCGAGAGAATGCATGAACTGGGCTTTAACGTCATAGGAGAAAGCTCTGGTTTCACCGAGTCCCATCAAGTAGCAGTAGATGTCAGTGATTTTGGTGGCGGTGATCCAGTAGCCAACCAGCTGGAAAATATGAACATCATCCTCAATAAGAATTTACTGCCATGGGATAACATAGAGAACAGCAAAAATCCCTCAGGCATTAGAATAGGTGTTCAAGAAGTCACCAGACTGGGCATGAAGGAAAATGAGATGGAAAGAATAGCGGAGATAATCTGGGACGTGGTCAACAACAATAAGAGTGACCAGAAAATACGTGAAGAAGTGGACGAGCTAAAAGAACAATTCAACACTATTAAATACACGTTTGAAGAAACTCCTGCATATAGATTTCCCGAAATTTATTAATTTATGTTAAATTGCAGAGAAAAATTTAAATTAAAACACCATAGCCTCAAGTAAATATATAAAGTGAAACAGCGAAAGCCGATGGAGAAAAATTTATATCTCCATCCAGAAAACAAAAAAGAGTACTCAGAGCAGCTCTAATATCCAAGAAATTCAATAAAAAACCTGTTGTGAGAACATGATGCTGGAAAAATTAGTAGAAAGAAGAGAACAACTTGAAAATGATGTACAAGACTTTGCTGCCAAAAGAGATAACCTCAATCAAGCAGCCAAGAATTATGCTGAGGAGAGAGACCGGCTCAACCAAGAAGTAAAGGATCTTCTTGAGCAAGCAAAAGACCTGAAAGCAAAAAGAGACGAGTTGAACCAGAAAGCCAAAGAAGAAAAAAAGAAGAGAACAAAACTTCATAGAGATATAGACAAGCTTTATAAAGATCTGGACAAGCTAAGAAAGAATCTGGATAAGGGCGGAAGACCTCTGGGCGAGATAGAGAAAGAAATAAGAAAGTTAGAATTCAAACAACAAACCGCTGTTTTAAGTATCGATAAAGAAAGAGCACTGGTTGAAAGAATAAGCAAGCTCAAAAAAGAGCTGGAAAACAGAAAAGAGCAACTAGAAACCCACGATGAGTTCAAAAAGCTGCTCAATAAGATCGGTGAGCTTAAAGACGAGGCAGGACAGATCCACCAGCAAATGCTCAAATATGTGGAAGAAGCCGACATATATCACGCAGAAATGACCAAAATGTTCAAGCAGGTTGACGAGAAAAGAGCTCTGGCTGACGAGCTGCATGAGAAGTTTATATCCAGCAAGAAAGAAGCAGATAACTTACACTCAGAAGTTATAAAGATAAGGAAAGACCTGAAAGATCTGGATAAAGTTATCAAGGCTCTAAAAACCAAACAGGTTAAAAGCAAAGAAGAGAGAGAAAGAGAACCACGAACACAT
>JBKHKH010000079.1:0-9172 GCA_046537735.1 Archaeoglobaceae archaeon | reverse complement strand
AGGGCTTTAAGATACATATACACCGTTACAAATTTTAAGATTTAAACTTCTATACCTGTTTCTTCGATCTGCCATTATATTGAGTTAGTTTAAGAGTGGGCATTATAGACCTTCTATGTTCTCGTAAAGTATTTTCAAAAAATTAGGTAAATATTAAGGCGAATACCTAAATCTTTTAGATATTAACCTAAAAAGTAAATATTTGAAGTAATGTCTCCTTTTTATGCTAATAGCATTATTTTCAGACGTTCATGGAAAGATTTTAAGGTGTTTTAAGCTAGTAGAGCGATGGGAGAAGGAAAATGATAAAAAAATTGATTTAATACTTCAAACAGGAGATCTAGGTATTTTCCCGGATTCTGAAAGACTAGATAGTGCCACAAAAAAGCATTTAGCGAAAGATGAGGAGGAGCTTGGATTTTACAATGATTTTTATCAAAAGTCAAGACGAACAGAAAGAGTTTTGAAGAAGTTGGATTGCGATCTTGTGTTTATGCGTGGTAATCATGAAGATCATATTTTTTTGGACTCTCTTGAAGTCGAGTATGAGGATGTGATTTTTCCTGTAGATACTTACAAAAGAATCTTCTGTTTAAAGTCAGGGATGGTTTATACTTTTAGTAAAGGGTCTGAAAAGATTAGAATTGTAGGTATAGGAAGAATCGGAGGAGAAACAAAAAAGAAGCAGGATATGAAATCTATTCAGGAATATGAACGTCATCGAATTATTTCGCTAACAGAGGATTTTGATCTTCTTCTAACTCATGACTCACCCAAAGATATTGTTACAATAGGTTTTGGAGCAGAGGAGATAAACTTAGTCTTTGAAAAATTCAATCCAATTTATCATTTTTATGGACACACTGGAGAAGACTTTAATATAAGAAAAATTAAAGAAACTACATTAGTAAAACTATCTGATTTGAGATGGGAGAAAAAAGGAGAATACAGTGTCTTAAAAAGTAACTGTATGGCTATTTTAGAGTGGAAAGATAGGAAAAATCACTCATTAGATGTAGTCCATACTTACTGGTCGAAGAAGTATTAGTTGTTTTTAAGGTAAGAAATTATATAGTTCACTAATCAAAAATTCAACGATCTCTATATTATTTTCTAGTTGCCCTCCTGTGACACATTACTTTTATGAGGTGTTTGCAGGGCATTACATATTCATAGTCTTTGGATTTAGCTATTTCAAGGTTTCTTTCAAAATCTTTACAAACACAAAGACCTCTCTTCTCTTTCTTACCCAGAATTACTTCATAGTTAACTCTATTAAATTTAAAGTGATAAGTGTCACTTCCATTGGTTGACATAACTCGTTTAGGTTTTCCTTTTAGGAAAGTTGATCGATATAGTCTCTCAATAACTTTCTGGTTGTAATACTGATTTCCGTTACTCCAACATATTCTCTCTAGATTCACTCTCATAGCAGGATGTATTTCTTTTACTATCATATCAAACCTCAAGGTAGAAGCTTTTCACTTCTAAACGGCTCAGTCGAGTTGGTGCTTAGCCCGACTTCACAGCTTTCGTAAGAAGAAAAAAGAAAACTTATTTCAAAAACTCTCTGTAAATCACTATCTGTTTATCTGTTAATTCATACGTCGGCAAACCTTTTCTGATTAACTGTTCCACTTCCCGGATCTCATTCATGCTTACTTCCATATTCGCTCCTATCTTCCAACTCACCAGAGCGAGCTACTATCTGGTGGATGGGACGACTGGAGTTAGTAATCGCGACCTTCATCGCTCACCAGGGTAAACACAAACTGGATTTGCTCTGACAGCCACTAACTGTTTCATCGGCCGAAGCCTCCAACCAACCGGAGCGATCCTAAATCGCTCACCCTACAAACTGCGAAGGTTGTCGTGAGAATAACTCGCAACTAAAAGAGTTTCGCAGATTTTTGCGAGCAACCTAAAATGATGAGCGAAGAGAAAGAATTTGAGAGTAGCGCAAGTAAAAAGCAAGAAAGACTTTAGACCTGAGCATAACTAAGGCGATTTAGGGAGTGGAGTGGTGGAGGCTGTAACAGTTTGAGTGAAAAAATACAGAAAGTATATGTATCAATTGGAAGAAAAGATGAGGAAGAAGCAAAAGTCTTTTATGGTGCGCTGCACTCCTCAAACCATGCACGGCCCGGGCGCTCTCTGACCTGTTTAAATCCCGTAAGGGTTTTTATAGGATGCGATTCTACTAACAGTAATGTTCAGGCCGGTTCCTCTTGTTCCAGAGCTCCAATTCGCGGACCGCTGGCTGTTGTTTAAGGGCAGTTTCACTGTTTTTCTCTGAGTTCCTGTCTGACCAGCTCGATAACTTCTTCCGCATCTTCAACGCTGACCTGAGGGTGAGCTCAGCCTCCTTGAGATATGCTTCTGCCTGCTCTCTCCTCTTCTCCACAACAGCCCCTCCGGATCGAATACGGGGACAACCTCATCCTCCACCCTGGCCAAGAAGTCGCTCTGGTGGACCAGGCTGTCTCTGTACTCCTTCAGGGTGTATACCTGCGACATTATTAATTTGTTATCCTTTTCTCCCTCAACGATCCTTGAGCCGTATTTTTCCTCTAATTCCTCCCTCCCTTTTTCCGTGATTATCAGGAGGTCGATATCGCTGTCCTGGTCCGCCTCACCCCTCGCCACCGAGCCGTAGACACCCACTGCAAGGATGCCGTCCTCCTTTTCGAGCTCGTGCCAGACCTCCTCCAGATGGGAGTGGAACTCTGGCTGCGGTATGGACCAGATCCTGAATAGTGCCTTCTTGTTCCTGTTCAGCCTGAGCGTTCTGATTGCGAACACACCCGGCAGGACCGCCACATACTGGATGAAGCCCTCATCGATGCTGTAGCGTGTCATCGGCCTCGTCTTTGCCTCCACCTTCCTCTTCTCGAGCACACCTATCTCTTCAAGGTGTCGCAGGTGGTTGTAGGCGGTCTGCGTCTTTATCCCCAGCTCTTCAGCCAGCTCCGTGGGTGTCCAGTCGCCCTCTGCAAGCTTCTCCAGCACCCTTTTCCTCGCCTCACTGACCTCAAACATACTTAAATATTCACATGAAAATTTAAATATCTTTCCGATGACTTGCTAAGAAACTCACATGAAAATCTTAATAACTTTTCACCTGACACCGGGCTGTAGTGCCCGTACTCGATGAAACGTCGTGTCCATTTTCCCCGGTAATATTTCTGGATCTCCTTCGGCCAGAACTATTCCATTCACCCTTCGACCTGAACCGGAACATGAAAAAGCTATACTCAACCTGTGCATGTAGAATCGAACCTCACTAATCAAACCTTAAATAATTCATCTAGTTTATTTTCACTGGCAGAAGGCGCTCATAGATTTTGATCAAGTGCAAAATGTGGCTGAGAAGTTGCAGCCAGAACAGTTATCGGGAGATGTACCTCAACCATTTTCACTACCTTTAACAGATTCCAGATAGCCGACCGAATCTCTTATTCTTTTTTCTTACCGTTGACTTGCTGATGCCCAGTTCACTCCCCTGTGTAAAACGTTCGGATACCCAGTCTAAATATTTCCTCATCCCTCAATTTTTTTATAGTAAGAAAGACAATAATGTATCACATGGGGGTAATGGGTGATTGGATATGCAAATGAATTACAGACGACTGGGGATCTCAATTTTGCTCGGTGCCATTTTGGGAGTCCTTTGCATCATAGGTGTGGGGAGCCGGGTAGGTATAACCGGTAATGAGTGGTATCTCTTGGGCATGTGGTACAACAGAGTTTTAATGGGTGTTCTCATAGGTTTTGCCGGCTCCTGGATGATCGTTTCCAGAGAAGAGAAAGAGGGGGACCTCAAAAACGCCGCTATTAGAGGTTTTATTCTTGGAGTCGTGGTGACTACCGCCATCTTCCTCTCCACAGAGTTCAGGGACGTGCCTGCATGGTTCGCGGGAGTTGCATACGGAGTTATCATCGATGTAGTAGCCACACACTTCTCTAACTGAATGCTGAGGAGATTCAAGAGCAGTAGATCAGTAAGTCTCGAGCAAAAAATATTTAATTATGTGCATATATGCATATATGTCATGAACAAAGTAGATGAGAAAGTCCGGTTCTTCAAGGCTCTGGGAGACGAGACGAGGCTCCGGATACTCAAGTATCTACTGGATAACGATTATTGTGCCTGCGAATTCGAGTCCATGGTAGACAGGGATCAGACCACGGTCTCAAGGCACCTGAAATTGCTGGTGGATGCTGGGATCCTGGAAAGAGAAAGGAATGGACGGAATATCATCTATAAGATAAAGGATAATGAGACAAAGGAGGTCTTGCTCTACCTTGGCCTTGATGAAGTTGATCCTTGTTGTTGAGGTGATATAATGAAAGACCATAATATAGGAGATAACGAGATAAGAGATACTGTAAGAAAAGAGTATTCCAGAATCGCCAAAGAGGATGCAGGTTGCTGTCCCTCCTGTGGATGCGGCTCTTATATGGATCAGGCGATCAGTATAGGCTACACAGCTCCGGAACTGGATAGTATTCCTCCGGAATCGGTTCAGGGGCTGGGGTGCGGCAATCCCACAGCTCTGGCGGATATAGAGACGGGTGAGAGGGTTCTTGACCTTGGTTCGGGTGCAGGGATAGACGTATTTCTGGCAGCAGAAAAAGTCGGTCCAACTGGAGAGATTATCGGCCTGGACATGACTGAAGAGATGGTGGAAAAATCGGAGAAACTGGCAAAGAGCTATGATTACAGCAATGTAGAGTTCAGGCTGGGAGAAATGGAAGAACTCCCTTTTGAAGATAACTATTTCGACCTGATTACAAGCAACTGCGTCATCAACCTCTCCACCGACAAATCCAGAACCTTTAAGGAGATATACAGGGTACTGAGACCCGGTGGCAGAGTTATCATCTCCGATATCGTGCTCAAGGGCCAACTGCCTGAGAGCATTAAAAACGATAAGAAAGCCTGGGCGGGTTGTATTGCCGGTGCCCTCCAGAAGGGCGAGTATATAAAGTGTATCCAGGATAGTGGTTTCAAAGAGGTGAAGGTTATCTCAGAGGACATCTTTGGTGACAGCATACCCGGAGTAGAGATTATAAGCCTGAAGATTAGAGCTCACAAATGACTTGCCCTCATCCCGGCAGTCTCAATAACTGACACACTGGTCGAAAAAGTTATTTTGAGTACCAGTGACCATGAACAAGAGATGAGCACCGATAACAAAAAAATGGTTATCTACACTATCGGCCATTCTACTCGCAGCCTCGAAGAGCTGCTCGAGCTGCTGAACACCCATGATATCCAGAAGATTGTGGATGTTCGCACCATCCCCGGGTCAAAGCGTAACCCCCAGTTCAACAAAGAGACCCTTGCCGCTTACCTGAAAAAGCATCACATTGATTACGTCCATATGAAGAGTTTGGGAGGTCTGCGCCATCCCAGGAAAGATTCTGTGAATACCGGGTGGAAAGTCTCGTCTTTTAGAGGATTCGCTGACTACATGCAGACTTCCAAATTCCAGTCTGCCATAAAGGTACTGATAGAATTGGCAAGAGAAGAGCGCATAGCAATAATGTGTGCCGAAGCAGTTCCCTGGCGCTGCCACCGGAATTTGATCTCCGATGCATTAATGGTTAGAGGTATGAAAGTCAAACACATTTTAAGTGCTGCTGACGCTAGAGACCACAAATTGACCAGCTTTGCTCACGTCGAAGGCACTACAATAACCTATACTTAGGCTCAGTTATTCCCTTAACCCATAATTTCGCATTTTTACACTATTTTCGCTTCTTTTTTCATAATCAATAACTATGTGGAACTGTGGCGGAAGCGAAATTCCGCCACCTATTCTAATTTCTATTAGGAAATGAGAAGAGCTATATTTACTCCTGTTCATCATGATGTAGTGACTGGTGAAAGATGGGTCACAGTGGGGTTCAACCTTGAAGAGTCATACTATAAGGAGTTAGAGCGTAGAATAGACGGTGAACAATCAGAATACCTGCGGAAAGTGGTAGTGAAACACCTTAAGAGAAAACCGCTGTCGTCCGCCTTTCCATTCTCCACATATGTTCAGGGCGAAAGATTCAGGCTATTAAGATTCAAGCTTAAAGACCAGGACCGCAGAAGACTGGAGCAGAGGGCAAGAACCTGCGGCGTCTACCTTTCTGTCTACTTGAGAGGAGTTGTGGTAAAGCACTTGAGAAGAGAGTGAGCCCCATCCAACCATCCAACCATCCAACCATTCAACCATGTCAGGCAAATATTTTTATTTATGTTATTATTCTTAATTTGTAAGGTATAGGAGAGTTCATGAGGGAAGATTATAGGGAAAAAGACGGTAAAATGGGTTTGAGAATGTCCATTTCAGCGATCACTGGTATCGGTTGGCTGGTGTTCCTTATTCTATGGTTGTTTTTCTATGCAGGTGATTATAGTATATACCAGAATATCGGTATTTTGTTTGTTTCTCTACTGCTGGCAGGTGCCATCATTTCCGTGCCGTGGATAACCTTAGGATTGGGATCCGAGTTCAATTTGAGGTGGAGAGTAACAATTTCAGCGGTATCAGGAATCGGATGGCTGTTGTTCCTCATTGCTTGGGCGTTCACATACGCTTCAGATTACGATATTTACCAGAACATCGCCATTTTCCTGGTGTCGGTGCTTGTGTTAGGCGGTATAAACGCTGTAACATGGATACCGTGGGGAATGCGAGGAGAATAGGATAGTACCAGTTTAGATTGCACATTACACACCCATTCATTTTATTGACTTCATAAATTCGTCAATAAATTTTTCGAGGTCCTGAATATCTTCTTGTAAGATTTGATAGATCATCTCTTCATCAATATCCCAGTAATTGCAACCAGTAGAGAATACTTAGCACTGCCCAAGTAGTGAGGGTTCGATATGAGATCCTCTTTAGGTAATTTGGACAGGTCTATTAGATTCCTTAGGGAATTCATGAACTCAGAAGATAACTTGGTTATTTTTTCTTCATCAAATTCCAAGGACTTCCTTCCTGTATCTGTTTCTATAAAACTTGAAGTCGTGGTAGAGTGAGATAGTCAGGGATTCGAAATCTGTTCTGGTCTTTTCATCTTTACTGAAGAGAAGAAAGCCCTTTATGACGAGGCAAAAATAACCTCATTTTTCTCTTTGAGGAGCTCAGTTATTTTCTCCATTATTTGGTTCTTTTGATCTTCACTTACAAAGTGGTCCATTTACCAGATCTTTCATTTATTATATTATTAAATATTTGTCATTGGAATTGACTTAGAGCAGTTCTTCTATTCTCTCTACGAATTCATATGCTACATCAAAAGCCCTTTCTGTATACATTCTTCAAATATTTACTCAATTCCTTCTAGGGGAATCATTGACCACATCACCCCTCACTGAATAGATGGTTGATTATTCCTTCAAATTTAATTATTCCTTCAGATATTGTCCTCCTACGGACACAAAGCGTTTGGGTTTAACGGGTTCATCGTATTTCTTTATGTTCTCCAGCTCAATGGCCATCCACTGCCTCTTCTTCTTAGAGCTGCTGCTCCACTTTTCTTGCTTCTTTACATAATCTTTCAGCTCTTCTCTGGTGATGAACACTCGGTCGCCGTAGGTCTCGAAGAACTTCATGGGGTCGTTCATCAAGATAATCCTCTTGATAACGGCTTCTCCTACGTAGCCCGTATCTTCGTGGGACTGATAGAACACGAATTTCATTCCCCGCTTCAGTTGTTTGTAGACGGTGGCGGGTTTGACGAATACGTCTTTACCACTGAAGAAGCGGTGCATGTACTGTTTGGGGATGGGGAATGTTACACCAACAATTTGGGACATAGTTAGTCAGGTTGAGCTTTTGTCTTATATTTGCTTTGATTTAGAATGGTTTTCATTACTGTATCTTTCTATTATCTCTACTTCACTTATTTCTTCTATATTTTTGTTCATCTTATACACCTTTTCTTTTCTTACCCATTTAAAATATCTTATTTTTCCTGAAATTTAAACAAAAGGACAGGTGCGGAGAAGTATCTAAGATTTTCCCAGTACGGTAAAACTGAATTTACAGGCTGAAAGAGCAGGAAGAAATAGGGAGAGAATTTACGCCAGAGCCAGAAGTCCTTGCGAAGGATATAGCAGAAAATCTTGAGTCGGCTTTAGAGCAGTTTAACAGTATTTATGAGGAACTAGAGGCTAAATAAACTTTCAAAATAACAGCAAACAGCTTATTTACAAAAAACCCATCCTTCTTAGATCATTAATATACTCTTTGAGATTATAAGAACAATCCACGAATTTTTCAAAGCTTTTTTTTGTTCTCAAACATTAAATCTTTCCTCATTTTAGTGACTAAATCATCTGAAAGGGTTTTATACTTCTTTCCTCCATGACTAACTTTCGTTCGAATGTAGCTTACCGTTTCTTCTTGGTTGTCCGGATTTATCAAAAATAAGTAGATGTGGTCTCTGCTTACAACTTTTTTGAATCCTTTTTTGGATAGTTCTTTTATAACTTTGTCTCTCTTAAGAGGCCATCCACATCCCACTAAGCTACCACAGGACTGTAGTATGACCTGTATCGCTCAATGTCTAGATATTGAGATAGTTTAGACTTAATCATCCTAGATCTATCACTAATCTCATCTTCAGAAAACGCTAGAAATCCTACAATTAATGTCTCCAGACTCTTCTCCAGATCATCAATAGCCTCCCGAAATGATCGCCCCTCTCCATGCAGGGCGAGTCCATCATTTTCTATGTACCAAGTCTCCTCTAAAGCATCATAAAAAATGTTAAAGGTTACTGCTTCATCCAACCTAAATTTTCCTACCGTGTATAATTTAGATTCTTTTTCCATCCTCACACCTACGGAAGTACTAATATCAACTCCTGATTTATAAGTGGTTCTATCAAGAACTCAAAAGCACTAACCTATACGTAAATCACAGTCCGCTTGATCTCATCCTTAGTCCTCATCCCTTTTAATCCCTCAACAGTCAATACTTGACTCTCTCTGGCAATTGAGGCAAATAACTCTATCTATCTCACTCCAAATCTGTTTTTTATTTCTTTTTTGTGTTTTTTGAGGATGTCCAGTACATCCACTGTTCTATCTCCAACCGCAACCCAGAGATGCGTTCTGGAGCCTTGATCCACACGATACCACTTTGTTCCTTTTTATTGCTTA
>JBKHKH010000166.1:0-3290 GCA_046537735.1 Archaeoglobaceae archaeon | reverse complement strand
GCATTATAAGTGAAATTGAAGGTGAGAAATTTTATCATTCCATGAAGATCGATTGAGAATTGTTTTATATATGTGGTGTGCAAAGTATTAGTACAAGGTCGGCTGGAGAGGTGTATTGATGAGCGCTAGCAATGGCGAGACTACTACTATTGGTGATCACATGACCAGGGAGAAGTTAAGGATCGTGGCAGCTCTGCCTGCGTACAATGAGGAGGTCGCTATAGGTAGTGTAGTGCTGGGCGCCAGGGGATACGTGGATGAGGTGGTGGTGGTTGATGATGGGAGTAGTGATAGGACTGCGGAGATAGCTGAGGCTGCTGGCGCTATCGTTTTGAAGCACGAGAAGAATTTGGGCAAGGGTTATGCCTTAAAATCTGCTTTTCAGGTTGCAAGGGAACTGAATGCCGATATATTGGTGTGTTTGGATGGTGATGGGCAACATGATCCCAGGCAAATACCAGAGCTTGTTGAGCCCGTCAAAAAAGGAGTGGATGTGGTCATCGGATCCAGGTTTTTGGATGGTAAACACTCGGTTCCCAAGTATCGGAGGCTCGGTCAGGAATTTTTGACTTATATGACGAATCTGGTCTCAAGTTCAAAGCTCACCGATTCTCAAAGTGGTTATAGAGCCTTTTCAAGAAATGCTATTGAATCATTGAAGTTTAATGGTTCCGGGATCAGCATTGAATCAGAGATGCAGGTTTCAGCTGGTGATTCGGGCCTGAGTGTAAAGGAGGTACCCATTACTTGTAGATATGGTAAGATAAGGTCTACATATAATCCTATTCATCATGGAGCAATGGTTGTTAATGGGATACTTAAACTGGTGGAGCAAAGAAGACCCCTGTTATTCTTTGCTGTACCTGGTTTTACTCTAGGGATTATAGGGGCTTTTATGGGTTATAGGGTTGTGGATATTTACAATGCAACTAAAACGCTGGCTATAGGAACGGCGTTACTTACTATATTGTTTATCATGATGGGAACTCTTTTATTCTTTACAGGGGTAATATTGCATACAGTTACGGGAGTAATGCGTAAAAACGGCTTTAATGATTTAAAATAGTATTAATGATATCTATAATTCTGGGCACTCGTCCCGAGATAATTAAGATGAGCCCGGTGATAAGAGAATGCGAGAGGAGAGGGCTGGATTATTTTATTTTGCATACGGGCCAACACTACTCTTATAACATGGATAAGGTCTTCTTTCAGAATTTAAATTTGCCTGAAGCCCGGCATAATCTTGATGTTGGGTCTGGTTCTCATGCGGAGCAAACTGCGAAGATTCTTACCGGCACCGAGAAGTTCCTCTTGGAAGAAAAACCTGACATAGTATTGGTAGAGGGCGATACAAATACGGTTCTGTCGGGGGCTCTTGCGGCATCCAAGCTCCACATTAAGGTGGGGCATGTTGAAGCTGGTCTGAGGAGCTATGATAGAACGATGCCCGAAGAGATAAACCGGGTACTTGCCGACCACTGTAGTGATTATTTGTTCGCTCCCACTGAACATTCGAAAGGGATATTGTTAGGGGAGGGCATCTCGAAAAATAAGATATTTGTGACGGGGAACACGATTGTGGATGCTGTTAATCAAAACCTGAGCATCAGTGAGGAGAAAGTAAACCCCTTAACTGATCTGGCTTTGAGTTCTGGTGATTACTTCTTGGTAACTGTGCATAGACAGGAGAATGTTGATGTACGGGAGAGATTTGAGGGGATCATCCGGGGCTTAGAATTGGTTGTAGAGGAATTTGAATTACCTGTGGTCTACCCTGTTCATCCCCGCGCCAGAAAAATGATGGAGCACTTTGGGTTGAAATCTGATAAGATAAAATTGATCGACCCACTGGATTACTTGTCCTTCCTGTACCTTGAGTCGAGAGCTAGACTGGTTTTGACTGATTCTGGTGGAGTACAGGAAGAGAGCTGTATACTAAATGTTCCTTGTGTGACCCTCAGGGATAATACTGAAAGGCCTGAGACTATCAATGTAGGTGCCAATACACTTGCTGGCGCAGACCCTGAAAGGATACTGGATAGTGTTAAGAAGATGTTAGGAGTTACCAATAATTGGGAGAACCCGTTTGGTGATGGTAAGGCTGGAGAGAGGACTGTTGAGATAGTGGAGAATCAATAGAATTAAAAGGTAATTTTTTGGGCTTATAGTGTTAGATCAGAAATATTGACAAAAGCTTTTAAGGAAATTTATACAATTATTGGCTGTGAGCAATGATGAATATTGAAGAAATAAAGAAGAAATATGAAGATGAGTGGGTGTTACTCAGGGTTTCAAGAGTTGATGATTCAGGCTTTCCTGTAGAGGGCGAGGTAATAGCTCATAGTAAGTCCAGAAATGACATTTATGAAAAGCAGAAAGAGCTAGAAGGTGATTTAGCGGTAATATATACCGGAGAAATACCAAAAGAAGGTTACGCAGTAGCATTTTATGTATAAGTTTGATCCTGATTCGCCAGTAATTGACAGTGGAATTGAGAAAGCACCTCTGATTACTATTGATAAAGTAACTGTTCTGGGCAAAAGATTTAGAGTTTCTATTGACTTTAGAAATGGTGAATTAGAGATTGAGTAGCACATTTATGCTGGAGATAATAGTTCATGAAATAAAGGGCAAGTGCCCTGTATATACGAAGGGAGATAAGATCGTAATAAAGGATCCAGAGATCGATTTGGGTAAAACAAATGCTTTGTGCACGCATGCACTATCCACCTTACTTCATTATGTTCTTATCCTTGAACATGATTGGTGTCCTGTAAAGTTAGGTTTAACTACAGAATCTGATCCTGATAATGCATACATGCAGTGTGTTGACCCGGGAAAGCCTTATACGGATGGTGGAACGGTAATATTTAGGTGTAAAAAAGTTTAGAGGTAAATTATATGCAGACTGAGAGGATACTGGTAACCGGTGGTGCCGGGTTTATCGGCTCTAACCTGGTGGAAGAGTTAAAGAGCAGAGGACACGAAGTGGGTGCCTCTGATGCTTTCAATACTGATAGGGATGAATATGTCAGAGCTGACGTGAGAAATTACAGGCAGTTGGAGAAGGTGTTTGATACCCACAATTTCGATTATGTTTATCATCTGGCTGCCGAATACGGCAGGTGGAACGGAGAGGATTTTTACGAGAACCTGTGGGAAACAAACGTGATCGGGACCAAGCACATGCTCCGTTTGCAGGAGAAATTGAATTTCAGAATGATATTCTTTAGCAGTGCTGAGGTTTATGGTGATTACACGGGAGTAATGACCGAGGATGTGATGGA
>JBKHKH010000078.1:0-9205 GCA_046537735.1 Archaeoglobaceae archaeon | reverse complement strand
CCATCACCAAGTTTTTGAGCGAAATTTTATTTAAGTTTTATTCAAGCCGATTAATTTTGTAAAACAAAAAAACTGTGCGATTAGAACCTGCTTCGAATACTTATCAAGAATTCGTCTATTTTAGGGAAGAGATTGATAAGGCCTATAAATCTCAGCATCGAACTCACCCCGGAATTACGAATACATAGAGGACAAAGTTAAAAAAGGGATGTACAAGAGCAGAAGTGAGGTAGTGAGGGAAGTGATCAGAATGAAGGTTAAAGCTGACCTGGAGAAAATTTTGGAAGAGAAAGGTCTAGATCAAAAAATTCGAAGAAGAAAGAGAAGAGGTAATGGGGGAGTTGCTTGAGATCAAATTTAAGGGAAAACTTTAGGATGATAGTGGACACGATCCTCGATCTCGTTGATGTTGACCTCGAAGAGGCTGAAAACAGAATAGTTAAACTCGTTCAAGAAGTAGTTGAAGAACTGGAGAACGAAGAACTATCCTTTGAAGAGGCAGACAGGATCTTTACTGCCTTACTGGCTTTGAAGAATGTGGAGTTTAGCGAGAATACAGAAGAGCTCCTGACCATAGCCAATGAACTACACGATGGTAACGGTAGTAAAATAGCTACCTTGAAGATGCTTACGTCTAAACCTTAAGACTAATCTCCATTTTGAGAGAGGATTGGGAGTGAGGTCCAAACATTTTGTTGCAGTATAATGCACTAGAATTATAAAAATTGGTGCAGTATAGTGCAATACCTATATAAATAAGATTACTACAACCTTTATTTCCAGCTCAAGAGCTATGGAAAGGTTTTTTTTACTGTAATATAAAATATAGATTAAGCAATAAAAAAGAACTAAGTGGTATCCGAAGGATGCCACACGGCTCCAGAACGTATTTCTGGTTTTTTAACTCGTTTACAACCTCACCTATTGCTACGTTCGGAATAATGACTTTAATTTGGGGGTTATTCAGACTGAATATAGCACCAAAGAGTCCTCTGGCTATAAAAGTCTGGTCTTTTTCTTCAAACAAATCATTATATGATCGGTATCGATATAATACGTCTGTTCACCGTTCCTAGACTCGTTGAAGAAACAGATAGGGCAGTTGATCGATAAGGACCCTGATTTCCTTGACCCATATATATTGCTCTACGATCTCTTGAAGAAAGAAGGCAATCCACAGAAAGCACAGGAGGTGTTGGATGACGCCTACGAGAGAGCTATACACCTGATAACTGACAAGAATGGTAGCTGGCCGGATACACTGGAGTGGGTACACCTGGAGAACAGGCACATAATAAGGGCCATCCTCAACAAAGCCATTCAGTTGTGGGAAACCAGTGACTTTGAGGGTGCTCTGAACTTGTTCAGAAAATTGCTAAAAACGAGTCCGGGAGATAATGTTGGTGCCCGACAGTTCATACTGGCCATCAGGATGGGGATGACATTTGACGAGTTCGAGGGCAGATTCAATAAAGGCGGCTACTATGATATGGAACTGATGGACTGGTTTGAGGATAATTACAGGGCCTTTCCAGACGAATTTGGCTGGTGGGAAGAAGCTGTCAAAGAATTAGAGTGCCCAGAATCATGTATGTTCTGATTACACAAATCATGGTCTTTTCCATGTCCTGAACGTGATAGACAATATAAATAAACTGTTTAAAACGTATAGGCAACTGGGATTCGAGCTAAACCAAAAAGAGCGTTACATACTTTACATAGCATAGACGGAAATGAACTTGAGACCCGAGTTAGAAAACTTAGAGAGATTAGTACAGAATTCGATATATCGAAAAGAGAAACTTTTAACAAAATCATTACTATAAAATAAAGTGTGATAAAAATAGAACAACTTGACAAGCTGAAGGATTACGAGACAGCGAGCTGGGCTATCTGGAGCGAAGAATTCCCGGGAAAGGGTTGTATCGAAAGAAGACCCAAAAAACTACACAATTTCATAAAGGACCACATAAATGACCTCAATCCCGGTGTAATCCTCCTATCCTTAAATCCTTCCGGTGTGCTCTGCTCACCATTCGCTAATTACCATTCAATAGAGAAGCGGCACAACGATCACATCCTGAAGAAGTACATTCAGGACGATAACCTGAAGAACATCAAGGGGGCTTACATGACCGATCTGGTAGAAGACCCCTCTAATTCAGAGGAAATAGAGCCGGAAGAAGAGGACATTCACCGCTTCCTGGAACAATTAAACATTTTGGGGAGAAAGAGGTTCCTGGTGATCTGCTTCACGGGTAAGACATTCGATACGCTCAGAAAGTACTTCGGTAAGAGGGCAAAGACCTTGGATCTCAACATCAAGACCTTCTCCACCGGATGGGAGGGAGCATACCTTGAGTTCTATCGGGTATGGTTCTATGGTGTCTGGGGAAGAAATCAGGATAAGATAAAAGAGCTCAAAAGGCAGCTGAGATATATAAATAAGAGACTGGAGTCATCCATATCATTATCAACCTTTATGGAAGAAAAATAGAGAAGAAGAGGCTTTGAAGGAAGTTAAAACTTATGGACCGAGCAAGCAACCAATAACAAAGGAGTCAGCACTTCTGGACCTCGAATCTGTTGGAGCAGTAGTCGAGAACGAATCTGAACCTTCTGGCGAATTCTATCCCTAAAACTACCTCTTCAGTGTCTGAGGTCTCTATGAACCCATCACACAAGGTGTCCTTCCCCAATCTTACGTTACCGAAGGTTCCCCGGGACCTGACCAGAGACCCGTCGGGGAGCATTAACTTTCTTTCCTCTAATTGAAGCTCATCGAACTTCAATTCCTTAAAAATATCCTTTGGAAGCAGCGCGAAGCCCTCGTAACCCGTATCAAAGATAGCCAGGAATTTTCCGTTCTCGGGGTAGATCAACTCCATGAAGGGGTTCTCTATGCTAACTTCCAGAAAAGGTACTCCCTGCAATAAGAAGTTCATAAACCCGTCTTCCTCAACCTGTAACCTGTCCTCGCCACTTTTTTAACCTCTTCAGAAGACGTGATCCTCAATCCCCTGGGGTCCAGATCCTTTTCCTTTATTATCGCGGCGAGCTCATCTATGGATTCGGATTCGGCTACCAACTCATTATCTTTATACGCTCTATAACATTTCTTTTCTTCTTTAGCGGAATGGAGATAATTCCTCAGGGCATCCTCAATGATCCTTGATAAGGAGCCTTTACTGGAACCGTACAATTCGCTTACAGCTCTCCTCAACTCCTTTTCTACATCATCGTCTAAAACTATGGTTAAAGTACCCATATATTTACATTGTATGTATGTTATATTTAAATTTTTTTGGGAGAAGAATTCGATTGAAAAACGAGCTTTTGATTTTTTCTTTATAATTCCACATCAGTGCCAAACAAAAAAAAACAAAGTACGGACCCGGCGGGATTTGAACCCGCGATCCCCGGCTTAGGAGGCCGGTGCTCTATCCTGGCTAAGCAACGGGCCCTCAAACAAACTCAACCTCGGTCATGAGCAGAAACCATACCGTCAACCACACTCCATTTTCACACTTAAAAGGTTTTACCCCTTTTACTACCCATCATAAAGTAATGAACTATCAAAGGAAAAGAATTAAAACCTCACTGTTCAGTTCAGCCATGACCAAACATCATCTTAAGTTCTTAAATCAACACGATTACGGAGGTATGGACATTGGACCATAAATTGATCATAGCCTTTGTGGGTTTACCCCTCAGCGGTAAGAGCACTGCAGCCAGAGTTGCTCAGAACCTCGGCTTCCCTGTGGTGGTTATGGGGGACATCATCAGGGATGAAGTCCTCCACAGGGGACTGGAGCTCACCGACCACAACGCTGGCAAAATAGCCACCGAGCTTAGAGAAAAAGAGGGGATGGACGCCATAGCCAGGAGATGCGTCCCCCTCATCAAGGCCAGAAGAGAAAGCGTTATAGTCATCGATGGCATCAGGAGCGACTCGGAAGTGGAGCACTTCAAACAGGAGTTCGGGCAGAACTTTATCCTGATCAATATTCAAGCTGAACGGGATGAGAGATTCGATCGCTCTGTCAGAAGAGAGAGGGGAGATGACATAGTCACCATAGAAGAGTTGAAGAGCAGGGATCAGAGGGAGCTCTCCTGGAGCATGCAAAAGGCCATCGAGAGATCCGACCTAACAATTGAGAACAACTCCACCCTCGATAAGTTCAATGAAAAGGTAGAAGAGGTCCTGAAGAGGGTCTCCAGATACGTTGAAGTAGAGATATCCACCCAAATACACCCCACCGAAGACAAAGAAAGAGTGGTGCAAGCAATAAAGAACTTCTTCCCCGACGCCCAGATCTCAACGGATAATGGGCACCTCACAGCCCATGCCCAGAACCTCTCCACGTTCAGGGAGCTATTAAGAAGACAAAAGATACTGGATACCGCCAGAACAGAGCTCAGGGAGAACACCCGCCACAACACCATCCACATATACCTCAACAAGCAGACAGCCGTGGTCAGCAAGATCAATTTTACTGAAAAGGACGTAGTCCTATCCCCAATCAAAGTAGAGTTCCGGGTCTACGGAATAGATATGAGCAGGTTCATCGACTACCTCGCTCCCCACACCAGAGAAGGCAAACCCGTTGTGGAGCTGGAGAGCCTGTGAGTGTGAAGCCCGTGAAGCTCAACCCCATCCACAAGATCCTCCTCGCCACGGACGGGTCCGTCACCACCATTCTGGAAGCTTTAACCGGAAAGACCATCAAGGTAGAAACAGTGGAGCAAAAAGTAATTCCAGCGGATCCCTCAACGGCCCAACTCCTCAACATCCAGGAAGGCGACCAGGTAAACTATAGGGTGGTCAACCTCAAAGTAGACAATACCATAATGGCTCACGCCATATCCCACACCCCTCTGAAGAGGCTAAAAGAAGATTTTAGGGAAGACCTGATGAAAGCAGATCTCCCCATAGGAAAGATAATCAAGAAACACAAACTGGAAGTGAGAAGAGAAATAAGATGGGGGAAAGTTGAGACCACCGATAAGCTATCAAATATCTTCAACATATCCCCCCAAGACCCTATCCTCTCCAGGAACTACAGCATAATCCACAATGGAGATATACTCATCAATATAACCGAGCACTTCCCCTATTCATCCTTCTAGTATAGCTTCAGCCCCAAATCTTATTGTATCCCAAAATCTTTTCTGGTGAATAGCGATTCGAATTCGATTCCTTCCTTGTGGAAATTTTCCATGGCTCCTTCCAATCTATCTACAATGGAGATGACCTTTACTACCGAACAACCCTTATCCCTGACCGCTTTTACTGCATTTATAACTGAACCGCCAGTAGTAGTTACGTCTTCGACAATGATCACGTTTTCATTCTCAACAAAATTTCCTACTATCCTCTTCTTCACTCCATGTGCCTTTCCTTCCTTTCTTATAAAGAAACCATAGAATTGTTTCTCTCTCTTCCAGCTGTACATGCATAATGCAGTAACGATAGGGATCGCTCCAGACTCCAGTCCTCCTACATAACCAGCGTTTAAATCCTTTATTCTCTCGTAAATACCTTTTGATATGAGATTAGAGCCTTTGGGGTCCAATAGCAACGGCTTTAAATCGAATAAGTAATTACTTACTCTGCCTGAAGCCAGTGTAAAACCTCCTTCGTCATCCCGTAAAAAAGCTTGCTCTTTGATCAATCTCTTTAATTCTTCATAGTCAAACTCCAGTTCTGCTGCCTCTCCCATTGTTTCACCTTTTTAGGTAAGTTAACTCGAGTTCTCGGTGGTCATAAATCGGTTAGTATCATATATTTTTCTCTTTTATAGCTCTTGGTAACTCTCCAGAAATATCAAACAGCATATATAGCCGGCTTCCCCGGTGCCGCAGCCTTCAACTTCTCTTCAGGCACCTTCTCACTATCCACAAAAACACTCACCCCCAGCTCCCTCTCCAGGAACTCTTTAGCTCCCTCTATCACTTTCCCCTCATCTAGGTCCACGAACTCCCTGCCCTCTTTTTTCTGGAATACCTTCTTGGCGAAGGCAGACACCTCTTTAGTCATCTCCTTGAACTTCCCGTCGGACATGATCCTCTTCAGCGCCTCCCCAAGATCAGAAGAATCGACTACCACCTTCAGGACCTCCCTCTTCCAGTCCTCCGCGGGTGACACGTGCAGCTCTCTAGCATCCACGAACTTCAGGACCTCCCTCATGTCCTCCACCAGATTATACACATACTCCTCCATCAGTTCAGCCTCAACATCCACCTTGCTCTCATCGAACATCGGGTACTCCTCTGTACTGATGAAGGAGTGGTGATTCCAGCTCCATATTTCCTCACTGATGTGGGGGGCGAAGGGAGCTATCAACTTCAGCCAGTCATCAAGAATAACCCCCAGATTCTCACCACCCCTCCTCAAATACCATTTCACATCCGACATCACTTCAAAGAAAGCGGTGTTCACTGCCCTCCTCGTCTGGAGGTTGTCCATTGCTTCCCTGGTCTCCTTGACGTTCCTGTAGAACTTGCTCACCAGCCACCTGTCCAGGTCCGAATCTCCAGCTGAATAGTAATTGCTGGCATACCAGTATAACCTCCTCAAGTGGGAAGCCAGGGTCTCCACTTCCTGGGCTCTCCAGTCAGCATCGCTGTCATACTCTGAAGCATACAGGATGTACATCCTGGTCACATCCGCTCCATTCTCTCTAACAGCCCTCTTCATAGTAAGCAATGGCCCTTTGCTCTTGCTCATCTTCTGTCCCTCCAGGCTCACAAACCCATTGACCGCGATAGCCTGGGGATAGTGCTCTGGGGGGAAGATGGCTATGTGATGGAACAGGAAGAACAGCAAATGGTTGGCAACCAGATCCTTGCCGGAGCTCCTGAGGTCTACAGGATACCAGTAAAAGAAGTCGTCCTTCATTCTCTGCACAACATCAGCATCAAGCCCTGACGAGCTGGCAGCCTCACCAACATCACCTTCGCCCAGTAACACGTAGTCCAGCAGCTCCTTGCTCATGTTCTCCGCTTTCAGGTCACCGTCAGTGATATACTTGGCCAGGATGTAGTATGCCATATATATAGTGGAATCGGAGAGACTCTCTATCAGCCACTCCCTGTCCCAGGGTATTTTGGTCCCCAATCCCTTTCTTCTGGCGCACGCCTTATCCTTCAGCCAGGCGATCTTGTTCCGGAACTCTTCCTTATAGTACTCAGGGATTATTCTCATCTCCTCCAGCCAGTGGAGAACTTCTTCCTTCCAATCCGGATGGGAGTAATTGAGGAACCACTGGTCCTTCACCACCTTGACCACGCACTTGGTGCCGCACCTGCACACCACCGGCTTCTCACTGAATTCATAGAAGACCTCTGCTATCCCTTTATCCATAAGATCTTTCTGCAGTCTATCCTTTACCTGGTGAACGTAACTACCCGCATATTCACCCGTAATATCCATCAACTTCCCTTTATGGAACTCCTTCTTGTACAGCAGTTTGGTGGCTTTCTCCAGCGCTTCGTCCTGCTGGTCCTGGATCTCCATCTTCCTGATCATCTCCTCCGCAGGCAATCCAAACTGCTGTTCTTCACCCACGTCGATGAGGACGATGGGCTCCAGCTCTTCCTCTTTAATCCCGTATTTCTGCAATATACCCTCTTTCTTGAGGTCCTCGATGGCCATGAGGTCGTAGGGAGCGTGAGCGGGGACGCTCATCACCACCCCCGTGGCACTATCGGTGTCCACAAACTGTGCAGGAAGTATAGGAACTCTATCACCGGTGACGGGGTTCTCCACGTACTTTCCAAAGTAGTCCTGGGCATCTACCTCAGCTAAGAATTCGATCTCTTTATCCGTGTAGAGCAGCTTCTCGTAAGCCTCTTTACTGATAAACCACTTCTCCCCATTGACTTGAGCTAGAACGTATTTCACAGGCTTCAACCACAAGTTGGTGACTCCAAAAACGGTCTCGGGTCTAAGGGTCGCGCAGGGGAACACAGCCTCCTCGCCTTTGAACTTTATAGTAGTATAATCGACGATGGTCGCTTCCTCCCCGGTAAGTAGGTCGTGGTCCTCCACCGGGTTCTGGTCATGGGGGCAGTAGCGAACAGGATGGGAGCCCTTAACCACCAGGCCCTTCTCTTTTAGCTTGTAGAACTGCCACTCTATGAACTTCTTGTACTCTTCATCGGTGGTGGTGAAGGTCCTTCTCCAGTCAATGGAGTAACCTATCTCCTTCAGGGCAGTAAGTGCTTCCCGGGAAAAGAGCTCCACCACTTTTTCCGGAGTTGTCAGCTTTGATAGCTCATCTTCAGGAACATCGTGGTAATTAGTATAGACCTTGAAGGTGCGCTCATCCCTTTTGGCGATAAGCTCTGCCAGCCCGATAATAGGGGTTCCAGTGACATGGAATCCCAGAGGAAGTAGAACGTTATAGCCCAGCAGTCGCTTGTAGCGGGCGAAGGTATCCCCGATGGTCAGGGTTCGAGTATGCCCTGCGTGGAGATTTCCATTTAGATAAGGATAGGGAATGGTTATGAAGAATTTCTCTCTTTCATCTGGCTCAGAATGAAAGATCCGGTTCTCATTCCACTTTTTTTGCCATTTCTCTTCTATTTCTCTGAAATTGATATCATCCATGGTTACAAACTACTGGTCAGGATTGAAAAATTTATCCAATTTCACTGAGATCCAGACCCTCTGGTTCCAGCTCCCATGTTATTCGTTTACTGTTAGAGGTCAGAATTTTGCCTTTGCGGTCGACCACATCCATATAGACCAGAACCCTGTCCCCTTTCTGGGGAACCTTTTCGCGTTCTTCAAATCCTATATACGTGGTTAGATTGTCACCCTCTCTATCCAGAGGGATGTGGGTGATGGGAGTTCTGTCCAATCCATTGTAGGCAAAGGCATGGATCCCCGGGAATGGAGGCTCCGTGTAGAGCTTGGGCGCCTCACTCCGGTTGATAAACACATCGTCCACTTCATTTATCTCCAAAAGATGTGTTCCATTGACATTATAATGGCTGAACACCACCTTGATGGCGGGCAACTCTGTCCCCTGTTCTCCGGCACAACCTGAAAAGAAGACCACTAAAACCATTAAAGGAACTATAAAGAATCCTGCTTTCCTCTGCATCATAACCCTCCGGTAAAGAACGATATTATCCTCTGTATAAGATCAAAAAGTGAGAATACACTTCTGTCGGTTTCTTTAGGAGTAGGAGTGGG
>JBKHKH010000165.1:0-3321 GCA_046537735.1 Archaeoglobaceae archaeon | reverse complement strand
TAAACACTGATCTGGGACTCCCGTAATTCAAATGCTGTCCCCATAGAGTGTAAACGAACATCCTGCCCGCACTGATGTCACCTACGATTATCTCATCTCTAGTATCTCCCAAAAGTCCCCCACAGCAAAGCCATCATACCTATCAAGGTCTCTGGGAAAAGAGGAGGTAACATCCAGAAAACCCAGGACTCCGTTCTTCAACTTGGCCAGCTCTGCCATGGAGGATAAGAGATCTTCTACATCCCGTTCGGAATTATAATTCAATAGATTGCGAGGATTGGTCACAATAAGATAGTCTGAGAAGTTAGTAGCCTTAGCATGTTCTTCGTAAACAGAAAGACCCATTGGAGTAGTTGCAGGCACCTGCTCCCAGCTGTTATACGAATAGCCGAGCGAGGAATTATAGTCCATTTCTACGAAGTTGCCTATCATTACAGCAGGTTGATCCGGATAGGTCAGAACGGGAACAGCCTGGAAAGTGAACACTCTAGTTTCACCAGGAGGTATGTTTATCTTGCTCTCAATTATGCAATCCGAGCTTTTAGCGTTCAAGTTAAAATCTGGTGAGTAGTTGGCAATAATAGTATCTTGGGCTACAGGCTGGAATGACAACAGATTGTCCCTGATGACAATGTCTGAGGCTACATCGCCGCCCACATTCTTCACCATAAGCTGGACAGTAAAGTAATTTTGATAACGGATGGCTTTATGATCAGTAACTACAAGTTTGGGTGGTGGAGGAGGAACGATCTTCTCCACATAAACATCAACAAAGTCAGTAGTCGTGTTCCAGTTCTCGTCATAGGCCACAACGGCTATTCTGTACATATCACTACTATCTACATCACTGCTGTCCCAGGTGAGGTTTATCTTTGCGTTCTGAGGATAGGGGGGAGACCATTTTTTACCTGCCTTGGTGTATCCGTCTACAGCCATTACAACCTCTCTCAGCCCCTTATCATCGGATAGGTTTACTGTAACGTTTATCTTCCCCGAGATGTTATCGCCTTCTTTGGGGGATAATATTTCGACTACTGGTTTGGTCTTATCTTTGATATTGACCACATCGAAAGGTATGTGGTCTGAGGAAACTGCACCTGAAAGGTCGAATACTTTGCCCTCCAGATCGTATCTCCCGTTGGGGAACTTATTGGAATTCACCACGTACTCATATGGAGGCGAATAATCGGTGAAGACCAGAGTGCCGTTTATAAAGAACTGCACTTTTTCCACGCCCGTGTTGTCAGAGGCATTGGCTGAGAATACGGTGAAACCTGATACATTGAAGGGAGGCTGAATAAGTGATATTGTAGGCTCAACACCATCATCCACAGGCTTTGTATCAAAGCTCATGCTCTTACTGATCACGGTACCGCTTTCGCCCGTTGACTGTCCCCTGAAATTATAGGTAGTAGAAGGACTCAACCCAGTGAGAACAACATTATGATATAATGTGGGAGTGGAGTTCGTTTCCTGTGAATCATAGATCCTGGACAGCTTACCGTATTTAACCACACTATCGCTGACCTTATCTGTTTCCCAGACGATGAGCGCTGAAGTTGGAGTGATCTCTCTCACTACTGGCCCCCTTATTATCTCTGGCGGTTCATCCGGTTCCGCATCGCAGCCCCAGAGCTCTTGTATTCGGTTATTGGATTCGTTACTTTCTGTTATGGCGTTCCCGTAATCGGCTATAACTGTGATATTATCATCTGGCGGTGTGCATACCCAGTTAAAATCGAAGCAGCGATCAAGGCTTTCACCCGGCTCCAGGTCCGTGTTAACCAAGCTGTTCATTATGTGGACTCCGTCGATAAATAGGGCGGTTTGATTTCCTCTAGAGGTCACCTCGCCCACATTTCTTATTTGGTAGCAAATGTAAGAATCTTCATTCCACACATCAGTGATGGTCAGATCAGGTAACTCGCATAAGTCTCCCCTGCCATCCATATCTGTGTCGTTCTGGTCTGGATTAAAAGCAAACAAGCAGTTGTCCTCTCTGTTGACTATACCGTCATCATCCCAATCGATTCCATCATTTAATACGTAGAATTCGGGGGTGCGGTAAAGCACACCGCTGATATTATACTCAAGATAATAAGCCATTCCCTGAGGATACGTTCCATTGACCCAGCACACCTTAATTGAGCCGTTACCAAGCGTGTAAGTATGAGAGCTGTAATCAACTGGCTCTCTATTGATGTAGATGTTCACCTCACCCGGATCGGCTCCCAGGTAAACGGTGGCAGTGAGATTTACCTCATAAGGATCTGAATAGGTGAGGTTTATATCAACGTAATCGCAGGCATCACCAATTCCATCTCCATCTGTATCATTCTGGTTTGAGTTGAATACTGTGGGGCAGTTATCACAGGCATCCCCGTAACCATCAGAAACCCAGCCTGTCCAATCACCTTCACCTGAAAAATAGTACGAATCGGAATCAAGCTGAAGAGAATTTGGATATGCGGGGCAGTTATCTAAAGTGTCATTTACCCCGTCCCCATCAGTATCAGTTTCCGCACCACTAATCTGGACAGCAGTTATCCCCAATAAGATAAATATGGAAATAATTGTCCACAACATTAATTTAAATTTTTTTACCATTATCGCCACTCCAACCAATCTATCTAATCAAATATTGTAGCTTTAAAAACATTGCTGTTTGTTCTCTGGATAATGATAATGAATATAAAAAGTCGATATTGTTGGGATGAGAGTATCCTGTTTAGCCATTAGTTATGAGCTCAAGATAATCAGTTTAGGAATTCTAATTTACTGTAATCGGAATCAACTTTTGCTCAAAAATAGAAAGAATTGAAAATAGGATTAGGGGCTATCTCTTTCTGAGTGTAAATCCAAAGGCAACCAGTCCTAACAGCGGTACTGCGAGTATTAAATTTCCATTTACTTTGGCTTTATCTTTGGCTTTACTGACATTCTCCAGAATCTCTATGCAATCCGTTCCTTTGACAGGCGTGCCATCAGTGAGGTTAGCGGTCACATTGAGTTTGAACTCTCCAGAGAATCCGTCTAATTCAAGGGATTCCACCAGCTCCTTGACATCGAATTTGAGACTTAGATCCGTGTACCCGTCACCGTTTAGGTCGTTGCAGCCACAAAGCTCTCCCTCATAAGGCGTGGATACATCCTCGTAGCTCCAGCGTAGAGGAGCGATTCCTTCCAGCTTAACAGTGACGGGATCGATATCACTAACGTCAAAGTCTTCGGTACCCAGTATGGCAATGGGTAAGACTCCATTGCTCTTCAAGTTAAGTGGATTGGGGCAGGAGCCGGGCTTAATATCCACGAATATCTTGT
>JBKHKH010000077.1:0-9392 GCA_046537735.1 Archaeoglobaceae archaeon | reverse complement strand
CAGTTTATGATAATACCAAATGCAAGAGGAATTTCGAGCCTGTGGCCATAGGAAGACTGGAGAGGTTTGTTGCTGATTGGGAGTTGGAGAAGGGGGCAGAGATACCTGAAATTGGGGAGAAGACGGGTAAAAAGATTGCTATAGTTGGTTCTGGTCCTGCTGGTCTTACTTGTGCAGCAGACCTGCTCAAGAAGGGCCACGATGTCACCATATATGAAACCTTGCATGAGCCAGGAGGGGTTCTGGTTTATGGGATACCAGAGTTCCGCCTGCCCAAAGACATAGTCCATAAAGAAGTTGATTACGTCAAGAAGCTGGGTGCTAAGATCGAAACTGATGTGATCATTGGTCAGACTATGACGGTTGACGAGTTGCTTGAAGAGTTTGATGCGGTCTTCTTGGGAACAGGGGCAGGATTGCCCGCCTTTCTGGGTTTGGAAGGTGAGAACCTTGCTGGCATCTATTCTGCTAATGAGTATCTCATCAGAGTTAATTTGATGAAAGGCTACAAGTTCCCTGAGTATGATACTCCTATTAAGGTGGGTAGGAGGGTTGCTGTTGTTGGGGGAGGTAATGTGGCTATGGATGCTGCTAGGTGTGCCCTCCGCCTGGGTGCTGAGGATGTCTATATTGTTTATAGGAGGAGTGAGAAGGAGATGCCTGCTCGTTTAGAGGAGATTGAGAGGGCTAAGGAGGAAGGGATCCATTTCCTTAATCTCAATAATCCTGTGAGGTTCATTGGTGATGATAGGGTTGAGCAGATGGAGTTGATGGAGATGCGGTTGGGTGAACCTGATTCCTCGGGTAGGAGGCGTCCGGAGCCGATTGAGGGTAGTAACTACTTCATGGATGTTGATCAGGTGGTTATTGCCATTGGTCAGAGGCCTCATCCCATAGTCATGCAGACTACTCCTGGGTTGGAGGTTAATGAGAGGAAGGGCACCATAATAGTGAATCAGGAAGGTAAAACTTCAAGGGAGGGGGTTTATGCTGGTGGTGATGTGACCACTGGAGCGGCAACGGTTATCTCTGCTATGGGAGCAGGCAGAAAAGCTGCTGAAGCTTTTGACAAGTTATTAAGAGGTGCTGAAGATGTATAAGATCCTGGAGAACAAGGAGATTGGTGAGAGAACAAAGGAGATGGTAGTAGAAGCGCCAGTCATTGCCAAAAAAGCTGAACCAGGTCAATTTGTGGTGGTCATGATCCATGAAAAGAGTGAGAGGGTACCACTGACCATAGCAGATCTGGATAGAGAAAAAGGCACTGTTACCATAGTTTACCTTGAAGTGGGTAAAAGTACCATGGAGCTGGGAACTCTGAACCCAGGTGATATCCTTGCCCATTTTATAGGCCCGCTGGGCAACCCATCTCATGTTGAAGAGAACGAAGGAACTCTAGTTTTTGTGGGTGGTGGTGTAGGTATAGCTGCCATATACCCCATAGCCAGGAAGGCTAAACAGCTGGGCAACGAAGTTATCTCCATTATAGGAGCAAGAACCAAAGATTTGCTCATGTGGGAAGATAAAATGAGAGAGATTAGTGATGAGCTCATTGTTACCACTGATGATGGCTCTTATGGAAGAAAAGGAGTGGTCACGGAGCCACTAAAAGATTTAATTGAAGAAGGAAGAAAGATAACTAAGGTAATCACTGTGGGTCCCACAATCATGATGAAGTTTGTGGCCAAAACAACAGAACCTTACGGAGTTAAAACTATAGCCAGTCTTAACCCCATAATGATAGACGGCACCGGTATGTGTGGGGGTTGTAGAGTTGAGGTTGGCGGTGAATCTAGATTTGCCTGTGTCGAAGGTCCTGAATTTGATGCTCATCAGGTCAATTTTGACATCCTGATGAAGAGATTGGCCACCTATCAAGAAGAAGAAAAAGCAGCTCTCGAAGCCTTTAAAGGCAAATAGGTTTAAAATGAAGAGGTGAGTAGTTTGCGAAAGACCAAGATACCAATGCCCGAAAGAGAACCGGAAGAGAGAGTGAAGGACTTTGAAGAGGTAGCTCAAGGTTATACTCTTGAAGATGCAATAGCGGAAGCGAGCAGATGCTTGCAGTGTAAGGATAAGCCAGAATGTGTTTTCTCCTGCCCCAACAGCTTGAGAATAGATCTGGCCATGACCGACGCCAAGAAGGGAGATTTGACCCGTTTTCAGGAGATCGAGGGGCAGTGCATTGCATGCGGGAAGTGCGAGCAGGCATGTCCTCGCAGCATCAGGATTGTGGATATCATAATGAAGGCCAGCTACGACAATCTGGTTTCCAGGACAGGAAAGATGAGGGCTGGAAGAGGTCCCATACAGGACACGGAGATAAGGAATGTGGGTCAGCCCATAGTTATGGGAACCATACCGGGTGTGATAGCTGCTGTAGGTTGCCCCAATTATCCTGGAGATAGAGAAGAGCTTTCCGAGGTACTGGAAGAATTTTTGAAGAGGAAATATATTGTGGTCACATCAGGCTGTCACGCTATGGATTTGGGAATGAGAAAGGACGGCAGCTCCCTTTATGAGCAGTATCCGGGTGATTTTGACGCTGGTTGTTTAAGCAATGTGGGCAGCTGCGTATCCAACAGTCACATAAGTTCGGCAGCCATAAAAATTGCCAATATCTTCGCCCTCAGGCCATTGAGGGCCAATTACGCTGAAATCGCTGATTATGTTCTCAATCGGGTAGGTGCCTGCGGGCTGGCGTGGGGTGCCTACAGCCAGAAAGCGGCGAGCATCGCTACGGGCTTCAACAGATTGGGTATACCTGTGGTGGGTAGCCCCCATGCAACCAAGTACCGCAGAGCCTACATAGGCAAGTTATGGAAGAGAGAGAAGTGGTGGACCTACGACATCAAGACCAAAAAGAAGATTTACATCGAACCGTGCCCCGACGCTCTGCTGCTGGCGGCGGAGACCAAGGAGGAAGCCATAGTTCAGATGGCAAGGCTCTGCCTCAGACCTGCGGACACGTATCTGGGGAGACAGATAAAGATGACCCACTATCTGGAACTTTCTCAAAAGTACCTGGGAGACCTGCCTGACGACTGGCACCTGTACATAAGGAGTGAAGCTGACCTCCCCGTAAAGCTGAGAGACAGACTTCTCAGAATGCTGGAAGAAGAGCATAAGTGGAAGATCGATTGGGATAAGAAGAAGATAGTTGAGGGACCTATAAGGCTTTACGACCCTGGATATAATCCTACTATCCTGGAAGACGTTTATCAAAAATATACGGGTGTTAAACAATGAGCTCTGAGGTTCCTTTTGATGTAGCCGATGTGCAGGTGGATAGAGCCATATCTGTAAGGCCAAAGGTGATGGCTACTTTAGCCAGCAGAGCAGAAAACCCGGTCTTAATAACCGGAGGGAAACTTCTGGAGGACGAGAAGCTTTTGAAGTATGCGCTGGAAATTAATGGTAAGGGAATACCTATTATCGCTACCGGTGCTTCCAGCAAACCCCTTATTGAAAATGGAGCAAGGCTGGAATCGAAGGTATTTACTCTCCATCACGTCACTCAATACATGTTGGATAAAGAATGGAATGGATTCAATGGGAAAGCCTACGATGTAGTTTTGTATTTGGGTATAGAGCCGTATTTGCTTTCCAGAATGTTATCTGCTTTAAAACACTTTTCGGACATAACTGCACTTAGCATTGACCGATTGTATCAACCTCACGCTTCTTACACTTTCCCCAATCTTGTGGAGGAAGAACATTATAAACTACTGGAAGAATTGATTAATGAGCTTTGAGGGGGTGTGATTTTTGGAGAGAAGCAAGATAAAAATTCCCAAGAAAGTTAAGAAAAAAGAGGCCAAAGGAGAAGAGGAGTTTCCTTTTGACATTTCACCCATGCATGAAGGGGAAAGAGTTAGGAAAGGAGATATGTTTGCCGAACTGGCAGGTCCGAAAGGAGTGGGATTTGAGCTGGTGATCAACCTTCCTGAGGACCAGGTGGAGGACATGAAGTCCACTCTGATCGGAAAGGATATCGATGAGCTTGAAGAGGGTGGTCGTTATCCCTATGCCATGGTCTATTACATCGCTGGCTCTCAACTGGATAGTGACATAGAACCCGTGGTGGAGAGAAGGAATCATGATTTTCAAAACTTTATAGAGGGTTATATGCATCTCAACCAGAGGTACGATATCTGGGTGAGACTCAATAAGGATGCAGTGAAAAAGGGATTGAACAGCCTTAATCAGATCGCTCAGGCAACCATGCTCCTCTTCAAGAACGAAATGCCATTCATAGAGAAGATCGAATCGGTTTACATCACGGATGGGGATTTGGTGGAAAAATTACTGGAGGAATATGTCCAACCCATCTACGAGGAAAGGGATGCCAGAGTGGAGACCCTGCACGATGAGGATGTGGACGAGTTCTACTCCTGCACTCTGTGCCAGAGCTTCGCCCCTGCCAACGTATGCGTTATTTCGCCTGACAGACCATCTCTTTGCGGAGCTATTACCTGGTTCGATGGCAGGGCGGCAGCCAGAGTTGACCCTGAAGGTCCTAACAAGGCCATCCCCAAAGGCGAGCTTACTGATCCCATAGGTGGAGAGTATACAGGTGTGGATGAATTCGCCAGAGAAGAAAGCGGAGGTGGAGTAGACAGGGTAAAGCTCCACTCCTTTTTCGAGTATCCTCACACCTCTTGTGGCTGTTTCGAGGTTATAGGCTTCTACATGCCTGAAGTGGATGGGATCGGATTCGTGCACAGAGGATACTCCGAGCCTGGTCCCAATGGTTTGACCTTTTCCACCATGGCCGGCCAGACAGGAGGAGGAAACCAGATCATAGGATTTCTGGGAATAGGAATAAGCTACTTTAGGAGTAGCAAATTCATTCAAGCCGATGGCGGATGGAAAAGGATAGTGTGGATGCCCGAAGACCTCAGACAGAGAATAGATGGATATATCCCTGAAGACATCAAGGATAAGATAGCAACCGACAGTAACGTAAAAAGCCTGGAAGAGTTGAGCGATTTCCTGAAGCAAAAAGACCACCCCGTAGTCAAGGGAATTGTCAGAGATGTGGATGGTGAGCAGATAACCGAAGGCTGGGAAAAAGAGAAAGAAGAAGCTAAAGAAGCAGCAGCGGAGGAAGTATCTACTGGCACAGAAGAGGCTACCCCTACCGCCCCTACCGCTCCTGCTGAATCTTACGCACCACAAGCCCCATCTCAATTTCAACCTCAACCTCAGTTCCAGATGCCTGCCTCTCAAGGTGGAGGCATAAAGCTGGTCATAAAGGATGCCAAGATCGAGATCGATAAAGTGATCATCTCCAGAAAGGAAGAAGAGAAGAAATAAGATTGAGGAGGCAAGTATTTGACAGTAGTTGCGGTGACAGGAAAGGGAGGTACGGGTAAGACCGTTGTATCTGCCCTGTTGGTAAATTATTTTTCCCGGAATAAGAGAGTGCTGGCTGTGGATGCAGATCCGGACTCCAACCTGCCAGAGACCCTGGGCATTAGTGGTCACAGGACACTGGGAGGTGTGAGGGAAATTTTTCAGGAAAAGAAGGATGAATTCGGTACCATGTCCAAGGAGGCATGGGTAGAGGGCAAGATCTATGGGGAAGCCATTTATGAAGCTGATGACTTTGATTTGCTGGTCATGGGTCAGCCGGAAGGTGAGGGATGCTACTGTTTTGTGAACAACCTGCTCAAAGGAGTCCTCAAAAGGCTGCTGACAAATTACGATGTGGTGGTGATCGATTGCGAGGCAGGACTGGAGCATTTCAGCAGGAAGACCATAGAAGGAGCTGATTATATACTGGTAGTGACCGACTCCTCCAGAAAAGGTATAGCGACTGCAAAAAGGATAAAGGACTCATCTCACGATCTGGACCTGAATTTTAACCAGATCTATCTGTTAGGGAACCGGGTAAACTCCAATAAGGAAATAATGATAAAGGACTTCGCTGGACAGGAAGATATGAGCTTTCTGGGAGTAATCCCCTATCTGGAGGAAATTGAAGAGCTGGAATACAATGGAGAGCCTGTAATAAGATTGCTTGAAGATAATAAATTTAATAAACAAATTGAAGAGTTATTCGCTTTTATTGGTGATCAAAATGACCATTGAGGAATTACTGGAGCTTCTGAAGAAGTATAATGTCAAAAGTTTGGAAGGAGTTAAAATTGAAGGTGATCTGGAGATAGAACTTGATTCCATGGGTTCAATATCTCCTGCAATGCTGTATGAATTGGGGAAAGAACTGGGTATGGCTGCTCAACATCTGTCCAGAGCCTCTCAATTACTGGGATACTCTGCTGGTGTGGGGGCTGTGCCTGAGCACGAAACTGCGAAACCTTCAGCAGCTCTAGCCAAAAAGGCACCCGCAGAGGAATTAAAGCTAATTGAGTCACAATTCAAACCTTATATAGCCGAATATTCGGGAGTCATTCAGGAAGTAAGACTGGGAGCCAAGAGAGATGAAGGAGGCACCAGAAAGTCTGTGGTAACCCTGGGTGGGGAAAAGAGCCTTCCTTTCTACCTTTTTGATGCTCCCCAGCCCAATCCTCCTGCCGTCACCATGGACATTTTTGATATGAACATAACACTTCCTAAGGCGGTTAGAGAGCATTACGAGGATGTGATGGATGACCCCGCTGAGTGGGCCAAAAAGGCTGTGAACGAATACGGTGCGGACCTCATCACTATCCACATGGTCAGCACCGACCCATATATCAAGGATACTCCCGCAAGCAAAGCTGTGGGTGTGATAGAAGATGTTCTGCAGGCTGTAGATGTTCCCCTGGTGATAGGGGGCAGTGGGAATAAGGATAAAGACCCTGAAGTGCTGGAAAAGGCTGCTGAAGTGGGCGAAGGCGAGAGAATGCTTTTGGCTTCTGCCACTCTGGATATGGACTGGGAGAGGATCGCCAATGCAGCCAAGGAGTACGGGCATGTGGTCCTCTCATGGACCCAGATGGACATAAACAATCAGAAGACCCTCAACAGATACCTGCTGAGGAGGGCCAAACTGCCTCCCGAACAGATCATTATGGACCCCACCACTGCCGCACTGGGATATGGTCTGGATTATGCTTTCACCAACATGGAGAGGATCAGGCTGAGCGCCTTAAAAGGAGATAGTGACCTCTTATTCCCCATGTCCAGCGGGACCACCAATGCGTGGGGTGCCAGAGAAGCGTGGATGAAGGAGTCACCCTCAGAAGAGGACACACCATGGGGTCCCAGAGAGCTGAGAGGACCTCTGTGGGAGATAGTGACCGGTGTATCGCTCGCTCTGGCGGGAGTGGACATGTTCATGATGATGCATCCGGGTGCAGTGGCAGCATTGAAGGAGACCTTATCCACCCTGAGAGGAGAGCTCAAAGAGACCGATGTCCCTGAACCTGATGAGTGGATAACTATGGAGGAATAACCATGAAGCTGAAAAGTCCGTTAGAGATCTACAAATATCTGCCCCAGACCAACTGCAAGGAATGTGGTTATGACACCTGCATGAGCTTCGCCGCCCACATAATCGATAGGACTGCGCATCCCACTGACTGCAAACCACTGGTCGAGGAAGCAGAGAAAGACCCTGAGACCAGAAAAAAGCTGGATGAACTTATTGAGCTAACTTCTCCTGAAATAAGGGAGATATCCATAGGGAAAGACGGTCTCAGGATAGGGGGAGAAGATGTCCTCTACAGGCATGATTTAACCTATTTCAATCCCACTGGATTCTTTTACGATGTATGGGACACCATGAGCGAAAAAGAGCTGGACGAAAGGTGCAGCAATGTGGTGGAGTTCAAGAAGTTCTACGTGGGAAGATACCTTACTCTCGACGGCATTGCCGTCAGGTGCACATCGGACGACCCCTCCACGTTTAGAAAGACGGTGAAAAAAGTAAAGGGATATGGCAAACCCATGGTGCTGGTCTCTCTAGATGTGAATTGCATTAGAGAAGCTTTAAAGGAGACCGCTGATGAAAGACCCCTGGTCTATGCTGCCACTCAGGAGAACTGGAAAGAGTTTCTGGAGCTTGCCAGAGAATATAACGTCCCTGTGGCAATCAGAGAGAAGGATCTCAATACTCTGAAGAGCATTGCTGTCACGTTCAGCCAGAATGGGGTTAAAGATATTGTTCTAGACCCTGTAACCGAGCCAGTGGGTGAAAGGCTCAAGGATACTTACGAGAGGATAATAAAGCTCAGAAGAACGGCAATGGTAAAAGATGGTGACGAGGAGGTCAGCTATCCATTGATGGTCACCCCCATCTCTGCATGGCTTATAGAGGGCGATGAAGTGACCAAAGCCTACTGGGAGTCCATAATCACCAGCATCTTCATTGTCAAATACGGAGATATAATGATCTTGAGGAGTCTTGAGCCTTACTCGGTGATACCGGCAATAACCCTAAAAGCTAACATATATACCGATCCCAGAACACCTGTACAGGTGGAGCCCGGACTGAAAGAGATCAATAACCCGGAAGAGAATTCTCCGGTATTCATAACCACCAACTTCGCCCTGACCTACTACACTGTGGAGAGCGACCTGGCCAGTGCAGGGATAGATGCCTGGGTCCTGGTTCTTGATACTGAGGGACTCGGGGTAGAGGTCAGTGTGGCAGGAGGGCAATTCACCGCCAGCAAGGTTAAGGAGCTGGTGGATAGATCAGGTATCAGTGATAAGGTGAAACATAACTATCTGGTCCTTCCCGGACTGGCTGCCAGACTGCAGGGAGCCATAGAAGATGAGACCGGATTAAATGTCTCTGTGGGACCACCCGATTCCGGAAGGATAAAAGCATGGATGGACAAGAACTGGCCGCCCCAGAAATGATTTATAACCACTGCTATAATGACTGCAGGATTTGCCCTATAAAATCTTCTATATCCTCTAAATCCTCTTTAACCAATTCAAGTACCTTTAAATTATCAACCTTTGCGTAACCGTGCACCAAAATGTTCCTGAATCTCGCCATATCGGCTAATTTTTCTCCCAATTTCCTGTCTATTACTTCTATTTTGGCCAGACCTTCAAACATTTCTACATAACTCTCTGGCCTTTCTAAATTACCTGCGGATATTATATGTGACGCAATATCGATATAAGCCTCGATCGATTCAAGTAAGGAGTATTTTACTGCTTGAACGTCCTTGAAACTATTGATGAACTCTTCCTCGTCCATATATTTGTAGTCATTCAGGAACTCCAGATTTCTGTGTATTATGTCTATCTTACCCTCAACTAGATTTCTGTCCATTGACATATCTCTGTCTCCTCATTTTCTCGTAATATTGGTGATGGGGTTTGATATCCAGGTATTTTACCATGACCTTACTCTCAAAATCTATTCTCTTAGATTCGTCCTTGCAATACAAGATTTGACAGTTTTTAAGCAGGGAATAAAGGAACCT
>JBKHKH010000164.1:0-3342 GCA_046537735.1 Archaeoglobaceae archaeon | reverse complement strand
GCCATTGTAGGTATGGCTGCGGTCTTTGCCGGAGGGAGTGGAGCGATCCTGACCTCGATAATAATGGTCTTTGAGATGACCGGCGACTACGCTATCATACTTCCGGTGATGTTCGCCTCCGTGATCAGCACTCTGTGGCCAAATTCATTATGGACGAGACCATCTATACCCTCAAGCTCAGCCGGAGGGGTATAGCCATTGAACAGGAGATGAGTATAACCCTAATGAAGACCATTACAGTCAGGGAAATAATGAAAACTGAGGTGGATACGGTCAACGAGGGTTTATCTATAGATGATGTTATCAAGAAAATTGTTCAGTCCGGTCACATGGGCTATCCTGTTGTGGATAGTGAGGGTAAACTTAAAGGTATAGTCACCAGGTCTGATGTTGAAAGGGCGATGAGGACCGCTAAGCCCAACGTGCTGGTCAAGGACATTATGCAGAGAGATCTACTGCTAGCTTACCCCGGTGACACTCTAGAGGATGTACTGATGAGAGTAGGATTTAAGGACGTCTCTCATTTCCCCGTGGTTGACCCTGAGGACAGGACCAAGCTGGTAGGATTCTACACCAAAGGAGACATGTTCAGAGCCTACAAACACAAAAGAGTAAAGGACTGGCATAAAGAGACTTGAACCCTATTCCCAATCCAGTTCTCAGTTCAAAACATTTATTACCTTTTGGTTGCACATTTTGATCATAAAAAATATTGCTGTGAAGATCCTTTAATTGGGTTTTGGAGGAGTTAATCGAAGGTGTTGGTCAAATGGCGGATCTGCTGGAAGACATTTATGGGACTTTATTCAGTCCTGTTTCCACGTTCAAGCGAATGATAGATGAGAGAACATCTATTGTTTTTGCTGTTATTGTGGTTCTGGTTGCGAGCATGTGCAGTGGTGCTGGCAGCGCCTTGACCCAGAGCGCTTTGTCATCATCCTTTGGAGCATATCCTGGTCTGGAGACTTATGAGTTGCAGAGTATGGTATCCCCTACCGCATCACTGTTCATGGGAGTGGTCGGTGGGATATTGGGTTGGGTGATCATAACCGGTGTTCTGCATTTGGTGGCCAAAGCACTGGGAGGAAAAGGCACCTTTGGTGGTATGCTGGTCCTCATGGGCTTTGCCACTCTTCCAAACATATTTCAAGCGCCTGTTGGATTGATAGCCTATTTCTCTGGTGGGTTAAGTGGGTTGACGGTGGCACTGGGATTAGGGGCTTTGCTGGGTTTATGGATACTTGCTCTGGACGTTATTGCCATCCGAGAAGCTCATGGTTTCTCTACAGGAAAAGCCATCGTTACACTGATACTGCCCGTCGTACTGCTGGTGGTACTGGCTCTCGTACTGGTAGCCATCTTCTTAGTAGCGGTGATGTAATGGTTTTAGCTGTCTGATAAAGGAGGGTCAAATTTGTTAAGAGATAGGAGGAAGGTTATTGCCCTTGTCATACTGGGGATCTGTGTAGTGTCGGCGTTAGTAGGAATCGCCTTCATACCTAGCTTACCTATGGATGGCTTTAGCGGTGGTAAAGTAGCTGTAATCCGTATTGAAGGATCAATAACTGGGGGCAGTGGTCTGGGGATACTCGGTGGGGGGACAAGTGCCACAGATATAGCCAAGCAGATAAAGCGTGCGGGAGAAGACCCGTCGGTGGAGGCGATGGTTTTGAGGATAAACAGTCCGGGTGGGAGTGCGGCCGCCTCCCAGGAAATCTATCAAGAAGTCTTGAGAGCCAGAGAGAACGGCAAGGTGGTGGTAGCTTCTATGGGTGATTCTGCCACCTCAGGTGGTTATTATGTTGCTTGTGCGGCAGATAAGATAGTGGCGAATCCGGGGACCATAACGGGGAGCATTGGTGTTATCTTTTCTCAGCTCCAGTATTCAGAGCTGATGGAGAGATATGGTATTGAGGCGAATGTCATCAAGAGCGGAGAGTACAAGGATATCGGGTCGCCTTTCAGGAACATGACCGATGAAGACAGGCAGGTCTTGCAGAACATGGTGGATGACATATACAACCAGTTCGTGAATGCCGTGGTTGAAGGAAGGGATATGAACCGGAGTGAGGTGCTGGAGCTGGCAGATGGAAGGATATTCACTGGCAGGCAGGCACAGGAAGAAGGACTGGTGGATGAGCTGGGAAATTATCAAGACTCCATTCAGATGGCAGCGGATATGGCTGGAGTGGACAAACCTCAGGTAGTGGAGTACGGAAGAAGAACCCCCTTCGAATCATTCCTGGGTCTATTCGGCAGAGAGATCGGTCATGGAATGGCTCAGACGCTCTTAAAAGCGGGTGAGCAGGAAATAAAGTTCGGTCAATTCATTTAAGTATTTAATGCTGAAAAATTTAAGGATACTATTTATTTTTATATTTATTATTTTATATTGAATTTGGAACGATCACCAATCCTGGTAAATTGTGCAGCAAGGGAATGCTCTCCAAAAAGGTTTATATAGTTCGTTAGGACTTTTTATAACAAAGGAACAGCTTAAGGCTGGTAAAGAGGGGTCTTATTTATGTATCATCAGAGGCAAGGTGGAAATATGAACGATCAAACGGGTTCCCATGAGGAAGAAATTGTTCAAATGCTTCAGGAACTCAAAACGGACATAAGAGTCATTGGTGTTGGAGGAGCCGGTTGCAATACCGTAAACAGGATGTTTGAAGACGGTATTGAAGGTGCAGAGCTTATAGCCGTAAATACTGATGCACAGCACCTTTATTATACTCAAGCTCACAGAAGAATTCTTATCGGAAAGAGGAGGACCAGAGGACTGGGGGCAGGCAGTTTACCGCAAATTGGCGAATCTTCTGCACAAGAGAGTGAGGGAGAGATTACAAGACTTGTTGATGGAGCTGACATGGCCTTTATAACTTGTGGACTGGGTGGAGGTACCGGTACCGGTGCTGCACCCGTTATAGCTGAGGCTGCAAAGGAGGCGGACTGCTTGACCATTTCAGTGGTCTCAACACCATTTTCTGCTGAGGGAGCGATCAGGATGTCCAACGCAGAAGCGGGCATGGAGAAGCTGAGAGAAGCCTCAGATACTGTAATCGTAATTCCTAACGATAGACTTTTGAGAGTGGTCCCCAACTACCCCATGGCCACAGCCTTTAAGATATCTGACGAGATCCTGATGAGGGCAGTGAAGGGAATTGCAGAGCTAATAACCAAGCCAGCCCTGATCAATCTGGACTTCGCTGATGTCCGCACAGTGATGGAGAAGGGCGGTGTAGCTATGATAGGTGTGGGAGAAGCCGATGGAGAGGACAGGGCCAGAGAATCAGTAGCAAGTGCTCTAAAAAGTCCTCTGCTTGAGGTTGACATGTCGGG
>JBKHKH010000076.1:0-9470 GCA_046537735.1 Archaeoglobaceae archaeon | reverse complement strand
CATTGTGTAAATTATTGGTTATCTGGTTGATAAGCCTCTATTTTATCAGTCTAATGGTTTATCAGCAAGTTTTTTATTTTTGAAAAATAAGTAGTAGTTGAATGTATACTATACTGGTAAAAGGAATCGTGCAGGGTGTCGGATTCCGCCCTTTCGTTTACAGGTTGGCGAAGTCCATGGACCTCAAAGGTTATGTTAAAAATACTGGGGATGGCACAGTCGAGATTCTTGTTGATAGAAATGTGGATGAGTTCATTCAAAGATTAAAGTCGGAAAAACCACCTATATCTGAAATAGAATCTGTAGGAGTAGAAAAAACCAATGGCAGGGCCGAAGAATTCTCTATAAAGAAGAGTGGAGGCAAGAGCAGTGAATTATCATTGCCCCCTCCTGATGTGGCCACCTGCCAGAATTGCATTGACGAGCTTTTTGACCCCCAGGATAGAAGGTACATGTACCCTTTTATCTCCTGTACGGATTGTGGGATGCGTTTCACTGTCGCCCAGCAGCTTCCCTACGATAGGGAGAATACCACTTTCGTGGATTATCCGTTCTGTTCTGAATGCAGTAAAGAGTATTGGAACGTCGAAGATAGAAGATATTACGCCCAATCCATCGCCTGCCCTTCCTGCGGTCCCCAATATGAGTTGGTGCACGGCAAAAATGTAGTTAAGGGTCTTGATGGCATCATAAAGACCGCTGAAATGCTGGATGCAGGTAAGATAGTTGCGGTGAGGGGAATAGGCGGATACCACATAGCATCTCTCACTACAGACGATGTGGTGTGGGAGCTAAGAGATGTTCTTAATAGACCTCAGCAGCCCTTCGCTGTGATGGCCAGGGATATGGAAGCTGTGAGAAATATTGCTCATGTTGACCAGGAAGAAGAGGAGGCCATGAAGGATTATACTAGACCAATTACGGTATTGTGGAAGAAGGACGGTTTCGAGGCTGTAGCCCCTGGTCTGGATAAGCTGGGAGTGATGCTTCCCTACGCCCCCGTACACCACATTCTCTTCAACTATTTGGAAGCCGACTACCTGGTTTTGACCTCCGCAAACATGCCTGGAGAGCCCATGTTCCTCGAAGATCCTCAGCTTCCCGTAGACGGAATTTTGAGGCACAACTTGAAGATCAACAACCGCACTGACGACTCGGTTATAAAATTCGTGAACGGGAATAAGATGGTCATAAGACGCTCCAGAGGCTACACTCCCAAGACCATACCCCTGGACTCGAATTTGAGTGCCATAGCTTTCGGTGGGGAGCTATACAACTCTATCGCCATGTTAAAGGATAAAAAAGCGGTGGTCTCTCAATATATAGGTAATACTTCCAATTTCAAGACCTACAATGAGTTCTTCAAGCCGGCAGCCAGGTTCTTGACTTCCTTTATGAATCTGGGTGATGTGGATACGGTTATCTGTGACCCCCACCCCCTTTACAATACTTCGAGCTTCGCTGAAAAATTCGCTGAGGAGAGGGGGGCGAGACTGATCAAGGTGCAGCACCATTTTGCCCACGCCATGTCAGTGATGGCTGAAAATAATCTGGATAAGGCAACGGCAATTGCAGTAGATGGAGTTGGATACGGATTTGACGGTAAAATATGGGGTTGTGAGGTATTGAATCTCGACTTTGAAAAAATGAATTTCGAGAGAGTAGGAAGACTGGAGCTAATAAAACTCCCTGGAGGGGATCTGGCTGTTAGCTATCCCTTGAGAACTCTCTTTTCTATCGTTTATGGTAAGAACAAAGATTACAGTCTGCTCAATGGATATGAGAAGTACTTGAGAAAGGGTGAAAAATTTGATTTGTTTGCCAGGCAAATAGATGCCAAAATTGCACTGGCCGAGGCATCATCATCAGGAAGGTACCTTGACGCTGTTTCCGCAATGCTGGAGGCATGTATGGAAAGAACCTATGAAGGAGAGCCAGCGATGAAGCTAGAAGCCATTACTGAGCCCAATGATTCTTACTACGACCCTCAGATAGATATAGTTAGAGAAGAAGGCTCTTATCAAGCTCCCTATGTCAGTGAGCCCGGTAAGAAGTCAGAAGTTATGGTATTGAACATCGGTTCGGTTTTCTGTGATGCTGTAGAAAGGTATCGAAATGGAGAAGGCAAAGGGAAATTGTCATACCAGATGGTTGACTACCTGGCCAGAGGAGTGGCTGAGATGGCCGTCAGGAGAGCCAAATCAGACTGTGTAGTCATGAGTGGGGGAGTAGCATACAATTCTTATTTCACACCCCTTGTTGAAAATTATTTAAGGAATCGTGGTCTAGATCTATGTTTGAACACGCAAGTGGCTGCAGGTGACAATGGTATAAGCCTGGGTCAGTTATATATAACCAAGTATATGGAAGATTGAGGAGGACGAGTAAATGATAGTCAGGAAAGAAGATGGTGCCGGCGGAAAATATATGGTCGATTTCTTGAAAAAACATATCATTTCCAAATTCAATTCCAGAGTAGCTGAAATATCCCTGGAGGATATGGAAGACTCAACGGATTTCCACTCTGATTACGTTCTAACTACGGATTCTTACGTAGTTGATCCTGTAGTTTTTCCTGGGGGTAGTATAGGCAGTCTGGCTATTTGTGGAACCTGTAATGATTTGTCGGTTTTAGGTGCTGAACCATCATTCCTTTCCCTCTCTCTGATCATTCAGGACGGCTTTTCTGTGGAGACTCTGGAAAAGATTGTAGAGGATATGGAATACTGGCTGAAAGAAACGAATGCCAAGATCATCACGGGAGATACCAAGGTTGTAGAAGCCAATATAGGCATCCTGGTCAATACTTCTGGTGTGGGATTGAGAAACGGTTCTCTGGATAAGAATTTGAGTGTGGTGAAAGAGTACAGGGACTACCCATACCAGTGGATTAGAGACTCGGGTCTTGCGCCTGGAGACGCTATAATAATCTCAGGTGGGATTGCAGAGCATGGTGCAGCCATAATGTCCAGTAGAGAGGGTCTTGAGTTTGAACTTGATGTTAAATCCGATGCTTATCCTGTATGGCTGTTCCTGAATAAGGCACTTGAAGTTGGGGGCATCACCTCCATGAAAGATCCTACTAGAGGAGGGGTTGCAGGAACACTTAATGAAATGGCTGAAAAGAGCGGCACAGGTGTTTTAATAGGTGAGGAGAGGGTACCAATCAGAGAAGATGTTAAGGGGTTCTGTGACGTTCTGGGGTTGGATCCCATGGCCATGGCCAATGAAGGAAAAGTAGTGATGGGCATCTGCCCGGAGATGGCAGAAGAAATATTGGATAAGTTAAAAAAAGTGGGGCAAAAGGATGCAGAGATTGTGGGCTATGCCACCGATGAGTTCAAGGAGGTAGTGGTGGAGACTATGGTGGGGACAAAAAAAATACTCCCCAGTCCGGCTGCAGACCCCATACCTCGTGTGTGTTGAGTAGGGCAAGATAGACATCAAAAATTTCTGAAATGGTAATGCATTTACGATCAAGCTTAACAGTGGAGGATTATTTCGATAATTATCTAATTCAATCTTATGACTATTTCTTAAATTTTATTTCAAAAATTCGAACTTTTATAATAGAATAAAATGATATTGACGAATTCAATACCACACCGCTCCAGAACTGGTTTCTAATTGCTAAATAACTTCTTTCATTCAAAATCTTGAAATTATCCTCGAAAGTTTTATATATATTTAAAAAGAACTATGATGATAATAAGGAGGTTGGAGTATGAACATAGGAAAATTGAGTAGAAGAAATTTTATGAAAACAGTGGCCGCAATGGGTGCAGCAACTTTCTTGGCATCTTATAAATCCGAGATAGTTAAAGCCATATCCGAAGTCAAAGATTACTGGCATATCAACTGGCTAAACGGAGCATCTTGCTCTGGCTGCAGCATATCTTTTGCCCAAATAGCAGATCCTGACCTGATAGAAGTTCTTACCGAGATTACTGTTGGCACTTCTAATCTACCAATAGCTCTGCCGGATTATATGGAGACCATCCATCCCGCCTCAGGAACTCTTGCGGAGAACCTTAAGGAGAGATGGGCAAATGGGGCAGAGGGCAGAAGGGTACTGGTAGTTGAAGGCTCCATACAGGACCCTGGATACTGTATTATTGCAGGAAAGGACTTTAGAGAACACGTTAAGGAAGCAGCAGAAAAAGCGGATGCAATAGTTGCTGTAGGTCAGTGTGCTACGTATGGTGGGATACCCGCAGCGAAAGGGAATCTAACCGGAGCTAAAGGTTTGAAGGACTATCTGGCTGAGATAGGGGTCAACAAGACAGTTGTGAATCTCCCCATGTGTCCGGTAAATGGTGAACATGTGTTGCTGACTTTAGCTGCAGTGATGATAGGGGCACCAATCGATCTGGACAGTCATGGAAGGCCCAAAGCGTTCTTTGGCAAGAACATGCATGACGAGCTCTGTCCTTACAGACCCTATTATGACCGGGGAGAGTTCATTACTGTTCCTGGAGAAGGTGAAGGCTGTAGATACAAGATTGGATGTAAGGGGCCGGCTACCAACACCGATTGTGCTTTAAGAAAGTGGGTAAACGGCACTAGCTATTGTGTAGAGGTGGGAGCACCCTGTATCGGATGTTCAGAGCCAGGCTGGCCGGACGACTTCTCACCTTTCTATGCAGAAGTTTCCGAGGTCCCTACTCTGTTGGGAATCAACTCCACAACGCTAGGTCAAGGACTTCTGGGGATTACTGCAGCTGGTATAGCTGTACACGGAATTAAGAAGGCTGCAACAAAAGGAAAGAAGGAAGACAAGGAGGAATAAGGAGGTGTGATGGATGTCTAAAGTGGTTATAGATCCTGTAACCAGGATTGAAGGTCATCTCAGGATTGAGATGGAACCCACAGATGTAGAGACTTCAACAGGTACCTGGCAGGTAGTGGACAATGCCTGGAGCAGTGGAACGCTGTTTAGAGGATGGGAAAATATTCTGAGGGGAAGAGACCCCAGAGATGCTTGGTTCATCACCCAGAGAATATGTGGTGTTTGCCCGGCACCACATGCAGAAGCCTCAACCCAGGCTATTGAAGCTGCTTTTAACGTGCAACCCACGCCAGTCGCAACTTTGATCAGGAATATATTGCACGGAGCATATTATATTTACGACCATATGATCCACACTTATCTCCTGGTAGGACCTGAGCTTGGTGTGCTGGCGAAATACCCGCCCATGGTCCCACCTGCTTTAGGTAAGGATGGGATATCCAAGCTGGGTCTGGGCTCAAGCTATGCTAAATGTATAGAAATGCAGAGAAAGGCCAATGAGATAGTTACCTTGTGGGGAGGAAAGTTCCCTCATCATGCCGACCATTATCCGGGCGGTATGACTGTCAAGCCCACGCTGGACAGGATAGCCTCATCCATTGCCAGAATGGCTGAGATCTGGCCTTTCGTAGCCAAGACGATGGTAGGCGACCTCCATGCTCTCGTGGAAGCGAACTCCACCATTGCGGAAGGTGTCAGCGCCACACTGGATATCGACTTCAATGGTTTACAGGATGTAGGTGTATCCACAGGTAATTTCCTTAGCTATGGAATTATGCCGGACCCGGAAAACTACGACGACTGGTTAGCTATAAGTGATGGACAACCAGGGAGAAGAAGTAGCGCGCTGATACACGCAGGTGCATGGGATGGCGATTTTAAGGACTTCGATCTTACCAAGATAGAAGAACAGGTAAAATACTCCTGGTACGACAATGCAGGAGGAGCACCTAAAGAAGAAGACGAGCCCAAACCAAATAAGAACAAGGAAGGAGCCTACTCATGGCTCAAAGCACCCAGATACGATGGCAAAGTTTACGAAGTCGGACCCATCGCCAGAATGGTCAACACCTTCGGCACAGAGTGGAAGGTTGACAGGATAAACCCCCTGACGGGCGAGGACTTGGGTCCCCTGGAGTACAAGATGCTGAACCCCAACGGCTCAGTGATCGATAGGGTCGCTGCCAGAGTTGCCCTTACACAACTGATGGCGAACAAGATGTTCGAATGGCTGCAGGACCTCAAAGGATATATGGGAGAGAGGATCACCAACTTCAAGCAGGTACCCAACAGTGGAGAAGGTTTTGGTCTTTACGATGCTCCCAGAGGTGCACTTCTACACTATCTGGATGTTAAAGGACAGAGGATAAACAACTATCAGTGCGTTGTCCCCAGCACATGGAACCTGAGCCCCAGGGACAATAACGGTCAGCTTGGAGCTGTAGAGCAGTCTCTATTGGGCACATGGCTACCCAAAGGCCTGGATGTCCCCACGGTGGCAAGCACTCTCTGGCCAGAAGAGGATATTGATCTATCCCCACTGGGTGTGAACTCTACTGTCAACTGGGGAGACGCCCTGGCGACAGCTCTAGAACCTCATGGACTGGCAGGACTCAATATGGAGCCACTGAATGGCGACAACTACAACACATCTCTGGCAATAACTGTGGTTAGAAGCTTTGATCCCTGTTTAGCATGCGCCGTTCACACCATTAAAAGGAGGTGAACCCCTTGTCCGAAACAGAGTATACTTTAACCCATGAACACAGGGAAGAGTACAGCGCAGACACAGTGGAAGTCACCAGACACTCATTGAGCGTCAGAGCGTGCCACTGGGGTATAGTGGTAACAGGGATCATACTTGCTCTCACCGGAATGCAGATGGGAGGTCTTTACGGCCTCAAAGTGGTTTATGAGCAAACTATGGCCCTCCACATGTGGGCTGGGTTGATATTCGGCGCTTTGTGGATATTCTTTACCTACTACATACTGGCCTATGAGTGGAAGTGGATATCCCTCAGCAGGATACCATACGCCATAAACTATTTGCTTGCGGAGACTAAGGCATGGTTCGGCGGTGAGCATGTAGAGGACCCCAGAGGCTTTAACAGTAAAGAAAAGAAATACGTGGAGAAGATAGTTCCCACTCAGGTAATGGTATGGTGGATATATCTGGTCCTCACCATTCTGATGGGTGTCACCGGTCTGTCGATGTTCTACAGGTTTGAACCGGTCCTGAGCTTCTCAGGATCTATTGCACCTATATTTGGTTCTGCAGATGGCTACACTATCTTAAGGGCTGCTCATAGACTGGGAATGTTCTTATTCGCCACTGTAATGATAATGCACGTCTACGCAGTGATCGTTTTCGGTGTCCTGAAGTCGATGATAACCGGCAGCAGAAAAGAGAAAGTGAAAGATTGAAGATAGCTGTAATAGGTATCGGAAACATACTGCTGGGAGACGAAGGTGTTGGAGTAAGGATAGTTGAAGAACTGAGGAAAAGAGATCTGCCTGAGAATGTGGAAGTTCATGATGGAGCCACCTCAGGCATCGCTCTTCTTAATTTTTTAGTAGATAAAGACAAAGTCATCATCGTCGATGCCGTTAAGGGTGGGGAAGAACCGGGCACAGTGTATCAGTTCTCCATCAATGAAGCGCTTGAAAGATCTGAAATGGTCTCTCTCCACGACATCGATTTTGTGATGGCCTATCAGACCTCCAAAGAAATAATGGAGCTGACAGATAATATAACGGTAATAGGGATTGAGCCCAAGGTGATAGATAATGGGTTGGAGCTCTCAAAAGAAGTTGAAAAAGCCATCCCACATGTAATTGAGCTGGTGCATCTGAATCTGACCTGAACTTGAAGGACTTCTGATTCCCTGATTTTGGCACACTTTACCTTTAAAAGTAGTTAGAGATCAAAAAGGAATGAAATCCATGCCAGAATGTACAACCATAACATGCAGAATATAATCCCCTCCATTTAAAACCCTCAACGCTTTCATACAGCACACCGATCTTAAAACGTTTCTCCATTTTAATTAAATTGTTATTATACTCGTGGTGGATTGTAAGGTTATTATTTTCTGCCCGGTAAATAGGCAAATACGATGTGAAAATGGCAAAACTGCTTGGGTTTTTTCTGCTCACATTCACCTGATCAAGAACATCTTGAAGAAGTTGTTGATCCGCTCAAAAACTATTTGCACAACTCCTTTATCTTCCCTGATTATCTGAGCCCTCTCCATTTCCTTGAATGATGCGGCTATGTAATCAACTTTGCTGTCGTTTTTACCTGGTTTTTCGATCTCTTCCACTTGACAGTGAACCCCATCTTCGTCCTCATGGAGAATGACTTTAAACGTTTTTGAGAAGTAGTTGCGGCTGCAAGGCTGGAAGCAACCGGTTATCTTTGCCTCTTTGGTAATGAAATCCTCTTCAAAGCTATTGAGGGTCAAATTAAAAGTTTTTGAGGAATCGGAAGCAAGATCCCAATCACCGGTTAGCTTTTTTTCCCCAAAGGAAAATACTGGATTGCGGAGTGTTTTGTCACCCACGTTCTTAAAGGTGAAATTAATATTTATTTTGTTCCCGTCTTTCTGAGACAAACAGGATAAGGCAGCGGAAGGCGCCTTGGGCTCACTCACTGAAACATAGAACTCGACTGCTGGGAAATCCTGCTGGTCAGTTACGTTCGACTCAAATTCAGTAGGATATACCTGCTTTGACGCCCAGCGGTCACCCTCACCGACAAAATAGAGTCTCACTTTAAACCATTGCTCGTCAGCCCCCTTGATCCTGTAGTTAAGGGAGAAAGTCTCCTCTTCACCTACATCGAATTCAGAAGTCCATTTGAGCATGGTGTGCTTGACCTTCATGGGATTTTTATCGATGTCCTCAACTTCCTCGCCGGGAGTGTGTATAGACGGCCAACCAGAGGTGTTTACGACATCAATACCATCTGAATGGGATAGTATGACCTCTGCGTGGGGAGAATAAGTTCCCAGGTTGACCACATCAATACCCAGATAACCGACTTGACCTGTGGCCATTTCACTGTTATAGGTTATGCGGGTGATCCTCGGCTCCGGTCTGTTGGATATGGGTGGCTCCTCAGTTTCGTATTCCCATTCAGACATTCTTGGTTCATCGGTTTCGTATTCCCACTCGGGTATGCTGGGCTCGTGTTCCATTTCATATTCCCAAACGGGCAATTCTCTATCCTTCAGGACTTTTACCAGCTCCCCGTCCACTATTTTGTAGTGGTCGAGATCCTTTCCACCCTCTCCACCGTGCTTGTACTCTTCCCACTCTGGCTGACCAGGCGTTGGCTCCTTTTGAAAACCAGGCCATTCCGGTACATCTACTGGACCTCTTTCCCATTCATCGCCCAGTACTGACTGGGCAGATAATATCAGAAGTAGTATAGTGATTAAGCACACGGTCCCCTTTTTCATTTTCTCTCATATCTACTTGGCTTCTCACCATTAAATATTTTACTTCGCCATGTCATTATAATAATAACCAAATATGTGAGTTAGAGGGGATCAAAGAGAATATTTGGATATTCGACTAAACAGATAGGTATATGACCAAACCAAATATGCCCCACTTGATCAGTTAAAGAAAAAATAATATAAAACGGAAACAATTTTGTTAAAGGAGGTCGAAGATT
>JBKHKH010000163.1:0-3402 GCA_046537735.1 Archaeoglobaceae archaeon | reverse complement strand
ATAAGGGATGATAACTATATACTTCGATGGACTGTGCCAGCCAGTTAACCCGGGTGGAGTTGCTACATATGGTTATGTTATCTATCAGGACAATAAAGTGATCAAAAAGGGATATGGAGTTATAGGGAAAGGCAAAGGAATGACAAATAACGTGGCTGAATACACTGCACTGAAGAAAGCCCTCCAGTGGGTAAATTCTCAGAAGATTAAGGATAAGATAAAGATTAAGGGAGACTCTCAACTGGTAATAAATCAGCTGAAGGGTAAGTGGAAAGTGAAGTCACAGACCTCTAAGAAGTTTGTCCCCCAGATCAAGGAATTGCTCAGAGATAAAGAGATTGAATTGATTTGGATCCCCAGAGAAGATAACACAGAAGCAGACAGGCTGTGCAATATCGCTTACCAGGAATATACTGGCTCCAGTAAGAAAGAATAGTTATTTGGAGATGTGCGCCGGCCGGGATTTGAACCCGGGGCAGGGGCTCGGCAAGCCCCTGTGTTTCCAAACTACACCACCGGCGCTTGAAGGATGATGGGGTTCAGGCATCTTTAATTGATTGCTCGTAAAGGACTACATTAGTTGAGTGTTTATGAAGTTTATGGTATTACCGGTGATTTATCAGGTACAAGGGGTATGAACTGTTTATTACGGTTATTATCTTCTGCTCTCGTATTGTGATTGTACAACCCACATTTGAACGTGAGCTGTACTGTATCCTGCATTTTCCACGATAATGTACATATCAGTGGTCACTTCAGCGCTGGAGAAGTAGCTGTCATCGTTTCTCCTTGAAAGGTGTTGGTATATCTCGTATCGTCCTTCCTCGTTCAGGTAAGTCTCCACGTCTTCCTCAGAGGGCATAACCCATACATCCAGGGGCTGATCGCTCTCTACTGTAAGGTAAACATACTTGTAGCCCTCGACCTTCTCAACGTATTGTACTGTGTGCCCGTTGGCACTTATTGTGAATTCATACTTGTTGCTGACTTGTGGTGGTTTTTTCTCTTCTGTATCTGTACATCCGGTCAGGAATATCCCCAAGACCAGAATAGATGCCATGATCAGCTTTAATTTCATATTGACTCAATCCTGTTCACAAGTATTGGTTTTATTTATCTACCGTACTCAAAGCTAATATAAACTTTATTGAATATTTTCTAGCGTTTATTATATTAACGTTTTGCGTAAGGCTTATTTTAGCTCAATTCAACTAACTACAATGTCTTGTATATTTTGTAAATACTTTGCCAGTTGTGGGGGAATGGCTGAAATATGTGAGTACTTTGAACTTAGAGATAAGACTCCACAAAGGAGTCAAGGTATTGAAGACAGATTTATAGAGTTGAGGGGTAGGACCATCAGTGAGGCTGCCTCTAAATTTGATTTGACAGTTTCTGAATTCCTGGAAATGCTGGGTAAACTGGAAAGGGATGGTAAAATAAAAGTGGAGATCATATAGTTAGTCGGTAGCTATTTCTTCTTCCACCATATTTATTGCTTTATCGATTTCCTTTTTGAGGAACTCCGGTAATCCCTTGATCTCTATATCCATAAATCCTCTGATGATTGCGGTAGTAGCCTCATCACGGTTCAAACCTCTGGACATGAGGTAAAATATCTCTTCTTCGGCAATTTTACCGATAGCGGCCTCGTGGCTGAGGTCCAGGTCCGGGTATTTCCCTTCTAGCTCGGGTATGGCGTGGATCATTCCTTTCTCTGAAAGCATTAATCCTCTGCACTCTAGATGCCCTCTGGCATCCCGTGATTCTCCTACGATATCTCCTCTAGCAATGATATCCCCACCTCTGCTGATGGTTCTGGAAATTATATCTGCACTACTCTTCTCTCCTCTGAGGACAGCTTTACTGCCTGCATCTATGTATGTGCCCTCTAGACCTACTATTACGCTGCTGAATATGGCAGTAGACCTGTCCCCTTCTAGATATGCAACAGGGTACATTTGAACGATCTTGACCGGATTCATGAGAATGTAGTTGCTTATGAACACTCCATCTTCTTCTACCGTGGACGCACTTCTGGGTCTGACTTCAATACCACTCTCCCAGCTGTGTATCATGGTAAAGGTCAATTTGGCGTTCTTCTTGACGTAGAACTCGGATACACCCAGGTGCATCCCTGAAGCCACTCCAGGATGAGAGGTGCAGCCAGAGATTATGTTCAACTCGGACCCTTCTTCAGCGATAATGAGGTTATGGACTTTCTGAGTTCCTCCCGCTTTTTTGAGATATAAACAAGCCTCTACTGGGAACTCCACCTTAGCGTTGGGCATTGACCTGATAAAATAGCCGTTTACATCCTCAGTATCAACAGCCCTGGTATATTCGTCTTTGTCTCTGTCCACTATTTTCCACAAGTAATCTTTGACCCAGTTATACTTCTCCATGGCCTGTTTGATGCTCATTACCTCTACATTCTCAAAGCGGGATGAGGATTGAGTTACATTTTGATCTATTTGAAGGAAGGATGCAGACCTGCTCTCAGAACCTAAATCTCCACCTACACTTCTTATTCTTTCCTTTGTTTCTTCGTCTAGCTCTGAACTGTGTTCGGGAACTTCAGACATTTTCTGATACACCCCTCATATCCATCTTTACTTATACTCTCCAGAATACCGTAAGGGTTGCCAATACAACCTATTCGGCCTCTGTGAAGGATCATTCCATAGTCAGCATCGACATATTTAAGTATGTGGCCTGTGTGAGTGATTATCAGCCCCGTTTTTTTCCTCTCTTCTGGAGGTTTGTCCCTTTCCAGTAATTTCTTAATGGCGTTCCCTATCAGGGCGATGTTCTCCAGGTCAACTCCACTATCTGGCTCATCGAGCATTACAAAGTCGGGGTCTAAGAGAAGCAACTGCAACAGCTCTGATCTCTTTACTTCGCCACCGCTGAATCCCTGGTTGAGGTTCCTGTCAAGCATACCGTCCATTTTGAGCATTTTGGAGTACTCCTCAATCCTATCCTCAGTCTTCCCCAGCCTAGCACAGTAGTGTAAGATGTCTATGAGCTTCACACCACTAACCTTAGGTGGGGTTTGAAATCCGAGACCCATACCCAATTTAACCCTCTCATCAGGAGAGGCGTTGGTGATATCTTTCCCCTTAAACACGATCCTGCCGTCGTAGACGGAGAAATTGGGATTTCCGATAAGGGAGGATATTAATGAGGATTTGCCACTCCCGTTGGGTCCGAAAAGAGCAAAATTCTGTCCTTCTTCAATGTAGATATTGATGTTCTCCAGGACCTTTTTTGAATCCACCTTTACTCCTAGATTCACTATCCTCAGAACTTCCATGAGGGAACATAAGCAGCTATAATTATAAACTTTGGGGTTATCAACTATAGATGATCATTGCGGTATATCATCTATCGAATACGAGA
>JBKHKH010000075.1:0-9496 GCA_046537735.1 Archaeoglobaceae archaeon | reverse complement strand
TTATTGAGGAGAGCATTCAATCAATGTTAAAATCAGACTATTGTAGGATTGAAAGGTTTAAGAGCTATCAGCAATTAAAGGCTTTAAAATTGTTAAAATCAGACTATTGTAGGATTGAAAGTGAAATAGACCGGCTTCAAATCCTCTGACAACTTAAAGTTAAAATCAGACTATTGTAGGATTGAAAGCAAAAAACAAATCAAAGTAATACACAAGGTTATCAAGGGTTAAAATCAGACTATTGTAGGATTGAAAGAAAATCTCATTAAACAATGAGCTCTTAATTTTAACCAGTTAAAATCAGACTATTGTAGGATTGAAAGAAGCTGGATGGCATCATACTTGCACACGGTCAGAAGAGTTAAAATCAGACTATTGTAGGATTGAAAGAATAATAGATAGATTCTTCTCCTTAAACAACACTTTCGTTAAAATCAGACTATTGTAGGATTGAAAGAATATTTTATATGGTTTGATACTTCCTATAATAAATGTTAAAATCAGACTATTGTAGGATTGAAAGTTATCGAGGTCAGTGAAATTATTATTTAATCTATAAAAGTTAAAATCAGACTATTGTAGGATTGAAAGATGTGAATATCTCCAGTAGAGATTTCGCAGTCACCTGTGTTAAAATCAGACTATTGTAGGATTGAAAGGTAGTAGCCTGCAAATCCTTAAGAGCCCGATCATAATGTTAAAATCAGACTATTGTAGGACGAAAGTAGTTCTCTTGATTTGGTTCAACGTAACCGTTATGGAAGTTAAAATCAGAACACAAAAGTATATATTTCTCCAGAATAAAGTAAATTATGGTGGAAAAATATGGATTATGGTGTTAAAGTCAAGAAAGTGGATAAACAGGGTAGAATACTCCTGCCATCAAACTGGAGGAAAGAGGAATTAAAAGATAGTGACGAAGTTCTGTTAATCAGAGAGAAGGGCGTTCTCAAAATAATACCAAAAAAGAGGCCAGATCTAACCAAATACTTCGATAGTGTGGACATGGGTGTAGAGGCTATTGAAGATTGGGAAGAATTCGAGGAGAAATTCCATGAGGTTCCTTGATGCAAATATATTCATCTATGCTTATTACAAACCGGGCAGGAAAATTAGTGAACGGGCAAAATGGATGAAGGAGAAATCAAAAGAGATATTGAGAGCAGTAAACGATGGAGAAGAGGTAATGACCACAGTAGTTCATTTATCAGAGGTTAACAACTTCCTTAAAAAATCAATGGATACAACCTCACTGGAGAACCTCTTTCTCGGACTTTACATGCTGGATAACGTTGAAATACTCGGTGTCAGCAATGAAGATTACTTTTCCGCCATCACTATGATGTCAGAAACAGGGCTGGATGCGAACGACTCTCTGGCCATCAAGGTCATGAGAGAAGCAGGGATTAAAGAGATATACTCATTCGATAAAGGATTAGAGCATTTTATGAAAAAACTGCCCTGAAATGACCTATAATACAACCACAAAATTTACAAACCTCAAAGAAGATGACGACCTACTGAAGAAGCTTACTAAACACTAATATCATATCTACTCTCTAACTTCTATTCCATATGTAATGTAAAATCCCATTTGTTGCCTCCCCATTCCATTCCACTCTATTCTATTCTATTCTATTCTATTCCATTTCATGAACACCATAATTGGTCATTTGTAGCTATCTAGAAAGTAGATAAGACGCTATCAACAAGAATATGACCCCCCCTACTCCCATAAACAGTAAGGGATAATCGAATCTGGTTAATGAATTAACGAAATAAGGGTACACCAGGAAAATGGCGAATGAGACCGAAAATATATACCCCCACTGCACAGCGGTCTCCTTATTGAACTCCAGTTTTTCGGAGGTGAACCAGAAGATCTGGGAGAACACGAACATCCAGGTTATGGTCAACAACTCGATGAACACACTCGTCCCCTCATAAGGACTGAAAATGGATCGCACATACTGTGATAAATCCTTATATCCCAATACATAAGCAGAATCCAGCAAACCGTAAAAGGTCTCGCTGTTGGCCAGGAACACCCCCGAACAGACCACCAACAACAACTCATAATGACTAAAACTAAAGGGATTCTGCTTCCTTATCAAAAATATCACGGGAACCGCCAGTAACAGGATGAAGAACAGGTCCGAAGAATAAAAAGAGGAAAAGGGTGAAAGAGAATATACCTTAACAGCATAAAGAACCGCAGCCTCTGCCAGAGCCAGGTTTATTACCGAAACTAAAAGTCTTTCCCTCATCTAATTATAACCAACCTCACTCTTCACTTTTTTCTGCTTTGGTCTCACCCTCACCATAGTAGTATTCTTTCTTCTTTTTCTTTGCTTTCTCCTCCTCACCCTCGTAATAGTACTTCTTTTCCTTTTCCTCGTTCCCCATTCTCAACACCAACCATTCTTTTATTAAGACTAACCTTAAGCTTTTTGGTGAGAGGGACGGAGAGGTACCTAATTATGGAGCATTTGTTTCATCAGGACTTTGGAGAGTGGGGTGTCTATATCCCATTCTATGACCCTTCCTCTTGACCTTATTCTGGTGACCATGGAGTCCCTGATCGTTTCAAGCAGTAGGGTGGCCAGCTCTTCTTCTTGTTTTTGTTTGAGAGTGATCACGTCTATGGGGACTTTTCTCTTTTTGGAGAATTTTGATAGCTTTAAAATAGCTCTAAGCGGTTTCGAGTACTCTACTCTGGTAATGAACATCACCAGGGGATTATATATCACCAAAAAGCGTTTGCAGGACTCGAAGGCATGGTCAAATGACTCAACATTGTTTGAGGCTTCCAGGGTGAGCAGCGTATCTCCCACTCGTCTGAATTGTCTCTGTCCGGTATCAGGATAAAGTAATTGCCCGGTTCCCACCACGTACATCCCTACCTTATAGCCTCTTGAGGCGAAATAGTATGTCAGTGAGTTCGCCGCTTCTACCGCCGCCTCCAGGTAGTTCTTTATTGCTGTTCCGTGCATCATATACCTGTTGGCATCCAGAAATATCCATACCACCTTCTTCCCCTCAACTTCGTATTTGTTCACCATTAATTTGTATTTTCTGGCGGTCGCTTTCCAGTTTATGAATTTCATGGGGTCTCCGGGCGTATACTCCTTTATCTCTCTGAAATCGGTTCCGGGAACCCCTATCCGGGATATATCCACATCGGGAAGAGGGGATGTAGCGATCCCTCTCAGATTCCCTACCTTGAGGACTTTCTGGATCCTCTGTTTTACTTCCAGGGTAACGTCAACTTCCTCCTCACCGTAGGATTTTCTGCCGGTCATCAGTGGATTCTCGGTCTGGTAGGAGATCTTGTCCAGTTCGTAGAACCCTCTTTTCGAGGGGTTGGCTGTGTAGGCTATGTGAATATGCTTGATCCCGGGAACGAATGTCTGGACTGTATTTTGTCCCTCGGTTATGTCAAAGAATTCCGGTAGAGTGTGCTGAACCTTTAAGAGACCGAATCCCTTTGCGGTGAGGTTTATTCTGGCTGTGAATGGCTCGTTCACGTATTTACCGCCTTCCACATCAACTTTTACGTCCTTTAATTTGCAGGGAATGTATGGAACTAATAGCAGCAGAATAGGGAAGGCTGCCAGGGCTACCAGTTCGTAGTCCAGGATAATGATGCCTGCCAGGGCCAGTAAAATCGATGTCTTTATCAATACAAAGCTGACCTTACGGATCTTCATTGTCTTAAGCGGTGAGGTCTTTGGGTACTTCTACGTTTTTCAGGACTTCTTCTACAATATTCTCCGGTCTTTCTCCTTCGATCACATACTCCACATCCAGCAGCACCCTGTGGGATAGAGCATCGCTGGCAACGGTCTTGATGTCATCCGGGATCACGAAATCTCTTCCATTTATAGCGGCGATAGCTCTGGATGCTTTCAGCAGGGCGAGACCGCCTCTGGGGCTGGAACCTATTTCCACCAGTTCGTGTTGTCTGGTAGCCCTGATAAGCTGTGCTATGTACCTGAGAACACTTTCACCCACATGTATGTTCTCCACGAACTTCTGCATTTCCCTGAACTCGTCTATGGATATTATGGGAACTATGTCCCCCGTGGGGTCATCTTTTTTCCACTCGATCCTCCGTTTGAGGATGCTGATCTCCGAATCTATATCCACCGGATATCCCGGGCTCATTTTGAGCATGAACCTGTCCATCTGAGCCTCAGGCAGAGGATATGTTCCCTCCTGCTCGATGGGGTTTTGGGTGGCTATAACGAAGAAGGGTTCCAGCAGTCTGTGGGTTTCGCCTTCAATGGTCACCTGCCTCTCCTCCATGGCCTCTAAAAGTGCCGCCTGGGTCTTGGGAGGGCTCCTGTTGATCTCGTCGGCAAGCAATACGTTGGTGAATACCGGTCCCCTCACCAGAACGAATCGCCCTTCATTGGCCCTCCACACCTTGGTCCCGGTTATATCCGAGGGAAGGAGGTCCGGAGTGAACTGGACTCTACCGTAGTCTGCTCCTATGACCCTGGCGAACACCTTGGCCAGTATGGTCTTCCCCAGTCCGGGATAGTCCTCAAACAATACGTTGCCGTTGCTGAGACAGGTGGCAAGCAATTTCTCAATGTGCTCCTCGCTTCCCACGTAAACACTGCACACAGCATCAATAATCCGGTGGCTTTTATCTCTAAATTCTTCAGCGCGCAATATCAACACCTTCTTTATTCATTCTTTCCATTAAATCATTAACTATTTTTTCTCTATCCTTCCGATTCTTGTTCTCTATCATCTTCTGCTCCCATTTAAATGAGAGAAAAGGGACTTGCCTGTCCGTATGAGAGACGACCGGGGATATGAATCTGGCAGCCCTGGCCTCACTCCAGTCCATGTCGAAGAGGGGTTTGGTCAAGGCTGCAATGAAGTGGGATTTTACACCGTTCTGGATAAAATTATCTTGAGCTCTTCTGAACTCCTCAACCCACTCATCACTCCTTATGGAAATACGTTGTTTATGGGGCTCAATGAATTCGGATTCATCCACATCAAGGTTGCGTTTATAATCTCTGGATAACTTCAGGAATACGATCAGCACCGCACCCCACTCCACCAGATTGATCATACCGGGCTGTTCAGTCAGCAGTGGTCTGATGGATACATAATACGCCGCTATCACGATTATGAACAGCAACAGGAATTTCCTGGAATTCCTTAACCACTTAGTGAACTCATTTTCAGTTATATTGGAGAGCGCAGTGGCGGACAAAACCAACATTATCAATAAGAAAACCAGTCCCAATTCGGTGGAGTACTCTACAGGTACAGTAGAGATAAGAGAGTATCCAAAGTAACCGGCGAGAACGAGACCTGCAGAAGTAACTATAGGCTGGAATTTGGGCTTGAACGGTATCTCTACATGAGCGAGAGCTAAGAACGCCAGGAGAAGCAGTAATCCCAGTTTATTTGACTGGAAAAACGTGTATATCAGGGGGGAATAATCAAAAGCGTTGAACGCAATTACTTCCAGAATAAAGAATATGGCGATGGCCAGGGCAAAAGGTTTGAAGAGGAGAGCATATCTATTATATCCGAGGAGGATGTATGCCAGCAGGAGGGCGTAGATGACCACAGTAGTAGGCAATCCCACTGTGAACACAGTCCTCCCAAAGAAGGTGGGCTGGAAGAGTGTTGCCACGTAAAATACTCCGAAAAAGATGGTCAGAGTAATTATTTCCGCAATTAAACGCCTCATGCTATCTCCCTACAAATATTCATATATGCATGATATGCTATGGAGAACTCAACTCTGGTATATTCTTCATCTCCATACTTTGCGTACTCGAATAAGTTGAGCAGCTCCCTCCCATCAGCGGCAACAGCATTGAACACTTCTCTTGCTGTAGCATCTCTAAGGTTTATATTTTTCTTATCTTCTGCAACTTTGACCAGCTCTCCAAAAATATCTATTATGGCATCGCTATAACTCATTATTTTTATCTCCACTTGTCTGGTCTCTTTTACCTTTCCATTCGGCAAAAACCTTTCGGCTACCAGGGTATGGTTACCCGGTTCTGGAAAAACGAAATTCAGGTTCAAAGATTTACCAACAACCTCCAATCCCTTTCCGTCGAGGGATGCTCTCAGGATGCTTTTACCCCCATTCTTTAAACTGACGTTGATATTCACTTCCTCTCCCACATCCCACACGGGAGGCAGGTCACTACCCCATTCAACCACGATAAGCTTCTGGAACCTCATCTTATAGGCTGCAAATGCCGCTATGGGGACCAGCAAAACGAGGGTCCAGTAGGGAAAAGTGGTGCGGTCAACTATAATCGAGGAAGCCAAATACTTTTCATTTCCGGGGAAGACCACCTGGAACTTTTCCGGCAGCTCCTCACTCTCCAGTTTGGCCACTCCTTCCTGAGCGAAGACCGTGTTATTGGCTATGGAGATCTCTCCTGAAACTGGATCGCCGTTATCATCTTTCACATATACGAACACTACCCAGTTCTTGTCCTTCTTCACCTCCACATCCAGATCGGTTTTTGCCTTCACGGTGAGGTTGACGAATGACCTGTAATTCAGATCTGAAACTTCGTAGCGCAACTTAGTTCTACCTAGAGGGGAATCGGACGGTATTCTAGTGCTGACATCGAACTCTCCCTCTTGAGCCATAGTGGTGGTCAATCCCTTAAAGGTGATCATGGAGTTCAAGGGCCTCTCATTGAAATAGATGATGCCAGAGGTGTTCCAGTACTCCCCTCTCACCGCATAAGTATTATTGAGGTAAAGCCCCACGTCCCCTACTTCAACTTCCTTCTCAACCGAGGAGGGCAAGAGGTATTCACCGCCAGGATAGGATACGTTCACTATATATTCACCGTGTTCCTTGAAATTGACATCGAACTGGAATGTTCCCTCAGCGCTGGTCTCAGTCCTATAAGTGCTGGTCTGGACCTTAACCCTACCGGATTGCTCCAGTTTAATTGTTTTGAGATGTATTGGCGCATTACTGATGGCTGTGCCGTTGTAGTCATGGAGAGAGCCGGTGATCTGGCAATCCCTGGAAGTTATGTCCGGTATATCTGCTTCTAGAGTAGCGGTATCATATATTCTGATGATGGGATCACTCCAGGAGTCGTCATACCTCAGCGTGCCCACATAGTGGGCGACCACATGGTACTCACCGGAGATATCGGGAACCGTGACATTGCGTTTGAATCGCCCGTTCTCCACAGGGATTAAGTCCACCAGGAGCCCTTCCTCATTCTTATCCTTCTTCAAATATATCTCCACATAACCTGAGGGGACTCCATGTTCGCTTTCCACGAAGCCCCCCACAGTGAAGTTGGACCCTCTTTCGGCAGTCTCGTCTATAACATCTATCTCCGTTTCCGTGGGCAATTTATCTGGCGGCGGTGGAGTGGGATTGAATTCCTTCCAATTCTCCTCGAACTTGACCTCTGCCCACATATGAGCTTGAGAAGCATAAACCGTCTGGTTATACCCCACGGGCTTGGCCAGATATCCAAAAACTCCCCTGGCCTGAATATCGATGGACCTGCACATTATTATGAATGCAGACGCAAAATGCTTGCACAGACCTTTCTCTTCCTTAAACAGGAAATCGTGAACCGGATGGGGTGAGGTCCAGTGCGCTGTATCGTATACGTAATTATCCTGGAGATATTCCTGGATCATTACCGCTTTTTCGTAATCGTTCTTGGCGCCATCAGTTACGCGGAGGGTCAGATGCCTGATGGCATCCCTCCCATATACATCCACATCCACGTTATTTGAGGCGGCATCTTCGGCCTGAAAATCGCGAGCAGAAGAGTAAGCCCTGTAACCGGTTGACAGATTATCCACCAGATAAATCCCTGTCTCTTCATTGTAATCCGCTGAGGCGGTTACAAAGAAAGTGTCTTTGGCCACAGGGATGTGCCTGGAGAAGGTTGAGAGAGGGGTTACAGAATAGCTGGTTATAGTTGTTCCCCCTAATGTCTTTTTATCATCGTAGGTCACATTATCTTCTCCCCATCTCCCATCGCTGTATGTAGAGGCAGTGTAAAGCCTGAGGAGGTACGTATGCTCATTCAATCCATCCACAAAGAACACAGGTATTTCAGGAGGATCGCTCTCTTCATTCAGATCGTTCATGTCGGACTCATCATAGGATACGGGAACTATTTTCTGGGGGATATCTTCTGCTTTGTCGTTTCCTGCACCAATAAATCCGCTAAAACCGGTTTTGCTCAGATCGACAGTAGAAGTAAAACTGATGAGAAGAGAGAGGGAAATAACCATTAGTATGAATGCCGGTATTTTCCACAGCTCTTCCCTCATGCTTACACCAGTTGATTCCAATTAATCGTTCACATTATTTTTATTGCCATTGCCAACACCATCTACAGATCCTACAACTGCCTTATTGAAAGCAGTTTCCCCTAAAGATTTGATACAACTATAAGTACCTCTCAACGGATATCTTGAAGTGGCGATTCTATTCTGGAGGTTGCTCAGGTTGATCATAGTATCTTCAGCACTTTCCAGATCCGATTCTATATATGACTGAAAAGCGGACTGGAATACCTCTTTCATCTCTCTCAGCAGGATCAGGATATCACTGGCAACCTCTAGATCCTTTATATCGATAGATAGAGTTGTCAGGGAGTCAGATATTTCTTCCAGTACTCTAGCAACAGTTCTATCATCTGAATTTATCTCCAGCTTGTTTTCATACCTTTTTATGAGATAATACAGCCTATCGGAGTCCTTTTCCAGTTTCTGAACCGTTTCTAACTCTCCATGATCTTTGAACATTATTGCATTATCGATGGAGTCTATAATCCCGGATACTATTTCACCCATTCTGAGCAGCAGAGTCAATGAGTCCACTTCAGGAACGGTGAGGCATTTAACAATTACTCCATCATCCCCCGCCTGCATTACCTCCACTCCGATAAAATTCTTGGCAATTTCACTTATATTTATCACTACTGGAGCAGTGATGGCTACATCTTGAATAACGACCTCATCAAAACCCTGCAGATAGAGGCTAAGTATGAACCTGAAAAGGTATTCTTTATCGTATTTCATTATCTTCTTGACGTAAACTCTCTTTATACCTTCTCTTTCAAATTTTTTGGGGCTCAAGTTGATTTCAGATCCATCTACATTGAGAACGATGTCATCACCCTGTTTCAAGTCGTTTTCTTTTACCCAGTTTTTAGGCAGACTGACCATAAAGCTTGACCCGCCGATAAGCTGAAGTCTTCTAGTCTCCATGACATATATACTCATTTATAAAGGTTAAAAGTTTTTGGTGAATAGTATTGATGAGTAAAAAAAATAAATAAAATAAAAAATTAAAAGTCTTCAAATGTGATAACTCTAACGGTAGTGGGAACCTTAACAACGCTTCCCAGCCTGACGCCGATAATATAATGCAAATTCTTACCCGCAGCTAGATCAATAACGCGTTGGGTAATAACGCCATCAAAAACAACACACGATGCTTTAG
>JBKHKH010000162.1:0-3430 GCA_046537735.1 Archaeoglobaceae archaeon | reverse complement strand
CTCTCATCTCCAACGAAATCACTCTGGTGAGTGTCTCCACTCCAGTGAACACCTCTTATGATTACATTAACATGAGCAAAGAATTCATGAGCAGTGCCATACCCTACATGTTCGAGTTCAGAGGAGATGAAGACCTGGTTATTCAAGAAGTACTCCGTCAGGGCACTAAAGGTGTCCTGGCAATCCTCGTATCAGTGCTGATACCTGTGGGTGTGATCTTCTACCCCCTGTTGAAAAGACTTGCACGATTAATGATAAAAGGTCAAAGGTAAAAGGGCGCGACCAGGAACAGGATTATGTTTATCAGTCCGTGGGATATGGTGACCCCCAAAATGGACCCTGTTCTTCTCACGGTCATCCCAAAGACAAGCCCTACTGCAGTGGTCAGTATAAAGTCTGCGATGGAGACATTGCCGATGTGAAGCGACCCGAACAGCACCGCTACAAAGGGAACCCCCCAGAAGCCGAGATTGTTGGTGGAGTGGTGCTGGATAAGCCCTCGGAATACCAGTTCTTCCATGAAGCCGGTGGATACGATGAGCATCAGTGAAACGGATAGGAGGGTGGTAAGGCTCACGAAGATCAATGGGTCCGGCTTCAGTATGAGGTACTCCACAATCCCAAAAGGTACCGCTATCACTATAACAGCTATTTCCCACGGTAAATCCCTCCAGCGAGGTAACTTAATTCCCACCTGAAATGGGCTGACCCCCTGGAGATATATGCAGGCGAAGGCAGCAGCTAGAACACAGATACTGATTATGTAGAACCACATATTGAGACTGAAGTATGAAAGGGGCATGGTAATGGAGAGTATCCTAATCAGAGGTGCCAGGGACAGGGAGATAAGGAATTTGTTAAGTCCTACCTCCATTAAGCTGCCGTGTATCAGAAGAGCGAAAAGTATGACGGAGTGAAGAAGAATGCCCAGAGAGACGTTGTAGATTATGGCTACTTCTGCAAATACAATGAGTGTGAGGTAGACCATGGAAACAAATCGGGGCTCCTGCCAGCCCTTTATCCCTAACATGTAAAAAAAGGAGATACAGGATATTTATAAATCGTTCTGAAGTTTTGGTGCGAGAGTGTGAGTCTATGAACCCTGCTGATTATACAGAAAGTACAGCTTATTTACCGCCAATATTACTGTCTCTATAGAAGTCTTTACCTTTTTTTGCCATAAAGTGCAGGTCGTAAACGTCTCTGGCTTAATCTCTAGTATAGATCGCCCGTATCTTCTCTGCCATTATCTCGGATAGATTCATCACCACCAGAAGGTAGGGTGGGACGTCTTTATATATGGGTATGACCTCCTCAGTCTTTATGGCCTCATTTACTTTAAGCCTCCACTTTCTATCCTTTTCTCCCGAAGGAGGTAGTGAGGGATTTAAAAGGTCGTATCTATTGTTTAGCCGGTCTCTCAACTCATCATACACGTCTATGCCGTAAAGAGAGAGTAGATAACCCATTCTCTTTAAAGTGACTATAGAACTCATCTTTTTTCCGTAACGAATCAATTTAGCAGTGTCAATCCCTTCCATGGCGCCGAAGGTCTCGGAGATGGGGCAATACCTGGGTAAGAACAATCCGTCAACGATCACCTTTTCTATCCCTCCCACTGAAGTATACCCGTTCTCCATTCTCTCTTTTTTAAATCCGAACATCTTATTCCTATCGAATTTGATGAACCTCACCTCTCCATTGCCATTGACACTTTTCTTGGTTCTGGAGGTGACTACTTGGGTGACCACTGGTATTTGGGTCGTACTGTGATGGTATGCCAGACCAGAAAGGAATGATACATAAGAAGGTACTACAAGATTTGTAGCTATGACTAGGGGGTCAGTATCGGGCAAAGAGTATTTTACCTTCTCGATCCTGTAGATAATACCTCTTTCATTCAATCTTTTGAGGTATAGGGAAGTGTAATTCCTATAATAACAATGACCAAAACAAAATGAAAAGCCTTAAAAATAGGGATATCAAGTAACTTGATAACATTAAAGAAGGGGGGTATAAAACTGTGAAAGTCCTTAGTAAAATGCTTGCAATAGCATTTATATTATTGTTGACCGCAGGTATGGGAAGCTGCGAACAAATAAATGTGAGTCCCGGTTCAAAGGATATCGAGATAGGTGGTTATGGAGAGTATATTATTGATATTGAGATAGAAGATTCATCAGAACTGTTTACTCATCAGTTGGATATTTCATTCCATAATAAAACTACTAAAACCCTAACTGACAAAATAAACGGGACATTGGAGACCTCTGAACCTGTTAACCTCGAAAAAGTTGATGATGGGCCCTCTCAAAAAATAAGTTATAATTGGACACCCGAGTCTACAGGTACTTACCGATTTACTCTGAATATAACATTCAATAAATCTGCAACACCCGAAGTTGGTGAAGAATTCGCAATAAAAGTTGTAGACAGTGCTGAAGACAGTGATTGGGTTTATGCTTGTGCAACTGCCTACACTTCGGCAGTCCCCGAGCTGCTGACAGCGGTTCTGGTTGGCGCTGGAGTAATCTCCGTTTTCCTGTGGAGGCGCAACAGTTAAACCATAATCTTTTCTTTTTTGTTTTGGGGGTGTAGCTATGGAATCGGGTAAGATGAGATCACAGAAAGTTGAGGTCAATGTTGAGCTGTCAAAGGATGTCTACGACCTCCTGTTCAATTACTGTAATTGGAGAGACCTTGACATTGACTCTTTGATCGAGCAGCTTGTTTTTGAGAGCATGCAGTCCGACATTGGCTTCAAACAAGACCTTAAGTCTCAGGAAAAACTCAAGATGCTGGAAGAACACTTTGGGTAGCGGTTAACGGAAATTGCTCTGTTCTAGTATCCCAGCTCTAAATAATCAAACGAACACCTTGCCTTATTATAATGACAATTAGCTAAACAAAATCCCGCAAGCTTAATAAACGATTTCGGGCAGTTAATCCTGAAACCATGATAACACTGGTCAACACCATTTCGGAAGGGGGGATTGGTACTGCAACCACTATAGGATTAGTATGGGGAGGTTTATTTGCTACTATATTCTTGATCATGCTCCTCTCTTCCAAAGAGATCATTTCTGCTTCTGATATCTATGACAGGACCGTTGAGCACAGCCTGAATATGTCGATCCTCCCTCTTTTGTTCGTGTTCTTCGCTATTGTGGCCTTCAAGGTAATAGAAGTTCTATACTAATGCTAACTGTGACTAATGCACCCGGATGCTCAACAGTTAGATTGGTGCTTAACTGTAGGCCTGAAATAGGCCGAAGACCAGGACATTCATCGTTCCGTGGATAACGGTGACAAAGAACAGGCTCCTGGTCCTCTGAAATATATACCCAATCAACAAACCACCCGAGAATACGAAAACGAATTCTGCTGGACCCCTATCTGCATGCATCACTGCGAATACTGTTGTCGCCAG
>JBKHKH010000074.1:0-9525 GCA_046537735.1 Archaeoglobaceae archaeon | reverse complement strand
GATAAATAATATGCAGTCTGCTAGATATTGGAGACATAAAATTGCTCTTTTCTCAATGTTATTCCTCTTATGGAAGGGACGATCGAGCAAGCCTGGCGTATCAATAATCTGGATCTTATCACCATTGAGACCCCTGATCCCCACGAATATCTCTTGAGTAGTAAAGGGATAGGTAGCAATTTTGGGTTTGACCGTAGATATTTTGGCTACCAGACTCGATTTCCCTACGTTGGGGTATCCCGCCACTACCACAGTGGGCGAATCGGAAAATGTAGGTATTTTTCTCAACAAGTTCCTGGACTCGTTCAGGTATCTAAGTTGAGGGTCGATCTGGTTGATAATGGATGAAACTCTGCCATAGGCTGACTTTAAAACCGGGTCGAGGTCTTTACCTCCTTTTATATCCCTCACGCTTTTGTTTATAACTTTGCGAACCGAATCTTCAGCCCATTGCAGTGCTGCCAGGCTCTTCTTGATCTCCCTCAGACCTACAGTAACGTCTACCAGCTCTCTATAAAATTCGGGAAGATTGTCGTAACTGGGATTGGATGAGATAACTTTTTGTAAGTGACCTGAAGTTACATTCAAAATTGTGTTCAGCTTATTGATGTACCTTCTCTTTTTGTTCTTTTCGCTGACTTTTGAAGCTCTTCTGAAAGCTTTATCGATCAATTCTTCCGCTGTTAACACAGTAGGCAGTTTCCGAGGTTCGAATTCTTCCATATTATCTCCTGTACTTATTTTATTTTGTTAAAACTCATCTCCTTTATTACTCGAGTCGGGTAGATATTTTGAAAGGTATTATGGAGTGAAATATTAACAGTGCAAGAAAGATATTTATACTCTTTTCTTTAACCCTAAGTTAGCTGAGGGAGCATAATGATGGAATTGACCCAGATCCAAAAAGATATATTGCATGCTCTAATAACTATTTATAAGGACAAGCGAAGTTTGTCTGTCAAGGGTGAAGAGATAGCTGACCTCATAAACAGAAATCCAGGTACAGTAAGGAATCAAATGCAAGCCTTAAGAGCAATTGGAATGGTTGAAGGTGTTCCCGGTCCTAAGGGGGGATACAGGCCAACTTCCAAAGCTTACGAGCTTCTTTCTGTTACCAAGCCGGAAGAATCTGTAAGAGTGCCCATTATTGTTAACGACGAGCCCTCCACTTTGAATGCCGAGGAAGTCGTCTTTCCTTTACTAACTCATCCCAAACTATGTCAGGCCAGAATAAAAGTGCTGGGGAGTTTGAACAAGCTGACATCCGGAGATAGGCTTATTGTAGGGCCGACTCCGGTTAACGAGCTAATGCTTTATGGCAAAGTAGCTGGAAGAGATGATACTACCAGCTCCGTTGTGGTTTCTATCGATAAGATATTGGCTTTGCCCAAAGATACCGTTGAGGAGCACATGTCATCTCCAATAATCTCGGTTGACTCCAATGAGAAAGTTCCTAGAGCAGCACAAATACTGGTGGAAAGAGAAATACGCCATGTTCCAGTCAAGGAGAATGATAAAATAATCGGGATATTCAACCTGAGGCATGTAGCCCAGGCAGTCTCAGAAAACAAATTGGATAGACCCGTAAAAGACTTCTTGAGTCGCAAAGCCGTCCAGGTGGAAAAGGACACCCGTATAAAAGAAGCACTGAGATTGATGAGGGATGAGGACGTCAGGATGTTGGTAGTGGCAGACAAAGGAAATCCTGTGGGAGTAATCACTGATCACACCATTTTGAACAAGCTAGCACCGGATCAGGTAAAGTAAATGGAAGTAGAGGGAACCTCTACCTTAGATATAAGTCCCATTTTTTTTATTGAAATAGGAAGAATTAAGGCTGGGACTACAGATTGTGTTCTACTACAACAGTTCTTTAGCGATATAGTGATCCATGCAACAGAAGAGTTGTATAAAATACTGGATTCTCAGAGTTTTGATGACATTGGAAAAGTTGAGGGCTGGATCAAAGGTAAGATAGAAGGGTCTTCTCTTTACTCCGCTTCCAGAGAAAATGGTTTGGAGATCGTACCATCCGCTACCATATTAAACCGAATATCAGAACCATTGATTTCTCCCGGGGTTTTTTTCTATTTATGTGACGAAGGCAAATCCCAAAAAGTGGAGAAGGAACTTTCATACATCAAGGAAACGGAGATAAATACTTTCAAAGAGTTGAGTAAAAGGTATGCCAACAGTGTACAGGAATTGAAGGGTGAAGTGGTGGGTAAAGTGGTCACCATCAATAAAACGGAGGGTAAGTTGCTGGGATATCCTCGATGTTGCGTATCAGAGTTTATTAAAGCCAAAGAAGAGGGAAGGAATCATGAGACTGAGATCGCTCTCCAGTGCCTTAAAAACAATGACCTGGAGTTTGCTCTGGATTGCTTTCTAAGACCTCATAAAGTTAAGGATGTTGAGCTTCCTGACTCATTTTATTCTCATTTCACTTCCAACTTTTATCCCTGTTCAGTTGATTGTAAGAAGGCTATTGGCATCTCTAAAAGAAATGAGAAATACTTATCCAGGTTCAGTACTGCCTATAAGGGCAGGCTAATCCTCAATGTCCTCTATCATCTCGCAGCTTCTTATGGCAGCTACCAAATTGTTAGACAAAGGGATTTGGAGTTGAACACCGAGTACAGGAAATACATTTGTAGCTTTTTCGACAGGTTTGATGCTGATAGTTTGCAGTTCATGGAGAAGGTTAAGGATTTGCTTATCTACTCTCCTCATGAGGTAGGGGACGCTTATATCAGAAAGGCTATTGAAGTTGCTCAGAAGGATGATTAGTCTATCGTTGAGTATATTCCAGAGTCGAAGATAAAATTAAATATCATTCTACCCAATTTAGTAGGGGAGAGGTGGTGAGCGGCTGACCGAGAGGAGGAAAGTCCCCCCACCGTATGTGACAGGCTCCCACAAGGGAGTACCCCGAGAGGGGTGGACCGGCACAGAAACGATACTCCGCATGGGACAGGCGAGGATTCCGAAAGGATGAGGTCACCATGTTGGAGATGAAACGGCCGACCCTGCTGGTGCAAGCCGTTAAGGCGCTTAGATTAATGCCGCTAAAACAGAAGGGGGCTTACGGCCACCACTCCCTTCAATCTTCACCTCTTCACCCAAAAATTTTTAATCATAACTGGGAAAGTTAAAAATCTAAAATCTGAATTGAACAAAAACATAATATAACGGAGTGCGAAGATGGAGAAGGTCGATACCATAAACGCAGGAAAGAATGGATTGACAGAAAATTTAATAAGCGAGATAAATTCTCGTCTTGAGAAGCACGGGATAGTAAAAGTTAGAATGCTCCGCAGCTTCCGAAATGAAGATAAAAAAAAGCTTGCAGAGGAGATAGCCTCAAATGTTGATGGCAAGCTGGTGGATTTGAAAGGCTTTGTACTCACCTTGGAGAAATAAAGATAGGGTAAGCAGATAACTTGAGGTGTTAAAATGGCAACAGTATATGATGTTCCAACCGATAACTTGATCAGGAATGTGGCGGAAAAATTAAAGGAGATTGAAGAACTACAGCCACCTGAATATGCATATTTCGTAAAGACGGGGGTTAACAAGGAAAGAGCCCCTGAACAGCGGGACTGGTGGTATTTGAGAGCCGCATCAGTATTGAGAAAAGTCTATACAGATGGACCTGTGGGGATCGAGAGATTAAAGACGTTTTATGGTGGAAAACAAAGAAGAGGGGTCAAAAGATCAAGGTTCAATAGAGGTAGTGGTTCTATAATTAGAGACATTCTTCAACAGCTTGAAAAAGCTGGTTATGTCCAAACCCAGAAGAAGGGTAGGACGGTAACACCACAGGGAAGGGCTTTTATGGACAAAAGCGCCAAGGAGCTTAAAGATGCCATTGTAAAGGAAGTACCAGCTCTTGCCAAATACTGACCTGAGGTGTTTACTATGGACGATGATCTTGAAGAGCTGAAGAGAAGAAGGCTAAAACAATTGCAGGAGCAAGGTTCACAAGATCAGGAACTACAAAGGCAGCAGGAAGAACAGCAGGAGTATGAAGAGAGGAAGAAACAAATTCTGCGCTCTATACTGGACTCGGAGGCAAGAGAGAGGTTGGGAAGAATAAGAATCGCTCATCCGGAACTGGCAGAAAGTGTTGAAAATCAGCTCTTAATGCTGGCTCAATCAGGAAGACTCAATCAGGTAGTAACAGATGATATGCTGGTGCAGATACTGAAAAAGGTAATACCCAAAAAGAGAGAACCTACCATTAGAAGAAAGTGAGGGGAAGATGGATATGAGTAAAAAAACATTGGGAGTGAAAAAGAGGCTTAGCAAGCGTTTGAAGGAAAACAGGAGAGCTCCAGTCTGGATAACCATGAAAACCAACAGAAAGGTATTCGCTAGCCCCAAGAGAAGGAACTGGAGGATGACCAAACTCAAGGTCTAATTGAGGTGATAAGCATGGCCACGATAGTTACTGAAAGAGTTTATTCACTCAGATTGAGACAAAAGATGAAGAAGTATCCCAGGTGGCTTAGGACCAAAAAGGCTGCCAGATATGTGAGAAACTATCTCTCGAAGCACTTAAAAGCTGATCCTGAAAATATAAGGATAAATGAGAGTTTGAATGAGAGTATTTGGAGTAGGGGAGCTCAAAAACCACCTGCTAAGATAAAGGTTCGAGCCGTCAAGTTCGATGATGGTGTAGTTGAAGCAGAACTTGCCTAGTTATGCCTAATCTGCTGAGGATCAATGGGAATCCTTTAATTGGACTTTATATCAGAGTAACCGATTATATTTCGATTCTGGGAGTTAATAACAGAAGGGCAAAAGAGCTTTTGAAGGATAAACTTGATACTGAAGTGGTGGTCACCACCATAGCTGGCTCAGAGCTGGTAGGAGCTTTACTGGCAGCAAATTCTAATGGTGCAGTGGTTAGCCATCGCATCTTGAGCAGAGAGAAAAAAAAGCTGAAAAAATTTCTTGATTTGACTGTGCTGGAAACGAATATGACCTGCTTTGGTAATATTTTATGTGTAAACGATAACGGCGGTATAGTACATCCAGAGGCGGATAAAGGTCTGATATCTAAAGTAGAAAAAGCCCTGGACATTGATATTGAGCCTGGTGTGATAGGAAGCACAAAGACAGTTGGTATGGCTGCCTGCGTCACACAGAAAGGCGGTCTTGTAAATCCTAACTCTTCTGAACGGGAGATCAAAAAGATAGAAGAAATCCTTCAAGTTGAAGTTGAGCCCGGAACGGTGAATTATGGAGGGGACATGGTGGGAACAGGTTTGGTTGCAAATAGTAAAGGTTACATAGCCGGGGAAGACACAACTGGTTTTGAGTTAGGAGTTGTTGAAGGAGCATTGGGATTTCATGAGGTGATTTTATGATTTTTGAAGCAAGAGGAAAGTTTAGAAAAGCTAGAAAATGGCAGACGTTCACTAAAAAGGTAGAAGCACAAAATGAAAGAATGGCTATCGAAAAAGTATATTCATTAATAGGAAGCAATCACAAGATAAAGAGGAACCTGATAGAGATCGAAAACATCGGACAGGTTGAAGAAGAGGAAACTCCTTATTAAATAAAATGGGCTGGTTATTATGGAGAAGGAGGAGAAGAATAGAAAAGTTCAGGAGAAATATCTCTACCTTCAGCAGTTGAGAAATGATAGTGAAACAGTTCAAAGCAGGATCAATGAGGTAGAAAACGCAAAGAATGAGCTTGATAGCACTATCGAAAGCCTTGAGTATTTCAAATCTCTGGACGGAAAGGTAGAAGCCTTGATGAATTTAGGTGGCGGAGTTTTCGCTTACGTTGATGTTAAAGAATCCAGGAAAATGCTTTGCGATGTTGGCGGTGGAGTGGTCATGGAAAAGGAGGTCAAGGATGCTATCGAATCTCTAAAAGAGAGAAGAGAGAACCTAAAAAAGAGTATTTCCGATCTGGAAAATACGTTTGACCAAATCGCGAACGAAGCAGAAAAAATACAGCAGGAACTAGCCGAACTGGCCAGAGAGGAATAGAATGTTCAAGGGGCTGAAGGACAGGTTAAAGTCCTTTGGAAGAAAAGTAGACGAAGGAATTGAAGAATCTATCAGTGAAGAAGAAGGTGAGCCAGCAGAGCCAGTAGAGCGAAAAGAGACTGTGGTTGAAGAAGATAAGGCTCTCAGTAAGTCTAGATTACAAGAAGAGGAGTCAGAAGATAGAGTAGCATCCAAAACTGTAGAAGCAGAGGAAAAGACCAGATCAAAGGTTGGCCTGAGAAAGAAAGTCTCAACCCTCTTGCTTAAAAGAGAAATTGTAATTGACGAGAAGAAACTCGAGTTCATTCTGGACGAGCTGGAGGTCCCCTTGCTTGAAAGTGATGTGGCTTTTGAGGTAGTAGAGGAGATATCGGATAAGCTCAGGGATAGATTGGTGGGCAGAACAAAAAAGATCAATGAAAAGCTCTCGGATATCGTCCTGGGAGAGTTGAAGAGCATTATTAAAGAGATCCTGGACAGAAACAAATTCGATTTTGAAGATCATATCCACTCCAAATTGAAGGAAAAGAGACCATTGAACATCATTTTTGTGGGAGTTAACGGAACTGGTAAAACTACCACTATCGCCAAATTCGCCAAGAGGCTGATGAACAATAATAATTCTGTGGTCATAGCTGCCGGAGATACTTTTAGGGCAGGAGCTATTGAACAGCTTGAGGAGCATGCCAACAGACTAAACGTTAAGATGATCAAGCATAAAGCGGGCTCAGACCCAGCGGCAGTCATTTACGATGCTGTTAAACATGCGGAGAGCAAAGGATTAGACGTAGTTCTTGCTGATACTGCAGGGAGGATGCATACCAAAAGAAATCTGATAGAGCAGCTGGAGAAGATCAAAAGGATCACCAACCCGGACCTGACCATATTTGTGGACGAAAGCATTGCCGGGAATGACGCTGTGGAGCGGGCCAGAATGTTCAATAACTCGGTGGGAATCGATGGAACTATCCTCACCAAATTGGATGCGGATCCCAAGGGGGGAACTGCGATCTCTACCAGCTATGTAACCGGTAAACCTATACTTCTGTTCGGTATAGGTCAGGGCTACGATGACCTTAAGAAGTTCGACTCTCAATGGCTGTTGGAAAGGATATTTGAATAAAATAGGACATTAAAAGAAAAAATAGGACATTAAAAGAATAGGTAAGTGATTCTTTATCCTTTTTATTTCCTCAATAGCCCTTCTTTAGTGGTACTCTCTAGCTGCCTTATGGTATCCTGGACCATTTTGAAGAATCTGGAGTATTCAGGTGGAGCCACGTCCATGAACCTCTTGTAATACTCGATTGCTTTCTGGAAGTCACCCTGGTCTCTGAAGGCAACTCCCAAATTATAGTAGGCATCAGCATTTTGGGGATCCAATCTCAGAACCTCTTCAAACTCTTCGATAGAGGAGTTGATCTTGCCTTGCTTGTAATAAGCCACACCCAGATTCAAATGAGCATAGGGATGGCCGGGGTTGATATTCAATACCTTGAAGTACATTTCCATGGCCTCATTTTCGTTCCCTTTATCATGGTACAGAGTGCCTAGTTGGTAGTAGGCTTCGTCGTTGTTGGCGTCCAGATTGATTGCTTCCTTGAACTCAAGTTCAGCATTGTACAGGTCACCCTTGGTTTTGTAGGCAATTCCCAGGTTGAGATGGGCTTCTATAAAGCTTGAGTCAAAGTTTAGAACCTCCTTGAACTCTCTGATAGCCATTTCAGTTTCTCCAGCCCCTTTATAGGATAATCCCAAGTTGTACCTTGCTTTTACATTGTCAGGTTCAACTCTGAGTACTTCTTTGTACTCATCAACTGCTTTGTAGATCTCACCCTGCTTGTAGTATGTGTCTGCCAGCCCTAAACGAGCACCAGTGCGTTGCGGTTCTATATCCAGGATATGAGTAAACTCCTCTATGGCGGACTCGAAATCCCCTCTTTGGTTATAAATGTGTCCCAGTTCACAACGGGCTTCCAGGTGATCGGAATTCTCCAGTATATCCATAAATTCTTGGGCAGCTCTATCGATTTCATCCTTGTTTTTGTAAGCCACACCCAGATTATATCTGGCCTCAATATGATGTGGAGATATGTCTAAGATCTCTTCGAACTCGTTTATGGCCTTATCTACCTCGCCCTTACACTTATAAGCCACACCCAGATTATATCTCACCTCTACGTGTCTGGGATCGGTCTTAGGTATTTCTTCAAAGATCTTTATGGCGTTATCCACATCTCCTTTTTTGTTGTATGCTTGACCCAAGTAGTAAAGAGAATTTTTATCATCGGGGTTCTTTCTTAAAACTTCACTGAACTCATCAATAGCTCTTCCGTAGTTTTCCTGGCAGAAATACATATACCCTAGAGCGTAATGAGCTTTAGTATTATCTGGATCCTGTCTGACCACTTCCTGAAGCTTTTCAACTGCTTTATCTGCGTCATATTGTTGGTAATAGATCATTCCCAGGTTGAGGTGTGCATCGATATCACTCGGCCTGTTGCGGAGTACATCGTTGAACTCTTTTACGGCGAGGTTTAAAAATCCCTGTTCTCTATATATCTCTCCTAACCTTAGTTTTGCTTTGTAGTGGTTGGGATTTCTCTTGAGCATCTCCAGAAATTCCTTTGCAGCCAGGTCAAGATCTCCTGATCCTTTATACATTTCACCCAGTTCGTAGCGGGCATTCAGATCATGGGGGGTCTCTCTTAGCAACTCTTTAAACTCTTCAATAGCTCTATTGATCTCTTTTTTGCTTTTATAAGCTGTTCCCAGGATGTACCTGGCTTTGGTGTTACTGGGGTTGAGTTTTAAGCTCTCTTTTAAGAATTTAATTGCTTTCCTGGTCTCACCCAGCTCATAGTACACCATCCCCAGGTGGAAGCAAACATTCTCGTCTCTTCGGTAGGTTATAACCTCTTCCAGCTCTTTCCTGGCCAGCTCGAACTTACCCTTCTCCTTATAAGCAATCGCTAATCTGTAATGACCGTCCTTATGGTCTGTATTTAATCTAATAACTTCCTGGAGATGTTTAATTGCCCTGGACCACTCTTTATTTTCCCAGAATAGCGTTCCTAACACAAAATGAGCATTTTCGTGGTCAGGATTATTGTCTAAAAATTTTGAAAGATTTTTGATGGCCGATTCGTGATCTCCCGTATCATTATAAGCAATTCCTAAAGTGTATCTAACTCCATCATTACCGGAGTCGATCCTTAAAGCTTTCTCAAGTTCTTTAACTGCATTATCTGGTTCTCTATTCCTGAAATATGCATTACCCAGTCCTATTCGGGCTTCAACAAGGTCAGGATCGATTCTCAGGCTCTCTTTGTATTCTTTGATGGCATTTTTGAATTCTTTTTGTGAGTAATAGATGTCCCCCAGTTTTAGATGGATGTTCTTATCATTTGAGTAAGCCTTTAAAGCTTTAATATACTCTTTTTTCGCCGCATCAAAAAATCGCTGGTTGAAATAGATATTCCCCAGGATTCGATGGATCTTGGGGTCAGACTCGTAC
>JBKHKH010000017.1:0-23392 GCA_046537735.1 Archaeoglobaceae archaeon | reverse complement strand
AAGATAAGAAAATGCCTACCAAAGAACAAATTATCTTCTAGAGCAAATTAAACCTACTTGCCCGAGAAAAATCCTGGAAAATACAAAATTCACTCAACTTGATCCTTATCTCACAGATAACGGCTCTCTTTATTCCTCAACAGATATTCTCTCCAGCTGGCTTGAAAGATTCCAGATTAAAGTCCTTACGTGCATGGGTACATTGGGATCAGCAGACAAATCCTCGAGTATAGAGATTGCAGAAGATGCTTTCACCGCTAAACTCTCCTTACCATGTAATAAATCTTCTTTTATTTCTCCTGAAACTTTCCTTATATTTCTAGGTACGGTGTCATCCTGCATAATCCTATCTAGAACTTCCAGCACACCCTCCGGTACTTCATCAGTCATACCTACACCTCCTCAAAAGTGAAATTTTTATTACGATTTATCGATATGACGGTATGGAAGATAAAAAAATTTCGGATATTTCAAAACTGCTAATTAGAGGAGCCAAAATGCTCTCTTATCATTGTCCAGAATGTAATGTTCCCCTCTTTCAAGAAGGAGAAAGGATTTTCTGTCCTTCATGTCAAAAAGAGGCTATAATAGGGCAGAAAGGAGAAAGAGAGGTAGCAGATGCCTCAGAAACCGATGTAGTCACTTCTGAGGGAGAGGTGGGGAATGAAGTTGATAAGTCTAGCCAGCAACAGGGACCAGAAAAAAAGGTCATAAGGGGTAGTAGTAGAATAGATGAAGAAATGGATATGAGCACGACAGAGATCTCTTTAAAGAATTCTCTTCTTAAGTTATCCGGGGAATTGGAGAACGCCAGGGATGTAAAAGAGATCAAAGATATTATTGAAGTCATGGAAAAAATAACCAGTCTAGCAGAAAGGATTAAAAGGCTATGATCAGATATTGATTATCTGATTAGGATTACCTGAATTTCTCTCCAAAATCGTATATGGACTTGTCGGTGTGAATTAACTCCTCAATAATCTCCTGCAGGTTGTTGATACTGACTCTAACCTGTCCTGTGGTATCTCTATCCCTTATAGTGACAGTTTTGTCCTCCAAGGTCTGTTTGTCTATGGTTACACAAAATGGAGTGCCTATCTCATCGTATCTCCTGTATCTTCTGCCTATACTTCCTGAGGTGTCATATTCTGTGAATACACCTACTTCCTTGAGAGTAGATATTATTTGTTGTGAAATGGTGAGAAACTCATTTTTAGTGAGGAGGGGAAGAACTGATACTTGAACGGGAGTTACTTGCTTTTTCAACCTCAAAACTTTTCTCTCCTCTCCATCGATAGTGTCAGAATCAAACGAGTGTTCCAATACGGTATATACAATCCTATCCAGACCGAAAGATGGTTCAATAACATGCGGGATTATTCTTTCTCCATGTACTTCTTCTTCTACATCTTCTATTTCGAAAAACTCCCTTGATACTTCAAAAACCTCTCCGTAGACTTCAACTTCTATACTATCATCAACCTTTCCATTGTAATTCTCAACTTCACTAGCGATAGCCTTTGCCTTATCTCTAAACTGAGGGCCCATTTTATTCATTTTAGGGATTAACTTCTTCCTTTTGACCTTTTGAGGTTGAGAATACTGAACGAATACGCTCATATCCTCTCCGCTCACTTCCGCATGTCTTTTGAGATCATAATCAGTTCTATCTGCAATCCCCACCAGCTCTATCCATCCGTATTCGGTGAGAGCTTCTGCATCCCAGGTGTCAATAGCATAGTGAGCTCTCTCATCATCCTTGTGCTGCCTGAATTTTATCTTGTCCTCGCTAACTCCCACTTCAAGTAGGTATTGTTTAGTCTTCCCTATGTAATATGCTAGCAGTTCGTGGGGAAGAATACCCTCTGAAACTGCATCATCAAGCGTAATAGTGTGCAAGTTCTCCACTTTATCCTCTAGGGTTACAGTCATAGTTCGATATTTGCTGAAATGGGGATGTCTTTTGTTCTCCGGATGCACAAAATATTCTAGTTCGGCCTGGTTAAACTCCCTTAACCGAATGACTCCTTGTCTGGGACTGATCTCATTCCGGTAGACTCTACCTATCTGAGAGACGCCGAAGGGTAGTTGGCCCCTAAAGTATTCCTTTAACCTCTTGAAATCTATGAAAATGCCCTGAGCGGTTTCAGGCCTGAGATATCCTCTTTTACTGTCCCCGATGCCGATGGTGGTAGCGAACATGAGGTTGAAGCGTTCTGGCTCTTTGAAATCGTTTCCACACTCGCATTTGAGGTCATAACTATCCAAAATTTCCTTTATAGCGTCCATGGTCTCGTCTGACTCTATTCCTAATTTCTCTTTGATATAGTGATCGGCTCTAAAGACTCTCCCACACTCTTTGCACTCAATGGCTACATCTGTAAAAGAAGATATATGCCCAGAGGCGGAAAATACATCTTCAGTTCCTATAGTAGGAGTATCAATCTCAACAGCACGTTCATTAATAACAAAATAATCACGCCAGATCCTTTCTAGATTTCTTCTTACTCCGTTACCCAGAGGAGCAAAATCGATAAATCCTGCTATACCTCCATAAATTTCAAATGATTGCCACAAAAAGCCCCTTCGGACCAACATTTCCATCATCCTGCTCATAGTTCTTCCGCATCCTCTTGGTTTTTTTAAGTTTTCTCCATATTTACCTATCCCAATTTATTCACCTTTTTTGATAACAAAAAGCCCCATATCTATAAAACTAAAAGCAAAAAATATATAAGAATGAGTTAGAATTTAAATAAACTTAAGTTGGTTCAGTAGCAGGTTGGAGAAGTCATTAATTCAGTAGAAGAAAGATTATTAGTTTATAGTAAATACTGAAGGGAGTTGTTTAGATGGGAATGGGGGCTTACAATCCATCAAGGCTGAACATAAATATATTCGCTTTTCTAGCCAAACTACTTGACCAATCCTCAGACGGGGTTCTCATCATAAACAGAGAAGGTAACATCCTTTATGTTAATGAGATGATCTGTGAGCTTCTCAATTTTACGAAAGACGAGCTTCTGGGAGCCAGCATCAAGGATATATATATTAACCCCATTTCACCGCCTCCAGTAAGTTCTGAGGTAACTTTAAGGAAGAGCGATGGGGGAACACTAACTTGCTTTGAATTCGCCAGAGCTCTTGAAGGAGAAGAAAACCTATACTGTAAGCTGATAAAAAGCGAAAAGAATACAGACAAAAAAGAAGATAGTCTGAGAAGTATAAAGAAGATGTTAACTATTTCTGAAGAAATAAATCATCTAATTGCGTGGGAGAGGAGCAGCAGGAGCCTGATCAGAAAAGTATGCAAGACATTAGCAAACTTGAGGGAAGACCTTCAAGTGCGGATAGGTCACTTCAACAAAGAGAAGGTAGAGATCGTGCAGAGAACTGGACATAATAAGGAGGAATTGGAATATACGGTAGACCCAGGAGAGGTTCCGTGTTTGGAAGCTTTGATGACTGAAAACAGGAAAATGGGATCGATCTCTATAGACTACCTCTGCAAGGAATGCTCACTAAATGGAAATAACTCAACTAGAAGGTTGGTGATCCCTCTATCTATTGAAGATAGGCTTTATGGGGTTATGTGGTTTCACTACAGTTCAGAAGTCTTTACTAGCGAGGAGTTAAGCTTGATCTATGAATTGGCAGGAGATTTAGCCTTAGCCTTAAAGGCAATTGAAGTGGAGCAGAAGAGAAATGAGGCCCTGGATAAGATGCGGGAGAATCTGGAATACTTTGAGTATCTGGCAGACAGGTTAAGAAACCCGCTGGCGATAATGAGGGGTTTTATTGATGTAAAAGAAGACGTGGGAACTGACAGGACCTTTAGAGAGATATCCAAGCAGATCAATAAAATGAACAGGATACTGGATAATCTCAGAATAAAAGAAGAAGAGACTTTCAGGTTGAGAGAAAGCCTGAACAAATGAGATCTAAGGTTAGATAATAATTAACCGTTCGATAATGATTAACCAGTTACCTTCTGAGTCTCTACTGGAAATGAGGGGGTAGGGGTAGAGAGGAAGCCCCTGATCTATAGCTTATAAGATTGAATGTCAGAAGGAAGCCAGAGACCTTAAACCACCTAGGAACCGTAGAGGTTTTCTGAGCTCCTCAACCTCACATAAAAAATGCTGCCTTCTGGTTGATTTTCCTCTACCCAGACGCTGCCCTTATACCTTTCTACAAGTGTTTTAGCTAGAAAAAGTCCCATTCCGGTCTTTCCAGTGACTTCGTCCTTCACGCCTTCTTTAAAAATGTCTTTCCTCATATCTTCAGGAACTCCTGGTCCGTTATCCGCTATCTTCACTTCTATCTCCGAATTTAACTTCTTGGCAGTGACCTCTATAATTTTCTCTTCTTTGTCGTTATGGGTTATTGAATTGGAGAGCAGATTGGAGAAGATAGAGTTTACCATTTCGTCAGCCCAAACATAAAGACCTTCAGATATGTCGGACTTGATACTGGTATTAGGGTCCTCAATAGCATTTATTTCACTTTTTAATACATCAGAAAGGTTTGTAGATTTCATGATCTTGCCCGTCTTTTCTGCTTGTTCAACAATTTTTATATCGTTAATGAGCTCTAGGGACCTCTTTACCATATTTTGGATCTTGTTTATATATTCCTTATTTGCCTCTTCTTCCAGGAGCTCCATGTAATTTCCAATTACGGTCAAATAATTACTGAGGTCATGTCGAAGTATGCTATTTAGAACCTCTAGCCGCTCTAGAAGTCTTTCTGAGGATGCCTCTCTTTTCTTCCTCTCGGAGATATCCCTTAATACCCCTTCACTACCAACAGTTACGCCACCACTTTTCCAGGGCCAGGCCAAAACCTCAAACCATAAGATATCCCCACTTTTTGATAACATTCTCAACTCATAGTTCCTTGTTTCGCCGTTCAGGACCCGGAAAAACTCATCACGGACTACAGGCAAGTCTTCTGGATGGACGAGTGGATTTAAGGGAATACCGGTAAGCTCAGGTTTGCTGTAACCTAGTGTATGGACTAGTTTGGGATTGAATTCTGTCTTACCGATTCTAAAGAACATATCCTGTGCATTCTCAAAGAAATCCTGATAGCTTTCCAGCTCTTTTTTTTCCTCGAATAGGTGGGTAACGTCTCTTAAGAAGAACGCATACTTTTTATCAAAAGATGTAGATTTAACGTCGCATCTCACGGTTGAACCATCCTTCCGATGAAGTATACGGGTCATATCCTGATTTATATAATTTTGGATTTCCTCCTCGCTCAATTGGAGGACTTCATAAAGTGGCTGGCCTTCCACCTCATCTTTAGCCCAGCCTAATAGCTCCTCTGATTTCTCACTCCAGTACATAACTCTGTAATCCTCATCAGTTAGAATGATAGCAAAAGGAAGAACCTCGGCAAGTTTAAGCTCTCTGTTTGGTCCTTGCCATCTCACCATTACTTAGCCTCTCTATGATCTCTTCAAGCTTTCTCCTTCCAAAAGGTTTCTCAAGTATTTCGACTGCACCAGCATCCAGCATTTCTTTTCCTTTGTGGGTGGCGTAGGCGGTAACAGCTACAATTTTAACGTCAGGAAATTCTTTTAGAATGGTCTTTGTTGCCTCGATACCGTTCATTCTGGGCATCATAATGTCCATCAGGATTATGTCAGGCACTTTCTCTTCGCATCTTTTTATTGCTTCATACCCATTAGAACATTCTATGGCATCGTAGTCCTTTAGTATGAGTGCCATTACTTCTCTCATTGCGGGTTCGTCGTCTACGATCAGTATTCTTACTTTTTTCCTCTTTTTTGGCAATCCAGATCACCCATGATGATAATAACAACAATAAGTTATTAAAGGTTTTCCCTGCGCTAATTTTAACTTAAAAATTCACTATTAAATACTTTCTCATATTCTATTTAACGGATTTGGCCAATTTTGCGGTGCATCTTTTAACATTGCGTAACTTCCGGTCTCTGAATGCCAGAAAATCTCAGTTATCACTCCCTCATCAAGTGTTTTTTTGTAACTTTTATCTAGTGACTCACTATTATTACAATAATGATTAGTCTCAGAATATTAATAATAATAGCTGCGGTCTCTGCTGTTTTAAATGTAGCCTCACACGATCAGGTAGAGTGCTCTGAAAGACAGGTTGACATGAAGGATTTTCTGGAAGTGGCATCCGGGGATGCTATGGAGTTCGAGTATGTTAACTGCATTACTGATGAAATGGCAGAGTACGTGGGAATTGCAAATAAAGGAGATCAGATCGCCAGATTCTTTTTAGATGGTGGTTATGTGGTTATTACAGAAGGCAAAGTCGAACCAATTTATAATGGGGAGGAAGAATATAAGGGGGTACGTCTAAAGTTACAGGATGATTACTGCTGGGCGTATATTAACGGATTGACACTCTACAGCCATGTTGACAGAGTTAAACTGGCTATAGACCACTATAAGGCAGAGAACACGTTAAACTCTTATATTGAGGAGAAGGAAATAGAGCAGGTTAAGGGTGCAGATTACTTGTGGTTGATGAAAGGAGGTTATTGTCCCTATTCTCATCAATTGAAGGTTTACTGGGCTTATTACCAGCAGGAAAAGTACGAATTCTATAATCTGGATGAGGGGGACGAGGTTACAAAAACTAATTTTGACCGCTTTTATCAGGTGACAAATGCCCAGAAACATGAGAAGAAAACTATCAAAATCGATGCTGACATGATGAATAAAAAAGTGGATATTAAAGTTATGTGAGCGCTATAGTTATTCGGCGCTCACATCTGTTTCATAGTCGGCCACTAGATCTCCCTGGTAGTAGAACCACACATTGACGTGGACAGTATCCCCTCTGATCTCAAATTCCCGGGGGATGGTCATTGTGGTGGTCTCCTGAGGGGAAACTCCTCTGGTGAACAGCCAGCCTTTGGGATCCTGGTCTCCTACTTTAACGTTTGCTTGCTGGATATAAGCGGGAAGAACCCCCTCGTTCTTAATGGTTAATGTTATGCTGTTGATCGTGTTTCCAGTGACATTAAATCGGGCATCTTGAATTACTAGATTAATCTCTTCCAGAGTGAAGCTCTTTGAGGAAATAACTTCTCCCTGACTCTTTAATCTTATCTCATAACCACCTGTGGTAACCTCATCTCCAGGCTCTGCTAAAGTAAACTCGGCCTTACCTGTCTGGTCTGTGAAGTTATCGGCGAAAATTTGTGTTGACTTAACCTCTCCTTTAGGTGTTTCCAGCTCGACATACATGTCTCTGGGTGTACCTGTTATGTTGACATCCATTACAGGAATAAAATTACTCCTGAGCCATACCCTTTGCTCAATGTCGTAAGGTCCCGTGCTACTGTCGCCGAGAGGAAGAACATCACTACATCCAGAAAATAAAAATGAAAAACCCAACATAAGTACCAGCAATAAATAAATCCTCAATTTATCTCCTCCATAACCAGCTTAATCAACTGAGGCAACCTCTCCTTCAAAGTTTTCGAGAGTTCCATACCGGTCTCAATCTTCTCCGGCTCTACTCCAATGACAACTATCTCTCTGGGGAGGTTGTAGGCGTGTTTCCCGTTCTTAAGTGCATCTAAAAAGGACATGCTGTGTAAACTGATATCGAAAGAATCTTCCTGATCACCGATGTTCAGATCCTCTATCTTATACCTGTAGAAGGTTCCAGGAGCGTGGCCACCGGCGAAAGCATCTATCACTATAGCCTTGTCTTTGTTGTCCATAGCATCCAGAACTACCATGGGGTCGGTAGAAGCATCAATAACCTCTACATTGTTTGAAAGATCTTTTTTTCCCAACTCATCGACCGCCCATATACCAACGCCGTCATCAGTTTGCAGGAGGTTGCCTACACCTATAATGGCGATTTTTTTCATGGTATAGTAATTGGTAGAACAGGATTTATAAGTATTTGCCAATCACCGATTATTAACTATTGAAGCACACTATTTTTTAACTTAAAGGGGAGTTAACAAAATAATCTTAAACCCTTTTCCAGTAACATGGATCGTGAAGGTTCTCATAAGTCCAGTGGATAGTAAAGAGGCTATGGAGTCAATAGAAGGTGGAGCAGATATTATTGACGTTAAAAACCCGGCAGAAGGCTCCTTAGGTGCCAGTTTCCCCTGGATTATAAGGGAAATAAAAGGTCTTGCTGTTGAATATGGAAAGCTGATCAGCGCTACTATAGGGGATATGGAGTATAAGCCAGGTACAGCGAGCCTTGCAGCATTAGGTGCAGCTCAATCCGGAGCGGATTATATCAAAATAGGTTTATTTGGAGCTAAAACTGAGGATGAAGCCTATAACATGTTAAGGCCTGTGCTCAGGTCCGTTAAAGAGTTTGATGAAGGTAAGAAATTGGTGGCAGCAGCTTATGCGGACTATTATAGGATCAACTCTATTTCGCCTCTTGTCCTGCCCAGGGTAGGTGAGAGAGCGCAAGTAGATGTGGTTATGATTGACACAGCCATTAAGGATGGCAAAACGCTTTTCGACCACATGAAAACTGATGAACTTGAAGAGTTCGTAGAACAATCCCGAAAAAGAGAACTCCTCTGTGCATTAGCTGGTGGTGTAAAAGCCAATCATACAGCCGTTCTAAAGGGACTGGATCCAGATATAGTTGGTGTGAGGACGGCAGTTTGTAAAAATGGAAGAGACTCAAAAATTGAGAAAGATCTGGTCTCCAGTTTCATTGCTGAGATTGCTGGGTCGGTATAGCAATCTGGTTGAGAATTTCTCTGCCCTCTCTGGTCCCCTTGGTGATTAGCAAATCGCCGGCAAACATTTTGGTATTTGCAGAAGGTCTCGTGATCCAGTTACTATCTCTCTTTATGGCTATAACATGCATTCCCGTATTAGTCTCTACTTTAGCCTCACCAAGAGACCGCCCGTTCAGATTGGAATCTCTTGTGACTTCGACAATAGAGATAATCTCGTCTGTCTCTTTCATGGCCTCCTTGAATATAGGGTGGATTTCCATTCTTTGAGCTACGGCCTCTGATATTTCTCTGGCAGAATCGGCAATAACCTCTGATGTATAGGATAGCTCAAGCAGAGCGATCAGGGGTCTTACTTTGGATTCAAACTCCTTGCTGCTGTTTAGAACCCAGTGCTGGAGCTGATATTTCATGTTGTCTATCTCGTTCTCTATGTATATCACTTCATGAGCAATCTCCTCATTATCGTAGAGTATAGATAGGTAACTGAGGTCTACAGCCAGCTCTGACATGTTCTTCATCTGTATGATGGTGTACACGGCTTTGTCCAGGTCAGTTATCTCCTTTTCCGGCTCTTCTCTACCGATCTCTTTTCTCTCTCCCACCACCAGCTCGAAGAAATTGGGGATACCGGTGACATCCCCTCTGGCAAATAAAACATCCCCCTTCATAATCTTAGTATCTCTACCAGGGTTGTATACCCACTCCACCCCTCTTCTGATGGCAATGACCCTAAAACCTGTTCTGGTATGTAATTTAGACTCTCCCAGGGTCTTGCCGGCAACCTCTGACTCTCTGGTTACCTGGGCTTTGGTTACTGTTTCTTCGCTGTTGATGATGATGGAGTTGATAACCTCTCTGGGGAGCTTGTAATCCTTAATAGTGAGCATTGCAATATCTCCTGCAGCATTGCCGATTTTCTGAGCTGCGTTGGCTATTTGCAAAATTGCAGAAACAGACTCTGCCTCATCAACCCTTCTCACGGAGAGGATTGAAACTACCCTGATCTCCTTCAGGTAGTCGACCATGTTCTTCTCCAAACTGATGACCTCCTCAGCAATGTCATCATTGTCAAAAAGCACAGCAGAGTAGGCCAAATCTATCATTAGCTCTGAAGTATCTTTTATCTCTACCAGTAAATCCTTTACAGTCCTACGCATTTTCAACCATAATTCTTTTTTTATCCGTAAAACTCTTTCTATTTGATAACCTCGAAATTGGAGTAAAATGGTATAAATGATGAAGATATATATGAATTTCTAATTTTTAATTTTTTAAGAAAAAAAGAACAGAGCATCAAAACCACATCAATACCAACTCCACAGGAAATAAGGGGGTGTGGTTATTGTCAATATTCGTCAATATGTTAAATTATAGATTAACTCTTGCTCTTGGTCCTGTATCTTTTGAATCCCAGAGAGGTGAGTGCTGTACACCACTCCTGTACAACCTCCAGGTGCTCATCGGAATGGTTATGGAGACCTCTTTTGTCCAGCGTTGCTATATTTTCGCCCTCTAACTGAAAGACCACTATTTTCTCCTTTTTAAGCATCTTTATGGAATATGGGGGGTCAAAGACCTCAATACAGTTCTCATCACACTCAGATCTGTCGGCGAGCATCTTTTTAAGCATATCAAAAGAATTGAATATTTTCTCCCATGTGTTTACCCAGTTCACATACCCAGGGGGAGGTGACAACTTAAGATTTTTGCGGTAGTCATTTATATAGAGGGTTTTAGGGAGGTATATGGATGTGGAAGTGGATGTAGCAGTAGCTGGCGTTGGTGTAGCAGGAACGTTCACTTTAAACTCTTTATCTAAGGATTTAAAGGTTGTAGGAATAGATAAAAAAGAGAGATTGGGTTATCCGGTTGAGTGTGGGGAAATTGTCCCTACTAGAGAGGAGATGGAAGAGCTTCTTCCCGACCTTCATGATCATTCCCTTTTCGATATCCCCAAGAGATTCGAAACCAATATCACTCGAGAAACGGATTTTGTCCTCCCCAACGGAAAGACCTTCCGGGTCGATTTCAACATGCATGTGTTGAACAGAGATAAAATGCTGCAAAGCGTAGCCAACAACTCGGGTCATGAATTGAAGCTGAACACTAAAATCACGGATTTTGATGATGGCAAACTTGTTCTGGATAACGGGGAAACCATAAATCCGGAAGTCACAGTGGCCTGCGATGGTGCAAACTCCAGAATAGCCAGAAGGTTGGGCGTGTGGAACTACACACGCGTTCCTGCTAAACAATACCTCATGAAGGGGGTTGAATGTGAAGAGGATACCATCTACATGTTCGTGGGCAAAAAGATCTGTCCCGGCGCTTATGCCTGGATAATACCCAAGGGGAAAGGGTATGCCAATGTAGGGTTAGGTTTTATTAGGGAACAGGCAAATCCGGGGGACGACATTCATAAAGCTCTGGACAGGTTTGTAAAAGAGTATCCTCACAGCTCAAAATTCCTCAGAAGTGCTGAGGTGATAAGCAAAATAGGTGCTTTCGTTCCTGTTGATCCTCCTCTTCAAAGAACTGTTTACGGTAATACTATGCTGGTGGGCGATTCTGCAAGCATGGTCCTTAGCCATGTAGGGGCAGGCATTCCCACCTCAATGGTAGCGGGCGATCAGGCGGGGAAGGCCATAAATCAGTACTTTGAAGGAGGGCGGCTGGAAAAGTTCGATGTCATGTGGAAGATTTACTTGCTGGGAGCGATGGAAAGAAGCAATTACATAAAAAGATGCTGGGATATGATGGACAATGAGGAAATCTCCCGGTATATGAAGCTGGTGACCAACAATGATATGGGAAAGATCCTTAGGAGCAAGGTACCCCTCAAATTAAAGGTGTTCTCTGCCTTATTCCCTTTATTAAAACGCATAACCTAGATAAAATGATGTAAATTATCTTTTTAGGTAAAATATATGTAAAGTAAGGTAAAATGGGATTAATTGCGATACAAAAATATACTATAAGGTTGAACACGCCTACGCCTGCAAAAGGGGGGAAAGTAGTTGAATTTGTATAAGATGTTCCTTCATGAAAAAACCGTGGACATAATGTTAAGAATACTGGAGGCAGAAGAAAATGGGGAGAAAGCCTATCCGCTGGCAATATCCAAGGATGTGGGTTCTCCTTACAGCTACATATCCAAAGTTTTGAGCGAGTTTGAAGACAACGCCCTGCTAGAGAGCGAATTTAAAGGGAGAATCAGAGTGGTAAGGTTTACTGAAGAAGGGGAGAGAATTGCAGAGATGCTCCGAAGCCTCAAGCAGGAGCTTGAAAAGGACTTCATAGCCAGAAAGAAAATAGCGACCCTCAAAGAAGCGATCGATGTTGTGGATAACAAAGAAGAGGACCAATTTAAAGTTCTTGCTCCTGTAAAGGTTGAGCTGGAGACTCTTAGTCAGCAAGTAAAGGATAATGAAACTCTTAAGATGGTCGAAGAGATGAAGAGAGAAGTTGATAGCCGTCTTGGGTGATTATTGAGTTAATGACTCAGGATTTGATTGAAAAATTAGAGTCCAGTAGAGACGAAATTGCAGAAACTCTGGCCAATTTAATCAGGATCAAAGCTCTGAGCCCCGAAAATGGTGGCGATGGTGAGCTGGATAAAGCAAAATACGTTGAGCAGTTGCTAGAAGGGTTTGAAATTGAAAGATATGATGCTGTGGATGAGAGGGCCAGAGAGGGAGTAAGACCCAATCTTGTAACCAAAATTGATGGAGAAGAGGAAAAGACCATATGGATTATTTCTCACCTGGATGTAGTTCCTGAAGGAGATCTCTCTCTATGGGATACTGACCCATTCGAGCCAGTGGTGAAAAATGGAAGGATATATGGTCGAGGAAGTGAAGATAATGGGCAAGCTGTGGTGGCATCCCTTTTTGCCGCCAGGGCGATAAAGGAATCAGGATTAAAGCCCAGGTACTCTCTTGGCGTAGCTTTTGTTGCTGATGAAGAAGTGGGTAGCAAATACGGAATTCAGCACCTCTTAAAGCAGGACATTTTTGACAAAGAAGACCTTATAGTGGTTCCCGATGCGGGAAGCCCTCAAGGCGACCAGATAGAAATAGCGGAAAAGAGCATACTGTGGTTAAAGTTCTCTGTTCAAGGTAAACAGGGGCATGCCAGCAGGCCAGAAGGGAAAAATGCTGCCAGAAAAGCCATGGAATTTTTGCTTGCGCTTGATGAAGGTTTGCATAAAGAATTCGATAGTTCCAATTCACTTTTTCGCATCCCCACTTCTACCTTCGAGCCCACAAAGAGAGAGAAGAACGTGGATAATGTCAACACCATTCCCGGGCTGGATGTCAGTTATATGGACTGCCGGATAATACCCGATTATGATCCCGATGATATACTAAAATACGTGAACGGGTTAAAGGATGGATACGGTCCGATCGACATGGAAGTATTGCAGAAAGAATCTTCTCCACCCACTTCAGAGGATAGTGAGGTAGTTGCTAAACTGACAGAGGCGGTGGAGAAGGTGAGAGGGGTAAAACCGGTCAAAGTGGGTTTTGGGGGCAACACGTGTGGAGCTTTTTTCAGGAAAGCCGGATTTCAGACAGCTGTATGGAGCACTATCGATGGGACAGCCCACCAGCCAAATGAGTATGCTGTAATAGACAATATTGTAAAAGATGCCCAGGTGTTCGCTATCTTACCCTTCATGTGAACTTTTCGTCAGCATCCTCGCCTGCATTTGCATCTAGTGGGAAGAAGGCTGCCCAGAAAAACATTTAACTCCACTCTGTTCACCTTCATTTCAGTTAAAGCCTTTAAATAACCATGGTGATAATTAAGTGTAGGTGCTGCTATGAAACTTACCAAAACAGCTAAAACCGTTTTGAAAAAAAGGTATTTGTCAAGGGATGAGGATGGAAACGTAGCCGAAACTACCGAGGAATTGTTGTGGAGAGTTGCCAGCGCAATTGCCAGGGCTGAGGAGAATTATGGGGGAAATGTAGATGCTGTCGCCTCACAATTTTATGATATGATGGCCCACCAGTTCTTCATGCCCAACTCGCCGACCCTCATGAACGCCGGAACAGAATTGAACCAGCTATCGGCATGTTTTGTTATTCCAGTAGAGGACTCCATTAACGGCATATTCAAGGCGGTCTGGGATATGGCCAAAGTCCAGAAGTCGGGTGGGGGCACCGGATTCAGCTTCTCTAGATTGAGGCCAAAGGGAGACATTGTTAAAACTACCAAAGGTGTTGCCAGCGGTCCAATATCGTTCATAAAGATATTTGATGCGTCCACAGAGCAGATCAAGCAGGGCGGAAAGAGAAGAGGGGCGAATATGGGTGTACTGAATGTGCATCATCCGGATATTGAGGAATTCATCAATGCCAAGAGGGAAGAAGGGATCTTGAGGAACTTCAATCTGAGCGTGGCTGTAACTGACGCTTTTATGAAAGCCCTGAGAAATAACGAAGATTATGATCTGGTCAACCCCAAGACGAAAGAAGTAGTTAAAAAAGAATCTGCCAGAAGGATATTCGATTTGATGATCGATGGTGCCTGGAGGAATGGAGAGCCAGGGACTGTGTTTATCGACACCATAAACGAACACAACCCCACTCCCAATGTGGGCAAGATTGAGTCCACTAATCCCTGCGGGGAGCAACCACTCCTTCCCTATGAGTCATGCAATTTAGGGTCAATAAACGTAGCTAATTTCGTGAGGAACGGTTCTATCGACTGGGAGCGACTTAAAGATGTAGTGTGGACAGCAGTAAGATTTTTGGATAATGTCATTGACATGAACGGCTATCCCATTAGGGAAATAGAGGATAACACTCTGGCCAACAGGAAGATAGGGCTGGGGGTAATGGGTTTTGCCGATCTGCTGTTCAAATTAAAGATCCCCTATGACAGTGAGGAAGGGATCGAATTCGCGGAAGAATTGATGTCATTTATTCAGGACGAGAGTCACAAAGCCTCTACCGCTCTTGCAGAGGAGAGGGGAGAGTTCCCCAACTGGAAAGGTAGTTTGTGGGAAGAAAAGGGTATGAAATTGAGGAACGCTACCACTACCACCACCGCACCCACAGGAACTATAAGCATTATTGCCAACTGCTCCAGTGGTATCGAGCCAGCCTATGCTCTGGCATTCAGGAGAAGGAACATACTTGATGGCGAGGAGTTCTTTGAGGTCAACAGCGTTCTTGAGGATTGTTTGAAGGAAGAAGGCATTTACACCGATGAGCTGATATCCAAGATCGCCGAAGCGGGAACTATTCAGGATATTGAAGAGATCCCCGAAGAACTGAAGAGGATCTTCAAATGCTCTCTTGATATCTCACCTGAGTGGCATGTGAAGATGCAGGCAACTTTCCAGAAATATACGGATAATGCTGTATCCAAGACAATCAATTTACCCCACAACGCCACCAGAAAGGATGTGGAAGATGCCTTTTTGCTGGCTTATGACCTGGACTGCAAGGGAGTAACCGTATACAGAGATGGAAGCAGGGAAGAGCAAGTCCTGTCCACCAGAAGGTCTGAAGCGGAAGTGAAGGAAAGAAAGGTCCTAAGACCCGTAACCAGTCTGGAGCCGAGACCACGACCCAAGATCACTTCTGGGAGAACTATAGAAACTAAAACAGGTTGCGGTTCTCTATATGTGACCATAAATGAAGATGAGCATGGTATTGCAGAAGTTTTTGTCCAGTTAGGTAAGAGTGGCGGTTGTGCAGCCAGCCAGACGGAGGCAATTGGCAGATTACTGTCAGTAGCCCTTAGAAGCTATTTGAAACCCGAAGCTCTTATAAGACAGCTGAAAGGAATAAGGTGCCCATCCATAGGCTTTGACAAGGGAGAGATCGTAACTTCCTGTGCCGATGGAGTGGCAAAGGTCCTGGAAAAGCACCTTAAAGGAGAATATACAAAGATGTCTCTGGATATTAGAGGAATAAAACCGCTTAACGAATTTATGGATAAAAATGGAAGCTCAGAAGGAGAAAGCGGAATTGGTGTTGAAGAAGAGCCCAAGACCAAGCTGATAGGTGGAATGTGTCCCGAGTGTGGAAATGTTCTGGAGTACGGAGAAGGCTGCATGACATGCAAGATGTGCGGCTTCACCAGATGTGGCTAAATTTAATTCTATTTTATTTTTTACATATTTTTAGTTAATATGAGTTATATTCATCTCTGTTGGGTATGCAGATAATAAGTGAAGATAACCCTCAATACATTCTTTTTATATTGGCTTATGAAGGTGTCTTCTTCTCAAAATCAATTGTAATCTAAAAATAAGACCGCTAAACTGTTGAAGACACCTAAAGATTTATATAAGAGTAATGAAAATAAGTATGGTTAGTTAGCAAGTATTGGGAGGTGAATAAAAATGGAGTTACCACTTGCACCTGTAGAGAGAATTATTAGAAATGCTGGCGGTCAAAGAGTGAGCGAGTCAGCTAAAAAAGCCCTGGCCAGTGCTATTGAGGATTACGCAATCGAAGTGTCCAAAAAAGCAGTTAATATGGCTTCTCACGCTGGCAGGAAGACTGTGAAGGCAGAAGATATTAAAATGGCCACCAGAAAGTAGTTTTTACTTAGAATTAAGCAATTTTTTATTTTTTTGGTACTTGGTACCTGTAATTGTTCTCCGTATACGTTGTAAATAAAGAGAAAATGTTAATAGTCCTACTCAGTTTGCTTTTTTGGTGGTTGGATGAACGTCAACGGAATTGAGGTCGAGGATACTTATGCTGAGGCTTTTGACATAAAGATATCCAGATTCCTGGTTACAGCGTATGATTACCATTGGGCACTGGTTGCCGCCAGGGAGGCTACGGGATTTGGAACTTCCATTATAATGTCCCCCGCTGAAGCAGGCATAGAGAGAAGAGCGCTGCACTCGGAGACCCCGGACGGCAGAGCTGGTTATTACGTGCAGATATGCCATATGGACGATAAGAAACTGGAGAACCAGCTGATCGCCCGGATCGGACAGTGCATCCTGACCTCACCCACAGCATCAGTATTTGATGGATTGACCGACTCGGAAACAAAATTTGATACTGGTAACAAACTGAGGTACTTTGGAGATGGCTATGAGACCTCAGTGGAGAGATATGGCAGGAAGATATGGGAGATCCCTGTAATGCAGGGTAAATTCGAGATTGAAGATAAGATCGGATACACCAAGGGGATAGCTGGAGGGAACTTCTTTATAATGGGCGAAAACCAGCCCTCGGCTTTGTCGGCAGCGAAGGCAGCAGTTGAATCGATTGAAGACGTAGAAGGAGTGATCACACCCTTTCCAGGGGGAATAATTGCCTCCGGCTCCAAAGTGGGAGCGAACAAGTACGGCTTCTTGAAAGCATCCGCGAACGAAAAATATTCTCCCCAGCTGAAGGATAAAGTCCAGGGCTCTAAGATCCCTTCAGGAGTCAATGCGGTATACGAGATCGTGATCAACGGCATCAGTATTGATGCGGTCAAGGAAGCGACCAGAACGGGCATTCTTGCTGCCAGTAAGATCCCTGGGATTGTGGGAATTACTGCCGGGAACTATGGGGGTAAACTGGGGAAGCACATGATCTACCTCAACGAGCTGGTATAGTTCACCAAAACCCCTTTTTTACTTAACTCTATGGTGATATAAATGAAAGTATATCTGGCAGGGCCCCTTTTCAGTCAATCGGAGAGAGCCTTTAATTATAAGATTGCTGAAGGCCTTAGAGATAATGGTTACGAAGTATGGCTCCCTCAGGAGAACTTTCCAGCAGCGGTGGAGAGTGAGGAGGAGAAGGAGAGGGTGTTTGAAACTGATCTAAAGGTTTTAAGGGATTGTGAGGTTGTGGTGGCGGTCCTTGATGGAGGGTGTGTGGATTCCGGGACAGCTTTTGAGGTTGGTTATGCCTGCGCACTGGGGATGCCTGTAGTGGGGATCAAGACAGATATTAGAGTGTTCTCCCGGTCTGAAGAATTGAACTTAATGATAGAGAAGGCAGTTAAACTGGTAAAAGCTTTGAACACTCAAGAACTCCTGGGAGAACTCCTAAATGCGCTAAGGGCGTTTAAGCGTTGAATTTCTAGATGTAAAGTTATTATGTTTTTGTAGTGTAATTCAATAAACATATATTAATGATCCCATCTTTAAAGTTATATCAATACTTAAGTAAAATATATATATGAGATGAAAATTATGATAGTTATGAGAAATAGGCTCTCATTTCGATAGGTTTTGGAAATGCCATGTCTCCACGTTCTACGTTCTGGCGTTCTTGGGTTGCCCTTTACCTCTTTCGAACAACAGAAGGAACACAGGCACTACTGTTACTGCTGAAGCCATACAGAAGACAACCCCTACGGCCATCATGGTTCCCATGTCTGCCATCATGGGTAAGTTTCCTAGGGAAAGGGACTTGAAGCCTATAACCGCTGCCAGCGTGGTTATGAACATGGGATAGAAGACATTGTTTAGGGTGTTCACCATCGCCTCGTCTTTGTGGTGAGAGCCGAGCTCGTATCTGAATCTCTTGGATACCTGGATACCGAAATCTATCCCGATGCCCATGATCATGGCCATCACACCGGAAGTCTGGGGGTTTACTTCAAACCCTGCCAGTGTTAGGGTGCCATATGACCATATGATACCGAATACAATAGTTAGCAGGGGTATGAGCCCGTGTCTGACGGATGCGAATACAGTTACCAATATGATCAATATCAGGGAAAAACTGATAAGAGTGGTTGTATCCATGGTCTCCTGTGCGATCTCCATCATAGTAACCTCAATTATTGGATCGCCCGTGATCTCTACTTCTACACCGGGTGGCTTTTCCCCTTTTATCAACTCTTTCAGCTCTCCAGCCATTTCTATTGAGTCTGCATCTTCCAGTATGTTCAGCCTTACGATAGTCATGGAGTAATCGTCATTGATGTAATTGCTGACCTGATTGCGAGCAACCTCGTTCTCCCTCAGAAGCAGTTTCACACTTTTCAGAGAGGACGGGATCCTACCGTCGTTGGCCTGTCTTATTACAGTTGCCGCACTTTCAGCACTTGTCACTCCATGAATGAGCTCAGCTCTCTCTTCCAGCATACCCGCATACTGTATGATCTCCGGGTCACGCATGTCCCTTATCTCGCTGGAGTTGGCATAACTCGGTTCACTCTCTATGATAATTGTAGAGCCACTAAAGCTTCCCACAAACTGGTCGGCTATCAACTCAAAGGTCTCCACAACCTCTATGTCTTCTGGGAGCATATCTTCCTGAGACATGCCTGTGGTCTCCATGGTAGTTGCTTGATAACCGGAGAAAATAGTGAATAGTATAACGAGCGTAAGGATGATGAGTCTGTGACGGGTTACAAATCTAGCGTATCCTTCCAAAAGCCTGCTCAGCTTCTGTTTATTGTTGTTGCTCATCTGTAATCCCTCTTCTTTTTATTAGCCCTGACAGTTTTTTGCCATTCAACTGATCCTCCAAGATAATGAAACAGGGATTCACCACTGCAGCAGCGATCCAGCAGAATATTATGGCTAAAGCAAGCGTAAATCCCAGGTCCCTTATCATGGGCATTATCGAAATGGTTAGAGCCATGAATGCCGAGGTAGTGGTCGCTGCGGAACCAAAAGTTGATGCTCCAATCTCAGAGACTGCGATTCTCAAGGAATCCTCTGAAGAATGCTTCTCTCGTTCTTCATGGAATCTGGACACCACAAATATCCCGTATTCGACTCCCAGACCAATAATCAGCGCTCCGACCGCAACGGTGGCAGGAGAGATGGGTATCCCAAAAAACCCCATCGTTCCGAAGGTCCATATGACGGCGAAGGTGAGGGGGAGAAAGACTAGAAATCCTTTGGAAAGAGAAAGCTCAAGAATTACCAGCAAAGCGAATATTATGGCTGCTGCCGTAAGAGTGGTAAAGACCAGGTCCTCCCGCAATAGCTCCAGAACCTTGACCACCAGTGGAGCCATACCGGATATCCTGTATTCCACGCCAGCGGGCTTGGTTATGGCATCAATATCGTTCTGTATCACTCGCTCTACTTTCTTTACCTGCTCTTCACTCATACCGGTCACAGGGGTGGCATAAACCAGCATGACGCTGTAATCGCGGTTGACGATCCCCTGGAGAGGCGAAGAGGCAATTATCCTCTTAGTATCTTCTATGTCATCAGGAACCCCCTGTTGAAATAGAGGGGCTATAGATTGTACTTCCCCAATTGAGGGCTCGTTCTCCAGCCTGTTATGCAGCTCGATAACTGATCTTATCACCTCAGGATCTCTTATATCCCTCACTATGTTCTTGGCTGAAGTGTCTTCATTGAGGACCACAGCGATTACTATAGAGTCCCCACCGCCGAATTGATTGGCTACTTTATCTTCCAGAACAAAGACAGGCAGGTCCGAAGGCATCATCTCCTCCAGATCTCCCTGGAAGTGAACACCTGTTGCCCCATAACCCAGAAATGCGGTCAGGATCAGAGATAGGATTATTATCTTCTTGTAGTGCCTATACTGGATGGATGCCAGCTTGCCTAGAAACTTTCCTATCCCTATCTTATCTCTCAAACCGATTCTGGACATGTGGAGAAACCTCCCACTATTCGCCCCTTCTATTCCACCCGTTGAGGACAATCAAAACGAAGAGGGCTAAGAGAGATAATAACCCCTCAAAACCGGGAATAGAGGGTATTAAACTCTGGGAGCTGGCACTTTCCTGAACCCTTAATCGGATCTGCTCATCAAAAACGTATACGTCATAGTCTCCAATATCCCTATCTCCCGTGCATCTTATTTCTATACCCTGTGGGTAAACCTTGGGGGGAGCATCTTCTTTTACATCAAACTCCAGTATAGCTTCACCGGTTTCACCCGGTTTCAGTTTACCCACGTAATCGCTCTTCACCGAGAAATCGAATGGGACGTCTACTTCTCCTATAGATCGTACACCGACGGATTCACCCTCTTCTGAGCCGGTGTTCTTTACGGTTACGTATAATTTGATGTGTTTTCCGGCAGTTATGTTAGCAGGAGATGTGTAGAAGGATGCCACCTCGATATCTGGTTTGGGCTCCACCAGTATCTCTAAATACTTCTCTACCTGGTGTTCCACCTTATCGATATCCTCGTATTTGATCAGGAGCGATAGATTGTATTTCCTGGACTCTATACCTTTGGCTACGTCAAGATGGAATACTGCCTCTTTAGATTGCCCGGGGATCAATTTACCTATATATGAGCGGTCTGTTCCGGACCAGGCGGTCTCAAATTCTTCAGTGGTAGTTATGCGAGCCTCCACATTTTCTGCTGACGACTCTCCATTGTTCCCTATATATGCGGAGATCTTGACGTTCTGGTCTCCAGGTCTTATGCTGGCAGGGTCGGTGACAACATTTCCCAGGCTTATTGATGCCTCTCCTTTAACATTGAATCCTATACCCAGTGGTCTGATCTTCGGGGTTAGAACGGTTTGGGCTTGACCATCAGAAATAGTAGTATCTTTCTCGTACCAGGTGCAGTTTATAGGTATGCTGTAACTCCCGGTGGGAGCCTCTTCATTGACATGAACTTTTATGGTTATCTTCTGAGAGCTGCGATCATGCAGCCAGTCTATGCTCTTGATTGTCGCCCCTACCACCGAAATGTATTGGGTTCCCTGGAACGCCAGTTTGACATCTCTTGCTGGCTCTGAACCCTCATTACTGACCGTCAGAGTGATCTCCTGAGTATCGCCGGGACTCAGCTCGGTTGGCAACACATCCTTTATGGTAACGGAGGAATAAGTTGTTTGGGCAGCTGCAGTGGAGATCGATGATATAAGCAAAATGGTTATAAAGGCCAACTTTACCAATCCGTTTCTCTTGATAACATCATTTTTCATTTTGTATTCACCGTAGTAGCTGCTACTACGACAACAATATATAATGTTTACCCTTGTTAAGTTGAACACAGAGGGAGTCGGACTTTCCTCTGGTTGAGAAAGCCAAAAATAATGTAATATGTATTAGACGATCCTGGTGTATTTTTCTATGACTTGAGTAAGCTCTGACAGGAGGTCATTGCTCTTCTCAGGTGTTAAGCTATAATACTGTTGTATGTGGGTCACCAGATCGCTCAAGGGATTATCTATACTTATTACCCAGCAACTCATTATGGCTTCTTTGAGCTCTCTTATGGTGTACTCTTCACCACCAAGTGTATAGGTGTGGTTATCGCTTAACAGGCTCATGGCATCTCTTTCCTTGCCCATAAATTTGGAGACAATTTCCCAGTTTTCCAGGTCGTCTACCCTATCTATATTCTCCATCATGTAGCAGATCTCCTCTATTTCTGGTGCTCTCCTTCAACAAACTTTAAAATAGTTCGCTATTAGTTACTGATTAGTAACCATTTGGTTATTGATTTACCCCGACTTTTCGAAAAGCTCTTGTGAATGAATATGAGGCATACAACACACATGAAGAGAATGATGCTGATCACTCTGATCCTGCCCTTGCCCTTTTTGCTGTTGTATATGAGCATCCATTCTCTTGCCCTTTTCATCCCGGGGTACACCCCGGTGGAGAAGTTCTTTGCGCTTCTGCTGTTTCTTGCCAACATCTTTTTTGCTGTTCATGCGGCATCCTATATCATCAACTCCCACAGGAATACGCCAACACGGAAGCAAGCAGGGTAGCTTTAGGAGCTTACGCTGTCCAATCAATTTTTTTTGAATATATCTGTGAAGGAAAAAGTGCTGGCAACGCCATCTTCAGCTGTGGCACCAATGTGGTTTACCGGACTTCAGCTCTAAGAGAGTGCGGAGGGTTTGACGAGACCAGCATAACTGAGGACCTGGCAACCTCATTCAACATACAGAGTAATGGAGGGACTCGAGATATTACAACCACAAGCTGGTGAAAGGAGAAGCACCATTCACCCTTGACGCTTACTTCTCTCAACAGAGCAGGTGGACCATAGGGACCACCAACCACCTGAAAAAAGTTGTTTTAGCCCTGCTCACCAAACCGGGGAAGTTGGGAGTGAGGCAGTGGTGGGAGTATGTAATAAGCGGTACCTGGTTCCTGGTGGGGTGGGCATATGTAATCTATTTCATTTCACCCATGGTGTTCATTCTGTTTGGCATTAGACCCGTGATAATGGATTTACCCCCTTACTTAGCGGCATTATCCTCTTTCAAGGTCACACCCAAGGACGGCAAGATAAACCTACCATGGAGAAGCCTCTGGCCCCAAATGCTTTTTATGGGATTGCTGGCGTTAACATCTACCGCCGGCTTACTTAAATTGATCACAACTGGAAGACCAGAGTTCCTGCTGAACGTGGTGCTGAGCACCTATTTTCTTGTAATGCTCTCCACAATATTCTACTTCAATAGAGGACCGATAATCAAACCCTCTTACTACAAGCCCGTTTTCAGGCCTGCAAGAATCAGTGTAAGAATAGAGCAATGCTAGGATATCAGTGAAAATAAATACTTAATAAAATCGAGCAAGGAAAATATCCATCCTTCCTCTTCTTCCGGGGTCTCTACAGGGGCAATACCCACTTCTTCTCTTAGCCCCGGGAATTTCTGTATGATCTCACCATGACACAGAACACAGGTCTCATTAAGATCATCTCTGTGGACATCATGTATACTTCCTTTATGGCAGTCAAAGCAACCACTTACCTGTGG
>JBKHKH010000073.1:0-9670 GCA_046537735.1 Archaeoglobaceae archaeon | reverse complement strand
CTGTTTTGCGGGCTATATACAGGCCCAGACCACTCCCATTTCCACCGCTGAACCTTTCTCGAACACTTTCTCCCCAATGTCCGCAGGAATTCCTGTACCGTTGTCAGCAAATGTGACCTTACACTTATCACCTTCACTTTCAATGGTAACCTCCATCTTATCCGCTTTACCGTGGAAAATTGCGTTCCTCACCAGATTATCGATTATGGAGCTTAATCCCTCGTCTGCAGACACTTCGCACTCTTCTCCATGGATATTATACTCCACCTGGTAGTTGCTTAAGACATCCTCTACGATCCTTTTAATCTTGTACGGCCTCAAATTCTCTCCAGTAGAAATCAGGTACTCTAACTCTTTTATTTGTTCTATCAGTTTGACGCTCTTTTCCAGAGATCTGGTAGCATTCCTCAAAAACTTTTTATCGCCTTTATCTTCATACATGTCGATCGAATTCATGGCTACGGTGATATCGTTCAGCAGGTCATGCCTCAAAGTGGTGTTCAGCAATTTCAGAACCTCGTTGAACTGGACCACTCTATCTTCTGTGCTTTTACGTCTGTCGATCTCATTTTTAAACATATTAAAGGCCTTATAAGCTCCTATAGCGATCAAGAGCAATCCCAGAGCAAATTAATAAACCTATCGCTATATACCTGTTAACAAGAAGTGCAAAAGGATTAAATTATAAGCCAATCAATTTATTTTATGCGCTATTACCCCCTGGTAGCATTAACCCTGATCATTTTAGCTCTCACCTTAACCTGTTGCACCCAAAACGAAGGTGAGAATGAGAGCATTTTAAGTCCCGTGGATAATCACAACCCTACACCCGCACCCACACCTCCACAAACCTATAATCCTGCACCAGAGGTATACTTTTACTATCTCCCTAAATGCCCCAGTTGTGAGAAGATCAAGCCTTACATGGAGAAGATGAGGCAGGAAGTTGTGGATGCCCAGTTCGAATTCTGTGATGTCTCCAACTACACATCGTGCTCCAACAAGAGTCTGAATGTAGCCAACAATAGTGACCTGAAAGGAATGCCCACCGTTATTCTGGTCCACGGGAGGAATACAACTATCATGCTGGGGTGGAAGGAAGTAGGGAATCTCAGCCAGAGTCTAAGGGATCTGGGAATCGAGAGCCCCAATGTGACCTACAGATACAGGACCTACGAAATCGAGGACTGCGTAAACTGCCACAACCAGCGTGACCTTCCTCCACCATCAACCTACAACTGCACCTACTGCTGCCACAATAACTGAATGCAGTTCAAATCAAACCTTATTCAATCACTGTACTGAACTTCGAAGCTGTAGAAGTCCTGGGCGATGATAGTGTTCTCGAAAACCTCTTTTGCCTCTTCTAATAGGGGAGTAGAATCCTTGGAGTATCTTGCACTTATGTGTGTCAGCACCAGCAGCTCTGCCCCTGATTTACTGGCCATCTGGGCAGCCTCTCTGGCGGTGGAGTGTTTGGTCTCTTCTGCCCATTCCTGCAGTTCAGAAGTGAAAGCTCCATCGTGGATGAGCACGTCTGCGTTAGATGCCAATTCACTGACCTTATCACAGGGCCGGGTGTCCCCAGTATAAACTACTTTCCTCCCCGGGCGGGAGTCCCCCACCACCATATGGGGAGTTACCTCTCTGTTACCGACCTTCACGCTTTCTCCGTTCACCAGTCTGGAGTAAAGGGGTCCGGGAGGTATTCCCAGCTCTTCAGCCTTCTTTCTATCGAATTTACCCGGTCTGTCCTCTTCGATTAAAGCATAACCCATGCTGTTCACAATATGATCCGTCCGGAAAGAAATTACTTTAAAGTCACCAAAATCGACTTCTTCATCTTCCTGTAGTTCGGTGACCTCTACAGGGAATGAGAGATGCTCATAACCAAAAGCCTTGAACATGGACCCCAAAAATATGGCGTGGGGAGAATAAATAGTCAGTTTTTCCTCCCTCTCGTTTAAGGATAGTGTTTCCAGAAGACCGAAGACTCCTAGGAAATGGTCCGTATGCAGGTGGGTGATGAACACTGCATCCAGCTTGAACCCGGTTTTGGCCATCATCATCTGCCTTTGAGTACCTTCTCCGCAGTCGAATAAGACCCTGTGTTTACCCAATTGGATCAAAATTGAAGAAAGACTTCTTTCTACAGTAGGAGTTGTACCGGAAGTACCCAAAAAAGTGATTTTAAGGAGCATGAAGAAAAGCTAAACAAAAATAGATTAAAAAAGTTAGCTCTCCAGAACGATCTCAATGTTGACGTCTTTTGGCACCTGGATCCTCATTATTTGCCTTAGCGCTCGCTCGTCAGCAGCAATATCGATCAGCCTTTTGTGCACTCTCATCTCCCAGTGGTCCCAGGTCTCAGTTCCTTCTCCGTCTGGAGATTTTCTGATGGGGACTGTGAACCTCTTCGTGGGCAGAGGTACTGGTCCCCTCATCTCAACGCCAATCTTTCCTGCTATATCCCTGATCTGACCGCAAATCTTATCGATTTCTCCGTGGTTCAAACCAGAAAGTCTTATTCTTGCTTTATATCCTTTCACTGGTGCCATATGACATCACTCGAACAAAAAATAAAAATTATTTTCTAGGTGTTATATCCAGAACCATTCCGGCCGCAACAGTCATACCCATATCTCTAATGGCGAACCTGCCCATTGGTGGAACTTCCTTTGCCTTCTCCAGTACCATTGGTCTTGTGGGCTCCATTCTGACCATAGCAGCGTCACCGGTCTTTATGAACTGTGGATTATCTTCTTTAACTTGACCTGATCTGGGGTCCATCTTCTTCTGGAGTTCAGTGAATCTGCAGGCGACCTGTGAAGTATGAGCGTGAATTACTGGTGTATAACCTACGGTTATGGCACTTGGGTGCTGCAAAACTACTACCTGAGCTATAAAGTCCTTTACTACTGTAGGTGGGTTGTCTGTATGCCCAGCGACATCTCCTCTCCTGATATCCTTTTTGCCTATTCCTCTGACGTTGAAACCAATGTTATCACCGGGATAAGCTTCTTTGATAACTTCGTGATGCATTTCCATACTCTTTACTTCTCCAGTCACTCCGGGCGGCTCGAAGATCAATTTGTCTCCTGTTCTGAGTATACCAGTTTCTATCCTACCCACCGGAACTGTTCCTACACCGCTAATGGTGTATACATCCTGGATGGGGAGTCTGAGTGGCTTGTCGGTTGGCAGCTCAGGCATTTTAAGATTACCTAGAGCTTCGAAGAATGTTGATCCTTCATACCAGGGAGTGTTCTCGCTTTTCTTGTATACATTGTCCCCTACATAAGCAGAAGATGGTATGAAAGGTATCTGGTCAACCTTATATCCTGCAGTCTGCAGCAGTTTCTTAACGTCCTCCCTTACTTTCTCGTATCTATCTTTGTCATAGTCAATGCTATCCATCTTGTTAATAGCCACGATCATTTGATTGATCCCCAGTGTCCTGGAAAGGAAGACATGCTCTTTAGTTTGCACCTGAACTCCATCCTTTACATCCACCACTAGAATGGCAGCATCTGCCTGTGAGGCTCCTGTGATCATGTTCTTGACAAAATCTCTATGGCCAGGGCAATCGACTATAGTTACGTTCTTTCCACCCGCACTGAACTTTCTGTGCGCAACATCAATAGTAAGTCCTCTGTCTCTCTCTTCTTTTAACTTATCCATAACCCAGGCAAACTCGAAGGTTCCTTTACCCTTCTCCGTAGCCTCCTTCTTGTACTTATCGATAATATGCTGTGGAACCTCTCCGGCCTCGTAGAGAAGCCTGCCAATCAGAGTACTTTTACCGTGGTCTACATGTCCAATCATGGCAATATTGATATGATCTTTCTTCTCAGCCATTCTACCATCTCCAGTGTTATTTTCTGTCCGATAAAGCATATGGGTATATAAAACTTTGCTGTCAAAGGAACCCCTCTTAAGCCAGAACTACTCTTTTGGGAAAGATTACGATTAGATTACAACTTCGTAGCATCTTTCTTGGCTGGCTTTGCCACTTTCAAGAATTTAATAACGTCCATTATCGCTGAAAAGCAAGGAAATAAAGCGAAGTCTTTTATGTTTGACGGATTAAATCTGCACTAAAATCAATCATTGGTTTAGTCTGTGTTAACTAAAGCTGCTGAATGACCTGAATAAGCTCGTCCGAATCCACTAATCTCTGTTCTCCGGTTTTCATGTCTTTTAGACCATATTTATTCTCCTGGAGTTCTCTTTCACCGATGATAACTGCATACTGGGCATTAATATGATCAGCAAACCTCATTTGCTTTTTTAAGGGCCTCTCCATAACATCCATGACCACTTTCTTATTTGTTTTTTCTCTCACCAGATTGGCTATTTTGAAAGCCTCAGCTTCCAGACCCATGTTGATTATGGCAATAACTGTATCCTTTTCCATCTGCATTTCGCAAATATCTGCAATTCTGTCAAAGCCCAGTGCGAATCCGGTTGATGGGGTGTCCCCCCCTCCGAACAGGTGGGCAAGTCTGTAGCTTCCGCCACCACATATCTGGCTCTGCGCTCCTAAACCACTTCTGGCGTATCCCTCGAAAACGACCCCGGTGTAATAATCCAGTCCTCTGGCTATCCCAAAATCCAGCAAATATTCGATGTTCATGGAGTCCAGAACATCACAAAGCTTTTCGAGATATGAAAAGTCGAAATGGGGAACGAATTCTGCCGCTCTGCCCAGTATTTCTCTATCACCTGAAGTCTCTATAAGGCTGTAAATGTTATCCTTCAGGTTTTTCGGAAGCCCAATATCATTAATGAACTCTTCAAGCCCTTTTACATCCTTCTTATCGATCAATCTCATTATTTTAGAGGCTTTTTCCTCCTCAATACCCTCCAGCAAATGTTTGAGCAAGCCTACATGACCGATCCTCAGCTCGAAATCGAGGTTTAGCTGCTTCATAATGTCGTAAGCAATGAGAATAACTTCAGCGTCAGCCAGGTATGATTCCGAGCCTATCAGCTCAATACCAAATTGCCAGAACTCCCTATATCTAGCCTTTTGAGGCCTCTCATACCGGAAACAGTTCCCGAAATAGTAGAAGCGGAGAGGTTTGGTCATTACTGAACACTCGTCCACATAAGCTCTTAAAACCGGAGCGGTCAACTCGGGTCTCAGAGCAAGGTCTCTCCCGCCTTTATCCTGAAAGGAATAGATCTCTTCTACAACATCTTCCCCCGATTTGATGGTAAACAGCTCCAAGTTCTCAAAAGCAGGAGTTTGGATCTCTCCATAACCATAACTTTCTGCAATTGAACGCATTATAGATTCAAAATATTTTCTTCTTTCCATTTCTTCGGGAAATAGATCTCGTGTTCCTCTAGGCCTTCCAATTTTACCTGTTTTATGAGATTTGCTCACAGAATGGTCTACTAAAATTAGGGTTTAAAAATGTTAATATCTCCATTTTGAGCGACTAGATGAATTAGATAAAATTATATAAGGGCGAATCAAATCAAAAGGTTGGTAGGTAATATGGAGTTGAAGGATAAAATAGCCGGAGTGATTGGAGGGGTCAATGTAGCGGCTGTGGCCACAGTGAAAACCTCTTCTGAAGTTGCTCCCAGAGTAAGGTATATGGGTACAGTAGGTTTTCCTGATCTGACCCTGCAGTCAGCGACCGCGAAAAGCTCTCCCAAGGTACAGCAAATTAGAGAGAATCCCAAAGCCTGCTTGACCATCTGGAAGGGTACTAAACTCGAGGAGGCTTTCACACAGCCCTATGTCATAATGGATGCCGATGTTGAGGTTCTGGATGACGAAAAAACCAAAAATGATTTCTGGAATCCCATGCTGGAGAACTCTTTCTCTGGACCTGATGACCCGGAATATGTGGTGCTGAAATTTACGCCTACATATGCAGAATACTGGTTGGGAGGGCAGGTAGAGCAGTGGACGCCTTAAGGAGGATAAGAAAGTGAGGTGGGCTGACAAGGAGAGCAGTGACAAACATGGATAGACGAAAAATCGGTCTAGTCTTAATTATTTTAGGTGTTCTTGCCTGGCCCATCGGTATTTTTTTGGGGGTAGAAACCTCTTACACTCTTGCCGCTCATCTGTGTGGTGTTATACCCGGAGTCATTTTGAGGGGTTCCAAGATCCTCAAAAAAATCAGAGAGAAACTCTCAAGTTGATCTTGAGTTGATTTTGGTTGGTTCCTATATTCAAAAGGTTTAAAAATCATTTTAATTGCTTTATTGAAGATGCGCAGTACAGATGTGGAGGACAAAGTTACACTGGTGACCAGAAATGCTCTGGAGGTAGTTACGGAAGAAGAGCTCCGCAAACTGCTGGAGACCAGAGAGCGGCCAAGAGCTTATGTGGGTTACGAGCCCAGTGGCGAAATACACCTGGGCCATATTATGACCGTCAACAAGCTCATAGATCTGCAGAGAGCTGGTTTTGACGTGGTGGTGCTACTGGCTGATGTACACGCTTATCTCAACGAGAAGGGAGACTTTGATGATATTAAACGAATTGCTGACTACAACAAGAGGGCGTTTATCGCTCTGGGGCTGAGTGAGGATAAAACCGAGTTCGTGCTGGGCAGCTCTTATCAGCTGGAAAAGGATTACGTGCTGGATGTCCACCAGTTTGCGAGAATAACCACACTGAATAGGGCGAAGAGGAGTATGGACGAAGTCAGCAGAAGAACAAAAGATCCTATGGTATCTCAAATGGTCTATCCTCTCATGCAGGCACTGGATATAGCCCATCTTAAGGTTGACCTTGCCGTAGGGGGGATGGACCAGAGAAAGATCCACATGCTGGCCAGAGAGAATCTGCCCCGATTGGGATACAACTCTCCCATTTGCCTTCATACTCCCATCTTACAGGGTCTAGATGGAGAAAAGATGAGCTCCTCCAAGGGAAACTACGTTTCGGTGGAAGAAAGTGAGGGGCAGATAGCCAAGAAGATCAAGAAGGCTTATTGTCCTTTAGAAGTAGAAGGGAACCCCATTATACAGATCATGCAGTACCACATATTTCCACGGTTCAACAAAGTGGTTGTGGAAAGGGACGAAAAATTCGGTGGGGACATGGAGTTCTCCTCGCTGGAAGAGCTAAAATCGCAGTATGCGTCCGGTGAGCTTCATCCCGCTGACCTAAAAACCGCGGCAGCAAACTATTTAAATAAACTCCTCAGAAAACCTAAGAATGTACTTTACACGTGATAAATAATTTAATGGTATAAAAAATGGCAACAAGAGGTGGTCGCCTGACCGGAAATGAAGAAATAGTTAGAGTAAGATTGCCGAACAGAAAAAAGAATGAGAAGTTCGGCATAGTCGAATCTATGATGGGTGCAGGTCATATCAGAGTGAGAACTGAAGACGGCAAGGTGAGAATGGCTCGCATACCGGGTAAAATGAGAAAGAGAATATGGATAAGAGAAGGGGACGTAGTAATCATAGTACCCTGGTCTTTTGAAGATGCTAAAGCCGACGTTGTGTGGAGATACACCAATCCGCAGGTAGAGTGGCTGGATAAGAAAGGCCACCTGAAATTCTAATTCTAATCCTAATCTTGAGTTCCTGACTTTCAAAAATCATAGGTTCTTAATTTAAAACTGATATTTGTTTTAAACCGTATTCTTTCTGTAACTATAATGAAAGAGGATAGGATCAGGCGGATAGATAGTTATCTGGATAAATTGAGGATTAAGACAAAGGATGTAGATCAACGTAAGATCTATTCCGAAGTTCTAGATGAGAGAGCACTGAAGTTACTTTACAAGTTATCCTCAAAGGGTATAATAAAGGCTCTGGGAGGGGTCATAAACTCCGGAAAGGAGGCCAATATTTTCTATGCAGATGGGGTTTATGGGGAGAGGGAGCTTCCTGTTGCGGTGAAGATATACAGGATAGAGACAGGAGAGTTCAGGAAAATGGACGAATATCTCTATGGAGATAAAAGATTCAATGTCAAGAAACTCTCCAGGAAGGACTTGATATATTTGTGGACCAAAAAAGAGTTCAGGAACCTCAAAAGGGCCTTTGAAGCGAACGTAAGAGTTCCTGAACCCATAACATCTGCCGGCAATATTTTGATCATGGAGTTTCTGGGTGAGGGGGAAACTCCCGCTCCGTTGCTGTTTGAGGTGGGCAAGGGATTGGAAGATATTGTGGACCCCCAGAAACTCTTTCAGGATATAATTGAAAACGTCAGGAAGCTGTATCAGAATGCCTACCTGGTTCATGCAGATCTGAGCGAGTTCAACATAATGCTATTTGAGGAGAAGCCTTATCTTATTGATATGGGCCAGAGCGTTCTAGCTGACCACCCCAATTCCATGCATTATCTCCAGAGGGACATAAAAAATGTTTTAAGGTTCTTTTCCAGAATGGGTGTGGAAGAGGATGAACAAAAGGTTGTCAATTACGTAATAGGTGAATGAAAATGCAGAAGACAGAGATGAAAATCCCCTATGATAGAGTAGGAGTCATTATAGGTAAAGAGGGCGAAGTAAAAAAACAGCTTGAGGAGAGAACTGGCTGTAAACTGAAAGTTGGAGAAGCCAGCATCTCTATTGAAGGAGAGGATGCGATCGGCTTTCTTCAGGCTCAAGACGTTATAAGAGCCATTGGATACGGGTTCAACCCTCAAGCTGCCTTTAAGCTGTTGGATAGTGACTATATCGTTCTGGATGTCATTCCACTGGATTATGAATCCAATGACCTGAAGAGAATCAAAGGAAGGATCATCGGCAAGGAAGGCAAAATGAGGAAGCTGATAGAAGAGCTCCTCGGCGTTAGAGTGTCAGTTTACCACAAGAGCGTGGCCATTATCGGAGAAGTGGAGAATGCTGGAGTGGCAAGAGAAGCCGTTACCATGCTCATCGATGGAGCCCAGCACAACACAGTAAGAAAATTCCTGGAAGATAAGAGAAGAGAATTAAAGCTGAAAGTCCTGGACTGGGAAGACGTTTTAGAATAACTAAGTTGCAGAATAAAAATAATGGAAAAGTGTTTAGTTTAAGAATTTATTGAATGTTTATACGCTTCTTTTTGGCGGGTTCGGCTTTGGGTAAAGTAACCTCTAAAACCCCGTTCTTGTAGGTGGCACTGATCTGTTCCATGTTGACGTCGGTAGGAATCTGTATTCTTCTCCTGAATTCGCCGTATCTCCTCTCTCTTCTGATGTAATCTTTTTCTTTCTCCTCTGTTTCCTCTGTCTTTTCTGCTCTTATGATCAGGTAGCTGTCCTCGATCGCCGTCTCTATATCCTCTTTTTTAAAACCAGGTAGCTCTGCTACAACCTTAACTTTGTCAGCCTCATCCACCACATCTACAGGAAAATCCCTCATTTCAGCAGGCAGTAATCCTTTTTTTCCCTCTATCTCTCCGAATAGGTCGTCTATCCTGCTCTGCAACCTCTTTAATTCTTCAAAAGGATCGAACCATCTTCTCATCTACTTAACACCCCCTTGGTTTATACTGATTCACACCACATATATTTCTTGTGCCCCAGCTTCAGAAAGCTATTTAGTGTTAATATTTAGTAATTGTGGGTGATATCGAAGTACCCTGGCTTGGGACCCAGCTTCAGAAAGCTGGACCATCAAAGTGAGGTATCTCCTTTCGTCGATACCTCCCTAGCATATCCTCGAGTGTGTAAATAGAAGGTAGATATTACTAA
>JBKHKH010000072.1:0-9673 GCA_046537735.1 Archaeoglobaceae archaeon | reverse complement strand
GATAGCCAAAGCCCACCTGGCCCCCATGATCTTCACCACTGATAGTGGGATGAAGAAGAAAGTAAAAGACCTGCAGATCATCAATCCCCTTCCCCAGGATGTTTTTAAAGAGTATACTGAATGGTTAGACAAGAGACTGAAGAACTAAGGATATTAATTATAGATTTGATGGGAAGTAGTTATACAACCCATTTGACATTCCTCAAGCCTTTTATAACCTACCGGTCAACTAGCACTGATGAGAAGAGAAGTAAGACTGTGGTTAGCCAGTGCCGATGACGATATATATGACGCTGGAGTATTCTTCCAGAACACCAGATACTTCAGAACAGCTTTCTTTTCTCAGCAAGCTGTAGAAAAAGCATTAAAATCTCTCTTCTTTATAGTTAAAAGAGAAGACCCTCCCAAGTTTCACTCAGTTACAGAATTATACCGGAATCTAAAAGATTCAGGATTTTCTTTACCTGAAGAGCTGGAAAAACAGCTTTTTATCCTTAATAAATATTATACCATCTCCAGATACCCTGATGCTGCAAATGGCTTGCCATCAGATAGTGTAGATGAAATTGAAGCGCAAAGAGCTTTGGATTTAGCAAAAGGAGTTGTGGATTATGCAAAAGAAGTTGCCGAGAAAAGTAATCGAACGAGTTGATAAACTAATAACAGCTCTTCACAACAAGGGTATAGAAGTGGAAAGTGTTTACCTGTTCGGAAGCTACGCCCGCAATGACCATTTAATGACCAGTGACATCGATCTTATTGTTGTATCCGATAGCTGGAGTGATCTTCCCACCTTAAAAAGAATGGATGTGGTAAATGAGGTGATGTGGAAGGAAGATATACGAAACGTCGAAGTGATCCCCATAACCTCTACAGAGAATGAACAAAAAAATTCTATTGTTCTGAGAGACGCTTCTAAATACTGGATAAAGCTAAATTAAAGAAGAGATTGAAGAACTGAGATAATTACTCCATACTACTTAGTAACTCCAATCTTGGGGCAGCAATAATCGAACGGACACTCACTACATAATGGCCTTTGGGGCTTACATACTGTTTGCCCAAATCCCACAAAAGCCCTGTTCAACCCCACCCAATAATCTTTAGGCACAATTTCCTTCAACTCATCTTCAGTCTCCTCAGGTTTCTCCGTCTCCACGAAACCCATTCTATTGGATATCCGGTGAACGTGGGTATCTACGGCAATAACCGACTTATTGAATGCGCTGGCCAGAACAACATTGGCGGTCTTCCTCCCCACACCCGGCAACTTCACCAGCTCCTCATAATCCGAGGGAACCAGAGAGCCGTAGTCCTTTAGCAGGGTGTCTGCCAGCTCCTTCAGTTTGTGGGCCTTGACCCTGTAGAACCCCACACCCCATATCAGCTTCTCAATTTCATCTACCGACAACTCTTTGAGGTCTTCAGGGCCCTCTATAACCTCAAACAGCCTTTCAGTTGCCTGAATGGTCATCTCATCTCTGGTCCTAGAAGAGAGAACAGCAGACACTAAATGCTTGAAAGGAGTTCCAGATTTTTTCTTGCTGACAGGAGCCTCCCTTGCTTCAGCTTCCCTCCACATAATATCCACAATCCTACCCCATCCCAGCTCCTGGCATTTCATTAAAAATAGAATAACGAACTGATTTATCAACCTTTAGATGGTAAAAAGATCGATAACTACTAACTGTTCATGCCCAGCCTGTCCTTGATCTCCCCGATATCCTTCTCGATCCTGTTGAATCTCTCCTCGGAGTGTGATTTGAAGTTGTCTCTCAAACCCCTGACCTCCCCCTTGATCTCACCAGTAGAATTCCTTATCTCCTCTGTTACTCCTTCTCTGGTCATCCTGATCTCATCCTTCAATTCTCCCCTGGTCAATTTTACTTCTTCTTTAGTCAACTTTACCTCCTCCCTGTTCAACCTTATTTCTCCGATCGTCTCATCCTGCTTTTGCAACATCAAGTCCTGCTTCTCCAGCATTGAATCTTGCTTACCTAACATAGCATCCTGCTTCTCCAGCATTGAATCTTGCTTACCTAACATGGTGTCCTGCTTATTATTGATGCTGTACAGCAGGCTTCCTGCGAAGTCGAGTCTTTCGAAGAGTTCGTCCTCCCAATCCCCTCTTATTACTTCAAAATATTCGAAGTCACCTCTACCTTCAGACCACTCTACAGAGAGATCCTCGACGTGGACAGGATATTCCTGCACATTTATCCTTTCCAAGAACTCTTTCAACTCGGGTTCCCCGCCTTCGGCAACGATCTGGGCATCATAAGGTTTAATATTCTTCACATAACCGGTTATGTTCAACTGACGTGCGATTTCCTGAACAGTGTTCCTATAATTTACTTTCTGAACCCTTCCCTTTACAATCGCTGTCAATCTCTTCATCCCATCACCTTATTAATGTATAATGTATATTACTTCAATCCTCTAACTTAAATACTTTTCTAAAACTTAAAATCTTTATGTAAATAATAACTATCGAGAGGATCAAGTGATTAAAGTAACGCCAACTAGAGATCTAACAGAAAGATTTAAATCAATCAGTCGAATTAAAATGAGAAAATAGAGGGATAAACATGAGACAGCAGGCTGAGATTAGACAGCTAAAAGTAGGCAGTTATATACTGTTGGATGATGAGCCGTGTGAGATCGTGGACATGTCAACCAGCAAACCAGGTAAGCATGGATCTGCAAAGGCCAGGATTGATGCCATCGGAATATTCGATGGTCAGAGAAGGAGTCTCACCCAGCCAGTGACTTCCAAGACAAGCGTTCCTATTGTGGAGAGAAAAAGGGCACAGGTAATGTCCGTTGCTGGAGATACTGCCCACCTGATGGACCTGGAGACCTTTGAGACGTTTGAGCTACCCATTCCCAAGAAGATCCAGGACAGGGTCAAAGAAGGCGAAGAGACGGTCTATATCGATTCCATGGGCAAGAGGAAGATCGCTGAGAAATAGCGAGTGGGCATGCATATAGATTCCCATTTCTCCTGCAGTAACTCAATATTAGAGGAAGCTGATTTCGTTATTTTCGGGATACCCTATGATGCTTCCCAATCATTTAAGTCGGGTTCTAGATTTGCTCCCAACGCCATAAGGGAAGCCAGCTGGAACCTGGAAGAGTATTCCCTGTATTTCGATTTTGATCTGGATGACGTGAATATTTGTGATGCAGGCAATGTCAATTGTGATGGCGATTTTTACTCCATAATGGAAAGGGTTGCTCACCTTGTGGACAAGCTTGAGCCCCACACCAATACCATCGCCATGGGTGGAGAGCACACTATAAGCTATGCCTGTACGCCATCTGTTCCCTGCTACGTGGTATTTGATGCTCACCTCGACCTCAGAAATGAGTTCGATGGCAGCATATACAATCACGCCTGTACCTCCAGAAGGATTTACGAGAAACTGGAAGCAGGAGAGATCGACAACCTTGTTCAGGTTGGTGTGAGAAGCGGGACTGCGGAAGAGAGGGGATTTGCGGAGAAAAATGGGATAGATGTCTACTACTCATGGGAAGTCATCAACAACGGGATCGGTTGGGTAATAAAACAGCTGCAGCAGTTCGATGATATATACCTGTCAATAGATATGGACGTGTTCGATCCTGCCTTCGCCCCTGGAGTGGCCACTCCCGAACCCTTCGGTATCCACCCCATTCACCTTTTACGGTTTATTGATGACCTCTCAGACCTCATCAGCGGCATTGACGTGGTGGAAGTCATTCCCGACAGCAACAAGGTCACCCAGATGCTAGCAGCCAAAATAATTACCGAATACATAGCTGCTCGCTCCTCACCCATTTAGCGTGTGAACTATCCGCTGACCACCATGTCACTGAATCTCACTGAAGGAGTTACTGTATTGTCCACCTGCCTCACATCCTTACCCAGAGCCTCTATTCTCTTCAAAAGCTGGTAAATGTTGCCGTAGAGCATTGCCGACTTGACCGGCTTCTCCCTGAAGAAGGAGTTCTGGCATTCCAGGCTGAAGTCCCCACTCACCGGATTTGAGGTGTGAGCTCCGATAAAGGAATTGACCACGAAAGCCTCCTCTTTTATATTATTCGACTTCTCCCCCAGGTCCAGGATGATGTTTGAGGGTGAAGTAGTTGGATAGGACGCTCCTTCTCTAAAACCGTTTCCCGTGGGCTCCACTTCCAGCACCCGGGAGTAGCGGAAGTCGGTTATAATGCTGGTGAATGTGCCTTCATCGAAGATGACTTTCTTTTGAGAATTTATCCCCTCGTCATCAAAGGAGGAGGACATCAAACCATAAGGCAGTGTTCCATCATCAACCAGAGTAAAATCTCCGAAATTCTCCCCCATTCTGCCGGCAAGCATACTCCTGCCTTTGGCAATATTCTCAGCGGAAAAAGCAGGATAAAGAGTGAAGAACAGGAGCTGACTGAGGGCTACAGGAGAAAGAACCACATCAGTAGTCACTTTCCCTATCTTCTCTGCCCGAAGACTGCTCGAGGCGAGATCAGATGCTGCTTTACCTACCTTTTCAAAATCAACGTCCAGTTGTCTGCTCTGTCCCATTTCAAATCCGCTGCTGTCCTCCACCACAGCTTCCAGAAATGCCCCACAACCGGTACCCTTACTGTTAAGATCGGTTCCCGATGAGTTCACTATCCCCAGCTCCTTCTCCGACACTTCTACTTTTCCCTGAGCTGGGTTTACCTCACAGGCGTTTATCATGCTCTCCACTGCTTCCTGGATCCATGAGGGGTCCACATCTTTCACCCTTTTGTCAAAGATGCCCTCCACATTGGTAGCCTTGCCCACAGGTAAACCCTTGAGATCTTCTCCTGAGATCCTTGACAGCTTTATTGCGTACTCACAGGCATCTATCAACTTTTCCGAAGAGCTGGTGCTGGCGAAACCTACTTTTCCTTCCACAATTACTCTTACCGCAAAATTCTCTTCCTCGCTCTGTGAAACGTTTTTGATCTTCCCTTTCTCAATTGAGGAAGACTTTGATCGGCTTTTGATGGAGAAGATCTCCCATTCATCTGCATGGGAATTGAGGTATTGCTCAGCTTTATTCATCATCCTATGAACCTCCTACTACTGCTTTGACTAGCGAGTAGGGAGCTGCATCAGCTATAGGGACCAGCTGCCCGCCTTTTCCGCAAAAACCGGGATCGAATCTCAGTCCATCGCCCAGCTTTATGGAGTGGAGGACTTCTAGCGTGTTGCCAGAAAGAGAAACATCCCTTACCATATCGGATAGTTCTCCATTCCTGATAAGGTAGCCGTATTGGGCGCTGAAATGGAAATAACCCGTTGCAGGATTGGTCTCTCCTCCTCGCGAGCCAACAAGGTAAACCCCATCTTTCGCTTCCTTCAACAGCTCTTCAAAGCTCAAATCGCCCTCGTCAAGGTACGTGTTGCTCATTCTAACAATGGGCTCAGCTACACCCTGACTCCTGCCATTTCCTGCCTTACCACCCAATTTGGATGCCGTTTCCCTGTTGTGCAGATAGTTCTTCAGGACACCGTCCTCTATCACAGCCTTTCTGTTGGATTCCACACCCTCATCATCGAAGGGAAAGAACCCGAATTCATGGATGGTGGGGTCATCGTAAACATTTACGTTATCTACGGCGACCTTCTCTCCCAATCGGTCCGCCAGGACGGTGGCTCCCTGCAGGACATGGTCGCCTTCCACTGCATGGCCAAATGCCTCATGTATGAACACTCCACCCAGCGACTGGTCCATCAGAACGTTCATTTCCCCCGATGGGGGCTGGGAGGCTTTCAACAGCTCCTTCAGGGTGTCTCTAATATCTGAAGCCATTTCCAGGACATCATCACCTGCGACTTCATAACCTCCCGGCTTCAACTTTCTCTTTGCCAGAAATTGCAGGGTAGTGTCTTTGGCCACTGCCTGAATGGTGATCCCCGAGCGGGGAACTTCATAGGTAACCTCTGTTCCACTGGAATCCCTGTAGTGGAATTTTCTGGTATTCTCCAGATAGCCTACCCTGGTGTTGACAATGTGATCCGCTTTTAGCTCTTTTTCCGCTTCCCTCAAGAAATCGACCTTTTCTTCAATGGAGACGTCAGCAGGGTCTTGCTTGACCTTGAAGGTGTAATTCCCGCCCTTACCTGCAGGAACCACACTTGAGTTCCCCGAAATCACTGCACTATCCTCAGCCTTCTTTAAACCCTCGTCATCGGGAACACCACCGGAGAACAATCCCCAGAATCCGTTATTCAGTGCTCTGAATCCTTTGGCTACTGCAGAATCGTATTTCGGCCTTTCAATATTCCCGTTTTCCAGTGTAATGGACAAATTCGATGATTCTATGCGGCGAATATCGTAAAATTCACAATTCATATTCACACTTCAGACTGGGGAATAAAAATGAAATGGTAAACTTAAAAATTATAATTGATGATTAATAATAAATACTCAATCCTCATAGAAAAATATATAACCCCTATTATAGTCAAATTCTTTATGTCTCAAATAAATATTAGTGACGCATTAACCAAACCTCTAGACGTTGCCCAGCGAAACCCAGGAATAATCATCCCCGCATTGCTTCCAGCAGCTGCCTCCATTATTTTTGCAGTGATTTTAGTGGGAATGCTAGGGATACCCATGGGAATGTGGAGTGGTATGGGGCCCTCAGCCCCCACGAATTTAACCAATGCATTCAACTTCGGTGCCATGTTGGCGGCTTTTGGGGTCTTCGCCTTCGTAATGGTGATCCTCAACCTTATTGCTGAAGGAGCGATCGTCTCCATAGCTTATTCAGAGTTCAAGGGAGTTAGGATGAACTACATGGACGGGATAAACGATGCCATCGCCAAGATCGTGCCCCTTATCATCGCTGCGGTCATCATCGCCGTAGGAGTGACCATAGGACTGATACTGCTGGTCATTCCCGGGCTCATCTTCGCTTTACTGGTCATATTCGCCATCCAGGAAGTGATGATAGCCAACAAAGGCGGAATAAGTGCTATTTCCAGCAGCATCGACATAGTCAAAAATAACTTCGGGAACGTGCTGGTATTCGCTATCGTCTTGCTGATAGTGGTCGCAATAATCTCCATGGCCCTCAATGTTATACCCGTAGTCGGAACAGCAATCGCCAGTTTAGTGCTGGTCCCTTATGCGAGCATCTCCATTACCTACGCATACATGCAGCTCCTGGGAGGAGAAAAAGAAGAGAGAGGGACAGTCCCGCCATCAGCAGGTTTGTAGAGTGAGGAGTAGAGGGTAAATCTTTTAAAGGTACCTCTTATTATTTTTTATAGGGGCTCGTAGCTCAGCTGGAAGAGCGCGGCCTTCGCGAGGCCGAAGCCGCGGGTTCAAATCCCGCCGAGTCCATAATTTATCTTCTTACTTAATTTTTGCCTCTTTACACTCGAGAATATGTTAGAGAGGTGTTGAGCGAAGCGAAACACCTCAGTTTGATGTTCGACCTGCCTGCAGGTCGGCCGAGTCCATCCAGAAATGCGTTCAGAGAGCTTGAAACAAATTTAAAAAAATTATTTAGCCCGCACAGCTGTACTTGTGTTGAGGTCAATGAAAAGAATTGTCGTAATAACCATCCTGGTGTTTTTGTTCTTCCCAGTAACTTTCTTTGTTGAGTTCCACGTACCCAGGTCTCTTCTGGTCTTTATGGAGAGGCTGGCTCCTACATTGTTCATTGCTGTTATTGAAGAATCTGTGGGCAGGCTTGTGCCTTTGCTGTTGCTTTACTTCATCTACAGAGAAACCAGTACATCCACCGCAATTAATACGGGTGTGGCTGCAGGATTGACCTTTGGGGTCATGGAATTGTTCACCAAATCATTGTTCTACGGTAACTTCCATATTGTTACCATTGCCCCCGTATTACCGGTCCACGCAATCAATGGACTGCTGCAGAGCTATATCATCAATTTCAGCTTTAAGAAGAAGAGCTACGAGCTGATCCCCATCATCTATATCATGACTACCGCCTGGCACTTCCTCTACAACCACATCTGGGTAGTTTAGGCTTCTTTCATTTCAATTGAAGTTAATCTTTAATCTCACATAGTTAGGAGCGATTAAGTAAAATAACACTTAAAAGGTCAGGCTTTCCATATTCCATATGATCATTACCGACAATCACATGCATCTCTACGACCACCTTAAACTTGAGGCTCTTAAGCAGTTCAAGAGAGCTGGAGGGACCCACGTATTCCTGGTCTCTCTTACCACCACCTGCTACGACATCAATCCAGTGAAAGGAGAAGACTTCAGGCACATATTCGATTCTCACGTCAACATGGTAAGGGATGCCAATTCCATAGTCACTGCCTACCCCATCCTAGGAGTTCATCCCGCAGAGATCACCATTCTTGGCGACATAATAGGCCATAAAAAAGCAGCCGAGATAATGAAAGATGCCCTTAAAATCGCCGGCGCTTACGTTCAAGAAGGTAAGGCTGTGGCCATCAAGAATGGTAGACCACACTATCCAGTTTCACCTGAAATATGGAAGCTGAGCAATGAAGTGCTCCAATACGCCTTTGAGGTAGCAAAAGATGCTAATTGCCCCATTCAGATACACACCGAAAGCTACAGCAAGAAAGGAATGGAAGAGATCGCAGATATCGCCAGGAGAGCAGGTCTACCCCCAGATAGGATTGTAAAGCATTTCTCTCCTCCAGCGGTAGACGAGATAAACAAAATTGGAATGTTCCCTTCAGTTCTCGCCTCCGGTAAAAACCTCCAGGAAGCTGCAAAGCAAGGACCCAGATTTATGGCGGAAACGGATTATATAGACGATAAAAAGAGGCCCGGATCAGTCCTGGGACCAAAAACGGTCCCCAAGAGAGTGAAGGAGCTGGTAGAAGAGTTTGGCGAGAGCCTGGTCCACAAAATATGCAAGGAGAATCCGGAGAAAGTTTACGGAATAGAGATAGAGACGGAGACAAAATAAAGAAAAATTAAGTGGATTAGATCTCCGAGTATACTTCTTCTCTGGAGTGTACCACTATACCGTTATCCATTATTTCAAATGGGTGTATCTTCTTGCTGTGGTTGCTACCTCTGATCTTGAATATTTCCAGACTTCTTACTCTTACGTTCTCTGATCTGGTGTAATACAGGACGACGGTTCCTTCAGTAACGAAGTTCTCCACACCGAACCTGCTTATCTTGTCCCCGGTAGCATCTACGATCTCACATGTCAACATTGATGTGAGACCCAGTATCTCCATGGTGGTAGCTATTTTCAGCAATTCTACTCTAAATTTAGCAGGATCTTGCACCGCAAAACCAATGGCTGTGGTGGAGTCTAGAGCAGCTCTCTCTGCTCCAATTTCATCCTGAATGGTGATCATCTGATCAATTAAGGACCTTGTATCGAAAGGCCTTACATCGATAAACCTCTCATCAGAAGGTAGACCTATCTTCGTAGAGGTAGCATCTACAATCGCCAGCATGTTCTCGTCTTCTTCTTTCTCCAAATCCCAGCCAAATTCCGAGAAGTGCTCTCTAATATGCTGGGGCCTCTCTTCAGTGGCAACGAAGATGCCTGGTTCATTGAACTTTTTTATACCATTAAACAGATATTGCATGGCAAAAACAGTTTTCCCTGAACCTGAAGTCCCTGAAACTAAATAGGTTCGGTCTCTCAAGAAGCCACCCTCGCACAACTCATC
>JBKHKH010000071.1:0-9702 GCA_046537735.1 Archaeoglobaceae archaeon | reverse complement strand
TTTTAATATGCGTGCTAAAAAAGTAAATCTTAGTCTTAAATAATACTATACAGAGAGGGTGATTGAATATTAGAGAAACAGAGAACATGGTATCGGACAGCGCATCTCCTTTAACGTCTTCCAAAATATTCAATGTTCTGTTCATTTCCGTATTCTCTGCAATGCTGGGTATGGGTATAATCGTTCCGCTCATGCCTATTTATGCCCAGACTATGGGGGCTACCGGCATTTGGCTGGGGATGATATTCTCCGGCTTCTCTATATCGAGGCTGGTGTTCATGCCTTACGTGGGCAAGATGTCGGATAGGGTGGGGAGGAGGTCTTTCATTCTGCTGGGCCTGTTCATCTATTCCATATTATCTATCGCCTACATCCTGGCTTATGATGTCTATACCCTGACTGCTGTCAGATTCGTTCACGGTTTCGCTTCTGCCATGGTCATACCCGTAGCGATGGCCTATGTAAGCGAAATATCGCCTCAGGGGAGAGAGGGGGAGCACATGGGCACTTTCACCATCTCTCTCTTCCTGGGAATTGGTTTCGGACCTTTAATTGGTGGGGTGATCAAGGATAGTCTGGGGTTCAATTCTGTATTCTACTCTATGGCTATACTGACCGCGTTCGCCTTCTTTATGTGTCTACTGTTCCTCCCGGATAAGCGAATACATATAGAGAATAAGGTTCCCTTGAACCTGAATATAATCACTCAGAACAAGCTAATAGGTAGCGTATTCCTTTTCAGGTTCCTTTACGCGTTGGGGAGAGGAGGTATCATGTCCTTCCTGCCCATACTCGCCGCAGACATGTACCTCAACGCTACTCAGATAGGAGTGATCATCAGTATGAATGTTCTGCTCAACGCAGTACTGCAACGCCCCTTCGGAAGGCTGGCGGATAGGGTGAGCAAAATGCTGTTGATAGTTATGGGCCTGCTGATCAGTGCTGCAAGTCTTCTGGCCATTCCATTAGCCTACGACTTCTTCACCCTTCTGGCTCTAGCATCCCTGATGGGTTTAGGTGGTGCATTATCCATACCAGCTGCAATGGCCATAATCGTTGTGGAGGGCAGGAAATACGGGCATGGCTCTCTGATGGGGCTCTTCAATTCTGCCATGAGCCTGGGGATGATAGTGGGTCCGCTACTCTCTGGGTGGATAATGGATACCGTAAACATTAACTTCGTCTTTTATACTAGCGGATTGGTAACCTTTATGGGTACCGGATTGTTGATAGGAATTCAAAGGGGTGAATATGCTCGAATTAAATCCTCAGTTGAGAACAAGACTAGAACAGATTGACGCTTCCCCCCAGTTTATGGAATACTTGAAAAAGCCTCTGAAAAAGAGTATAAGGGTCAACACCCTGAAACTCGAACTGGATAAAGTTGTGGAGGAACTCACCAAAAGATATAACCTAGAACGAATCCTCTGGTGTAAGGAGGGTTTCTTCATCGATGAAGAGGACATTGGCAACACACTAGAATATAACCTGGGTTTGATCTACTCTCAAGAGGCTTCATCCATGATACCGGCGGTAGCCCTTGAACCAGAACCGGGGATGCTGGTACTGGATATGGCCGCATCTCCGGGGTCCAAAACCACTCAGATCGTTCAATACATGGAGAATGAGGGCTGTATCATCGCCAATGATGTGAGAAGAAGGAGGATAAATGTGATGATATCCAATTTCCATCAGTTCGGAGTGGTGATCGCCAGGGTGACCATCAAGGACGGAAGGACCTTTAAGGAGATGGAGGAAACGTTCGACCGAGTCCTGGTGGATGTTCCCTGCAGCAACACCGGAATGATAAGAAAGAACTACAAGTATGCCAGGATCTGGACCAGAAAAGACGTTGAATCTCTGTCCAGACTGCAGAAAAGCATGTTGACTGCAGCATACTCTGCACTGAAATCAGGTGGAAAATTAGTGTATTCTACCTGCTCCTTCGACCCTGCTGAGGATGAAGAGGTCGTTGACTATCTTTTATCCAACACCGATGCCCAACTGGATGACATTGATCTCAATGTCAAGTCCCACCAGCCTTTTCTCCAGTTCGATGGGAAGGAATTCGATCCCGCGGTAGAGAAGTGTCTCCGGATACATCCTCAGGATAATGACACCGAGGGATTCTTCGTGGCAAAGGTGGTAAAATGATCTCTGAAAAAATATATGCTCTACTTGAAGAGCAATTCGGGACCAGCATCGACCTCGAGTTTAAGGAAATGGGTAAAATGAGGATTTATGCATTCAAGAAATGTGAATTGGACATAGAGACCCACCATTACGGTGTTTATTTTGGCAAACTGGAAAAGGATGGCTTGAGGCTTTCCATTGAGGGAAGCCAGATGATTGGTCCGTCAGCCAGAAAAGGGGTTTTTGAGGTAGATAAAGATAAAGCGGTGAGATGGATGAGTGGTGAGGATATCGAAGGTGAAGTCAGAGGTTATGTTATGATTAAATGGATTAATTACTTCATGGGTTGTGGAAAAGGTAATGGAGTCAAAATCAGGAATTTTATACCCAAAGGACGAAGAATCTCAGCTAATAAGGGATTAGGGTATTACAAAAACTATTAATAGTGCTAAATCTAAGTAGATTTTGAGATGTCATTGGTTGCTGAAGTGTTTGGCGTTTTTGCAGTTCAAAATGTAATGGGCATGTCACCGGTAGTGGTCCTCAGGACAGAGGATGGACGAATCCTGCCCATATATATCGGTATTCCTGAAGCCATGGCTATACATTCAGCGATTAAAGGGCAAACTTCACCACGACCCATGACCCATGACCTGCTTACAGAGATTTTCTCCAGACTTAGTGCAAAAGTAGAGAAGATAATTATTGATGATCTGGTAGATAATACATTCTACGCCCGAATGATCGTAAAACAGAATGACCATGAGCTGGAAATCGATGCCCGCCCCAGTGATAGTATTGCAGTTGCAGTTAGGGCTGCCTGTCCCATTTTTGTTACCAGCAATGTACTGGACGAAGCAGGTAATGAAGAACTGCCAGATAACTATGTAGAGTTTGATGAGATTGTATAATTTTCAAGTTGCAGGGTAGCATTTTAATACCGGGTCTAAAGTTGTAGTTGTTGGTGGTACAATGGACACAGAAGAGCTTAAAGAATTAATTCAACACAATTACGAAATGGTTGACGCTAATGAGACGGTATCCAAAGTTGTTCCCATGCTGGAAAAACAGGGCCCGGAGAAGTCTCATGCAATTGTGGTCAAAGAATCCAATAAAATATCCGGAGTCATAAGAGAGCGGGACCTCATAAGAGGAAGTGTGATGGTAAATCCTCATGAGACCAAAATAAAGAACTTTATCGTCAGAACAGGCATTATAGATATCGATGAGCTGACCATTGATAAGGTTGCCAGAAGATTTGTCGAGGATTCGACTCCCTTCGTTCTGGTGAGGTCAAAAGATGAGCTGGGATTGATATATGTCAACGATTTCCTGAGAGAGACCAAAGAAGATCTTGAGAAGAGAAAGATCAGGGAGATAATGAACCCCCACGTCATTACGGTCAATGACTATGACTCAGCTGCTAAAGCTCTGGCTACCATGAGACAACACGGAATAGATCGGCTGGTAGTCGTTGAAGATCACAATAAAGCTATTGGTTTGATCACCGGTAAAGACATCGTTGACCGGGTCATCTCTCCTCGAAAGGATGGCAGATTGGGGGGTGGAAGCGGAGAGAAAGACAAGACTCTCTCCATCATGGTTGACAGTATAATGAGTTCACCCCTCACCACCGCACTCAAAACAGACACCATCAAGACTGTGGTAGAGCTAATGATGAAGAACAGGATATCCAGCATCGTCATAACCAAAGATGGGAATCTGGAAGGTATTGTAACCAAAAAGGATATTCTGGAGACCCTGGTCAGAACACACGTTCCCACCAGATACGACATACAGCTGATAACCAAAGACGTGGATCTGGATAACTTCGAAAAACAAAACGTCCTCGATGACGTAGAGAAATTCCTCAACAAGTTCCTGGACTTTCTGGGAGAGACCATAATCTTTGTGTATATCAAGAGGCACAAAGAGAAATTCAGGGGGCTACCCTTGATACACGTGAGATTGCGACTGACCAGCGAGCAAGGAGTGTTCTTTACCACCGGCGAAAGCTGGGGAGTAGAATTTGCAGTTAACGCCACCCTTAAGAAGCTGGAAAGGGAAGTGCTCCAGGAGAAAGAGATAATAAATGATAAGAGAATGGAGAAGAGGTTCTACGAAGAATTCCTCTAACTCCAGCATCCATTATTTTACACTCTGTTCATATTATAGCTATCCTGTGCTCTGTGATATGCAGATAGGTTATAATGGGCGGTTTCATGTGATAACCCAAGGTATAAGTTGTTAGATCAGGGTTGAAACCGTGAGCAGGGAAATAATCACTCTCATATAAGGTGATGTCCGTGGAAGTTTGATTCGCCAGAACATGGAAGTAGTGCTGGGTAACATTATCCAGAGTGTTTTTGTTGTTTCCAAGAGTACTATTGAAGTCTCCGCTGTCCGTGTTGTTCATGTCACTGCCCCAGGTCCACGTGGTATCATTCCACGCCGAGTCAGGCCAATTATCCGCATCGAACTTGGGAGGGGAGCTCTTTTCGTAAACCATATTCTGTGACTGGTTGAGGAAATCCAGTCTGTAGGTATCATCTTCTGTCCACTCCAGCGTACCTTCCGTGGTCCAGCCCTCGAATTTGGTAGAATTACCGTAGTAAATGCTGAGTATGAAATCGTGAGGTCCGCCACCATTTCTCTTTTGCATATATATCACCAGCGCTGGATCTGTATCTGTGTACCAGATAAACTTATAATTTGAATGTAGTCCTCCTAAGTCGATCTCAAAATCATCCAGCGGATTTTTGTCTTTAGTATCCAGATTGTTCAGGTCTATGGGCAAACTATATGCTCTGGTGCTGGTGGCAGCTTTTACGCTCATGTTGGCGATTATGGTATTGTTATTGCTGTCCACGTTCATTATTTCCGTATCCGTCCGTTCTTCCAGGTAGGCTCTCCACCCTTTCCAGAATTCGCTCTGTATCCTTAATTCCAGGTTACTGCACTGCAGGGGATTGGTAAAGTTCTGGTTGTTCGTTTTGTTCGGATAATATACGTTTGCGCTCTCCTTTTGAATGTATAGGGGGACCACTCCTCTCCCGCTTGCAGAGTAATTGGAAGTCAGTTTAATGATGGGTAGGGTAAGTGTATCGGACTTATAGTGGAATTCCGGAGAAGTCAGCATGGTCACGGATTCGCCTCTCTTTTTCCACACTCCACCGCCTTCGTAACCAATAACTATGCTATCTCTTTCAGTGACCGAGCCCAGCCCGAAAGATGATCCGGGAACGAGATTCCCGGAGGTGTATAGCGCCCTGCCTACAGATCCGGAATATACCACCAATTTTTCTTCTTCCGTACCGTTTCGAAATACTGCCCATACAGTGAGGTTATTCCCCCCTTGTTCTACTTTGAGATCTCCATTATTCAGATTGAACTTTATATTCTGAGAGGGCACATCCCCTAAAGAGCACTTACTTGCAGATAAGTCCAGCAGGGTCATTTGAACTTCTGCCAGCTTAGACCTGGAATCGTCCATAGTGCTTGATATGTAAGGATATGATGCCACAAAGATGAATGATGCCGAGAAGGTTAAAAGAGCAAATGCTAGCAGCCATCCAACAATCTCGGATACTCCTTTATCATCCTTCCACATAAGATCACCTCAGCATCTCCACTTTCACGCTGGTGTAGCTGATCAAGAGCTTCTCTGAATTGCAGGTCGCACTTATAGTATCTCCATTCTCTGTTACGCTGAAATTGTTGTTCTCCAGTATCTCAGTCCATTTGTCGTTAAGACTGGAGTTTATGGTTATGGTCTTGTTAGATGCTTCAAAAGTTCCGCTTCCCAGCTTAGTGAGCCTTATCCTTAAGACCCCTTTACCCGATGTGGAGCTGGTGGAGTCGGCATCCTGAAGAGAAATAATAGGTAGTACAGTTGTGTTACCTGAAGTCAACATAGCCGGTTCCTTGTTGACCAGTATGGCTGTCTCATATTTCTCAAAGACGCCTCCATCTTCCACAATAATCTCTCTATCACCCTGCTCATAAGTAACCCTCCCCAGCTTGATTGTCGAGTTGTCAAATATAATGTACGAAGAATTTGAAACGGTTATAGATCCCTGATAAGTTCTCATTTCTGTAACTCTAACCGGCACACCTTCAAATGTCACCTTTTTCAAGTTGGTGTATAACAGGTCAAAGGCCTGCTCCATCTCCATTTCGTGATTGGAGTTGACCGCTCCTTCAACTATGGGTTTTGTTCCACTGTAGATCATGCCCATAGCTATTATGACCAGTCCAAAGATGAGGATCAATCCTACCTGATTTGAAACTCCTCTATCATCTCTCATCTATTGACAACCTCTATCTTATCGCTGGAGAGATTATAGACCAGATATGCACTGTTACTCATTGCCAAGGACGGCTCTATGGGAGCCTCTGAACTTATGACCGTCTTAACTTCCTTGTTACCCTGTCTGGCAATAACATGGTCATTGGTGAGCTCGATCATATAGGAGTCTCCTCCGATTCTCTCCGGGATATCGAGTCTTTTCTGGAGGGTCAGATCTCCTGGCTCGATAGCCAACCCATACAATGTGTGAACGTCTTGCGCAACCTTGGAAGCAACGTTAGAGAGAGTTGATCTTGTAGTCGTTTCCTGTACGTTCGAGTAAACAGAATGATAGTTAATGAGGACCATACCCATCAGTAATCCAGTGATGGAGAGCAAGAATATCGTCTCCATTAGAGTAGTGACAGCCCTGGAATCAGAACTGAAACTCTTTTTCGAAGTATTGTGATCTACCATTTTTCTCCACCTCAGCAATAACTATATACTTCTTATTTTTCTTAAACTCCCACGAACCCAGGTCTTTACTATCACTATCACAGTTCCAAATTGCGTTACCATTGTCTTCTATTATTTGACCCTCCAGAGTTCCATTATGCGTTATTCCAGTAAGGTTTGTATAGATCAGCTCTGCCGGAGCTTTTCTCTTGACAGAGATATTCACTTCGGCATCAGAAATGGGGGTTTTTTCTCCATCTTTATCTTCCCATATCTCAAGCTTGATATCTACCCTATCTTCTCCATTACCTTCAGCATCCAGTGTTCCTTCCCATTCTGCTCCTAAGCCCGGTTCGCTACCTCCTCCATTATCAAAGGTCACACTAATGGATTCATAAGCAAAACTGCTGCCATTCACTGTTTTGGCAGCGAAGATATGCTCCCCGTCAGAATAATTGCTGGTGTTTACTGTGGTGTTCCACAGATCGCCGCCCACATTACTCATGGCCACCCATCCCAGATCGTCCATCTGAAAGTATGTGGTAGAGCCGTTGCCGCTGACCTGTACCGATACGTTCCCACCGAGGACGTAACCGCTCTGAGGATATACGAAGTCCACATCCAGATTGGAATTCGATATGTCCGATATGACACCCTTAGTTGCATTTAAAGATGTCTTAGTCGTAGAGATGTTCAACTGCTTATAGAAGGTCGTCGACCCGTCAGAATAATTCAACGAAGCATTAAAGTAAAGTGTATAGGCAGGAACGATCTTGGTGGTGTTGGAAAGCAATAGAGCATTGGTCAGGAGTGAAAGTCTTTCAGGAGTTGTTACACCTCCGCTCTCTGTCTGATCATGACCTCCAAAATATACGGCGTGCCCGTTATCGAAAGGAGCGTAGGCAAGGACAGTTGCCGTAGATGATCCTGTAGCATTTATCAGGGGAACAGTATAGGGATTCTTATCGCTTCTGAAAGTGAACGAGGGAGTTTCTCCAGTCATCTGATGGATCTCTCCATCTGGGGTGTAGGTCTGAGAGGCAAAAAGGGTGGTGTTGAAGTTGAATATGTTATCCTGGATGGTTCCGTTGTTGGTTGCTCCCTCGTCACTGGAATCATTGACACCAACAAAACCGTACCAGGGATGGAGGTTCATATCCACCTGCTCAATGACGTCGTCTATGGTTTCGACGCCATAACACTCTGTATAGTAAACCCCACCTCTGGATACCCAGTGAAGTATGTTCTTGGCAGCCGTAGATGTAAGACTTGCGTGGGGGTCCAGGGAGTCGGTAGAATCATCGTGAGGCACGAAAAGGACATCCACATTATTCAGGGCTCCCTGCTCGATCTCCGTTGTATTGAGGAGAGTATATTCTTCTTCAGTTAAGCCTGCAAGCTGGAAATAATGCTGAGTCCCAGTTTGCCAACTCTCAGGGTAAATGGCTATTCTGGGAGCACCCACCATCTTGGTGGTGTAGCCATAGGTGAGTGAATCGTTAAGAGCATAAATATCAAGATTCAATTTTTTAGCCTCGCTAAATATCTTACCTCTTTGGGCATCGGTTATATCACTGGAATTAACAATGAATGAGCCACCAGAGAAATTAGTGTAGCCTTTGAATTGAGATACGTTAGAAGCGGTTTCTCCATTGATAACCCGGGATACGTTGAGCTGGGTCTTGTAGGGTATGCCTATGGGGTCATTGGTACCGTCTCTGGCTTCTCCTCTGGAGTCCTGTATCATCCTGTACACGGGAATGGCTGTATCGTCCAAGCTGGTGGAATTTTCATCTTTATCGTTCAGTGTCCTGTACACCAGACCGAAGACCCTCATTATCTTCAGGTCGTTGCTGTCATCCATGTCGTTCAAGAACCACTGGTTATCGTCAACAGGTATCACCAGAGAGCCTTCGGAGAAGGTACGGCTTTCCATGTTCACTACAGCCCCTCTCCTGTAGTTATCGCCGGTTACCAGCTCTCTTTCCACCTTTGTCCTGCTGGTATCTACCTCAATATCGAGTGCGATGCCGTGTGAGGCGTAGATATCTTCAAAGAGGTCAGAGACGTTCAGCATCTGCTTCTGAAGTATTTCTGTAGCATCTTCTTCACTTATGCCGTCATTCTGAATGAAGTAATCGCCGAGCTCATCTATCTGATCTTCAAAAATGGAGATGGAGCTCTCTATCCTGATCCTTTCCTGAGGATCGATCAAAGCAGGAAGATTGAGTCCGTATAAGACATTGTTGGCCAGAATAATAATTATCACAAGCCCTACGGCCATCAGAAAAGCAGTTAGAAGCATAAGCTGACCTCTATTGTCCATACTCATCACATCCTCCACAGGGTCAACCGAACCTCTATCAGATTGTAGAGGTTGGTGGTGTTCCCATCCACATTGTACGTCAACGTCTTTATTCCCTGCTGGCCGTAATCTGAATCATAGAGAGGGACCGTCTTGGAGACCGTCACGGCATTATCGGAGGGGTATCCGTTCCACACAAAATTTCTGCTCTGTACGATCTTGGTGCCATTATTTTTCTTGAAGTAGTAGGCTTCAATATTATATGCGATCCCTTCTTTATCAAGGGTCTTCTTAATATCTACGATCTCTTCATCGGTCAGTTCGAGAACATTTTTGTCGTAGACTCCGCGCAGTTCGATGTATTTAATCCCTTCACCTTCCAGTACTTCTATCTGCTCCTTAAGATCGGCAGATATTTCATCGGCAAATCCGGTTAATGTAAACATCGAAGAACCTCCTTTAACTTCTGACTTTCCTGTGTTTGTAGAATGCAGGTTCTTTTGCAGAGAAAACCCTCACT
>JBKHKH010000070.1:0-9746 GCA_046537735.1 Archaeoglobaceae archaeon | reverse complement strand
ACGAACGGATAGTGGGGATCATTGTCGAATGCATTCGCTTCTGGGTGATGACAATAATCGCAAGGTACGACTGTTGCAGCGTGCTTACCTGCTGACTGGCTTACATCACCTGGGTAGAGGGGTTCTACCTGGTGGCACAACACACAAGCTTCCCAAACAGGGTATGTATTTCCGGGGGGATGGTAGTTGGCTGAGCTCTGGAATTCGTCTGCTACGTCTGCGTGACACTTCTCGCAAGGTAGTGCTTCCTTGTAGTAAAACGTGTGCATACCAGCGAAAGGCGCTAATGTAGAAGGCAATATTAAAATGCCTATGGCTAAGGAAGAGAAAGCTAGTAGCATTATCTTAGAGATCCTTGTACCCATTTCAACTACCTCTCCAACCGGCAAGCAATACTACATAGCGTATGCTGTATAGCTTGATAATAGTTAACGTTTTACTTGAAAAAATTATCGCTCTCCAATTTATCTTTTGCTTTTATCTTTATACCATATATCAGATTGGTATTGATAGGATTAAGAAATCATAATTAAAAAATCGTAATTAAGATAAAGAAAGTATGGTCATCACTTTTTCTACCGACAAAGAGCGGAAAACTACCACGAGCTCTTTTGGGGTTTGGGTCGAGCTTTGTTGACCTTGATTTCCCGTCCGTTCATCACTGTCCCATCCAATCCCTGGATGGCAGAATTAGCTTGCTCATCATCAAACATCTCTACGAATGCAAATCCTTTAGACCTACCGGAGAACCTATCTCTGATGATCTTTACAGAATAAACTTGACCATATTTTTCAAAGCCCTGTCGCAATTCATCCTCTTTGACGTCATAAGGTAGATTCCCTACATATATATTCATCCCACATCCTCCTAATCAGTTTTAGAAAAATATACAAACGAAAAAAGTCTATATATCCTTCACCAGTTGTGGTGGTTTCTCAGTATATATAGTTTGGGCTTCTCTCTACTGGCAGACCGAGAAACTCATACGCTAAAACCCATAGCCCTGAGCTTCCTAACTGCTTTGCTATAATCCTTATGGCTATAGCTCTCATTCCTCATTTTCGATAGAAGGGCATCATACTCCGATGCGCTGAGGACATCCTTCAAAAGATGATTCAAGTATTTATCCATCTCCATCATCAACCCTTTTGTGTTGAGTACACTTTCACTTTGGAAATATAAACAAAGCTGTCGTTCTCCTTTTATCCCGGGTCATTCTCGGTATATAATTTTTGGCTTATGTGATTTTAGCCCACAGCTTATGTGATTTTAGCCCACACTTTAACGACTATGTGCGAAACTGTCTTTGATTTGAAGTATAATTGTTTATGAGCTCCATCAAGCTTTTAAGCTCTTCTCCGAACAGTTATCGATATTGCTATGGCTATGGCTATTGTAGTTATCCCTAAAGCACCCAGTATAACGGCTACAACGATGGTTGGTTTTCCCAAAATTGTTCCATTTACCATCAGGAACATTCCAGAAGCAATAAGTAGTAATCCTAAAACCAGTAAAGCAGGTTCTTTGCTCATCCAATAATCTAGGTCCAATTTATCCTTCTTTATTCTCTCCACAGCATTCTCTTTTGCTTCCTGTTTCTCTATTTCCTTAATCCTTTGTTCTATCTGTTTTAGACCCTCTTCTCCTTCTCTTTGGCCTTTTTTGTACTCATAAATGGTTTTTCCAGTATATTTTACTGCTTTAGGAACTTTAGCGGCTCCAAACAAAAGTAATATGATCACTGCAGTCAATATCAGTTCATTTACTCCTGGCAACATCTACGTTTACCTCTTGGTCTTGTGTTGGAGATGGATTGAAATAAATGTTTCTAATATCCAGCCAAGTTCTGCATCGGATATTCAATCGAAGTTACACCAAAAGAAAATAAAAGATGATGTGTTGGAGTTACTTCAGGGTCAGGGTGTTAATAACTGTTCAGCATATATCGGAAGGTTTAACTAATTTCATGTTCATTATCTGATTCAGGAGTTGGGTTGATGGACAAAAGGGTTCATTTTGAAATCGAGGGGGACCTGCAGGATAGGGACTTCAAAAGTCTGGCACACTCGAGTCATGAGTTCAACGACTTGCCCCCTTGTTTTAGTTGTCCTGCACATGATTGTGAAGCCGTAAATTGTGTTAAGCTCGAAGTATGGTTCAACAGAACCCGCCAAACGCATTAAAAGAAGATGCTAACCTGAATTTACCTTAAAACTGTTCAAACTCACTCCCAACCAAAATCCTATCAACTTTAAATGCTCGCCAGCAAAAAAGAATTAAAAAAAAGTAATTTGGTTTAGCAACACTATTTACGGCTTATTTGGCCTTTTTGGTGGTTTATTTGATGGTCTATTCGACTTCCAATGCATGGGAGTTGGTTCATGGCAACTGGAGCATTCCATTTTACCCAGGGTAATTCCTTCGCCCTCATATCCACTCGTGTTGTGGCATTCCATGCACATCAGTGTTGCCTCAGAATGTTCAAACTCTGGCATGAAGTTGCCGTCTTTCCAGGCATTCAAAAGCTCTACTGCCTTTGCTGCGGTGTCTCCAACTACTCTGGCGCAGCGCTCTTTTCTGTATTCATCGAAACCATGACCAGACTCCTTAAGCCATTTGGTAACTGAAACATGGCAAAGAGGCGAATCAGAAACAGTTTGCACCAAACTTTCTTCTAAATAACCCTCAGCCAGAAAATCCTCGTTTTCTGCGGTACTGTTGCTTTCATCCGTGGGAAACGGTGTAACAGTGTACCAGCCAAACAATTCATTTACCAGACCGCCTTGTGCACCGCCTGCGGCCAGATTTATAGCAGCTGCCGCTCCATTCAATGCTCCACAAGTAGCTCCCCAGCCTGCACCTCCTCCTGAACCATACGTCATCATTTCCATAGGGATTAGTGTCCACGGATCGCCCACATCTTCCTGTAACTGACTTACTATTCCATAAAAAGCTCCTGTAGAACAACCCAATCCCATGTAATACCCTAGATGCCCCAATTTCCTTGTATACTCAACATCAAGCTTTTCATATGGCCAGGGCAATTCAGACGCTTGTGCCTTCGCTTTTGGGGCTGGATTAACGGTTTCTCCGTCATATAATCCCAGCCCTACTGCTGCAGCGGATAAGCCCCCTGCAACCTTCAAAAAACCTCTTCTAGTCAACATTTTTTAAACACCCCCAAGTATGGTGAACAAACTTACTTCACAATAAATCTTTCGGTTCTCCTCAAAATTTAATATTAAATAAAAATAAACCTGTTAAAGCTCGCCAGCAACAGAAGTTAGAGCTTGAACACAGGGAAGATCAGAGGAGACAACATCATTTTACAATGAAAAGTTTTTTATAAATTTTTATTTATCCTCTTTTGAGGTAAGGTCTATGAGAGTGCTACCTACTTTAGGAATAATTTTGATAACGCTTTCGTTAGCGGGTTGTTCTTTGTTCTGTGATGTCTGCGGAAAATACGTAAGTCCTAAGAACCCAGACGCTTTCATTGAACTTAATGCAGATGGAACCTATGACGCAGATCTAACGGGACTTGGATTTGGAGGGATTTCGGGGGAATATAAAGTAAAGGATGACAAAGTTAGGCTTTATTTCGAGAGCACGTATATTGAATTTGAAAGAGAGGGGGATGCTTTAGTCTATGGCGTTGAAGAAATCATGGAGTGGCGTTTTGTTAAAGAATAAAATTCGAATTTTACCCACAATAATTTTCAGCTTCAAAGTTTTGGTGCGATACATTAGTGTAAGGTGCATTAGTGTGAAAATGTCAGGTATTGGTATCGAAAGGTAGGTTTGATCAGTGCGGGAAAATCGGTTTAGGTATTGTAAAGGTCATTCAAGAGTTTAGGACAATATAGGCCCGCCCTAATTCAGTCAGACTGATCTGTACGCTCTTCCCCACTCTCTGTTTGTCTAAAAGACCTTTTTTTCTTAGATCCTTAATAAGATAGGACATTCTGGCTCTCTGGGCCATATACTCTCTTTTTTCGTTTCTGGTACCTTCAAACAGTTCTATAAGTTCTTCTATTGAACTAACTTCTCCACCGTGCTCTTCAATTGTTTTAAGCACGCTTAATTTATCTTTGCTGATCCTCATTGGTGTCGGTATAGGTATTTCATTGACTTCAACTGAGTTTGCTCTCTCTCCTTTCTTTGGGATTCCTGCGTACAACCTGGTTCGAGTGAGTTGGGCGCAAATATAGCACACAATGGGTAACACTCCTGGAGGTTCTGTCGTGTTGATAAAGACCTCGTTCCCATCACCTAATTCCTTTTTAATTATGGCAATTAAATCCAGAACTGAGGAGTAAACATCCAAGTAGTCTACATAGATTTTCTCAATTTCAATCAAAGCCTTTAGAGTGTCTTCTAATTCTTCTGTAGCTTCATAGAGACCATCATTTAGCTCACTTTCTCTTCCCATAATCAGATAGGCTTTCTGTACTGGATAATTGGATTTCTTGAGGCTGCTCAGAAGAAGGTCCTTTTTAGGGCTGACCGGTATCAGATGAACATATTTGGTCATTGACTTCAGTTCATCCTAAAGATGATAAATATTTCTATAATTTTTAACGTGATATAGTAATTATTTTGCTCTAAATTAGAACAGAGTAAAATAGGGTTACTTGTCATCACTTAAGGCCCGGTTCCATTCCGGGCATCGAGCCTTTAGGTTAGTGCTCCGGCCGGGATTTGAACCCCGAACTTCAGAAAGTTCGATCATCAAAATGGGGTATTTCGCTTCGCTCAATACCGCTTTAAAGTATTCTCGAGTGTAGAACTGGGTAGCAGGCTGTGGAAAAGGATAGGTTTGGTTAGTGCTCCGGCCGGGATTTGAACCCGGGTCATCGGCTGTCTCCGGCACCTGATTTATGATTGGGTGCCTCGAAAGGCCGGTATGATTGGCCGGACTACACTACCGGAGCATGTCGCAGTATTACGAATATAAGGTTAGAGGTGTTGATTTATAAATTTACCCTCTTGGGTTCTGGATTGCGTTGTTAATAATTCTTTCGCTCGAGCTCCAGAAAGCTGGACCATCAAAACTAGGTGTCTCACTGCGCTCAACACTCCCCTAACCCACTACTGGTGTAACTCACAAACGTTGCTACTGGTAATAAAGACATAATTAGTATTACAGTAGAACGAGTAGAGTAGAAAAAATCAGAAGGCAGAAGGCAGAATTACGTAGGTTTAATTATCTCCCTCCTTAGACAAACTTCTTAAATAATCACCGGGTTATTGATTAAAGAATGCGGCTTAAAATTAAAACTCCTTCCAGAATCCATATTGCTCTTATAGATCTGAATGGAGAGATCGGAAGGGTTGATGGTGGGGTGGGGATTGCAATTGAAGAACCCTACATCGAAATTAGAGGATATGAATCTGAGGAGAACTCATTAAGTGGAAATATAGTTAATCTTGATAGGTTCAAGTCTGTGTCGGATAAGTTCAAGCATTTAACTGATAGTAAAGCCTCAATAGAGGTATTATCGGATTACAGGGGACACGTAGGCATGGGAAGCGGTACTCAGATCTCTCTGGCCATTGGGGAGGTTTATAACAGACTATTTGACCTTGGGTTGAGCGTTAGAGAAATAGCTGAGATAACTGGAAGGGGTGGCACATCAGGGATAGGAGTTGCTGCCTTTGAAAAAGGTGGCTTTATAGTTGATGGAGGGCACTCTACGAAAGAGAAAGCGGGTTTCACGCCTTCCTCGGCCAGTAAAGCATCACCACCCCCCGTGATCTCGAGACAGGTTTTCCCTTCGTGGAGAATAGTGGCGGTAACTCCCGACCTCACTGGCTCCTCGGGTGCAGATGAAGTAAGCCTTTTTGAGAGACACTGCCCGGTACCGGTAGAAGACGTGAGGAAAATATCTCACCTCATTTTGATGAAAATGATACCTTCAGTGATGGAGAGCAACCTCGACGACTTCGGAGACTCACTATGGAACATCCAGGGCCTGGGATTCAAGAAGGCGGAGATCGACCAGTATGGAAGTGTGATATGGGATGCTTTGAAGGAACTCAGAGAGCTGACGCCGGCAGTGGGGATGAGCTCTACTGGGCCCACCATATATGCCATCACAGATAGTGATGGGAACGCCACAGGTATTCAGAAAGTTGCGGTAAGCTACTTCCAGGATAAGGGATTGGATTGTGAAAAAATTATTACCACAGCCAGAAATAAAGGTGCTGATATAGATGTTGAGGGAGAGGTAGTGGAATGAGCCAGGATCAAGACCACAAGTGGAGAGTGTGGTTCGGAGAAGTAAGTGAAGATGGTGAAGATGATGAAAGTGAAAATATTAAGGTTAGTGATGACCTCTACGTATCATTTATCAATGCAGGAAACGCTCGAAAACCTCCTTATTCACTCCCTGATCTGGGTGCCCTGGTCTTTGGCTCTTCAGAAGAGTACTATAGATCTTTAAGGAGAATAGCGATCAATGTGGGAAAGCAGAAGGCTGAAAAGCAACTTAAGAGGGAGGACAGGTACGTAGTAATGCTGTTGAAGTCACTGGACCAGCTGGACGAGAGCATCAATCTCTTGACCGAAAAATGGAGAGATGTGGTGGAGATCAAATCCAGTGACGCTACAGATGAGTTGAAGAACCGGATCGAGGAGCTTTACAACTTGCGGAAAGAGTTGGAGCAGGAGATCGAGCAGAATCTGGAGAAGATAGCTCCCAATCTAACCGAGCTTCTGGGTCCTGTAATTACAGCCAGGCTCCTGGAAAGAGCTAACAGCCTGGAAAGACTTGCCATGTTGCCATCCAGCATAATACAGGTCCTGGGTGCGGAAAGAAGCTTGTTCAGAGCTAAAGCGAGAATGAAGAAGGGTAAGCCCCCCAGAGGGCCCAAACATGGGGTGATATTCCAGCACAAATACATAAGAAATCTTCCCAAAGAAAAAAGGGGGAAGATGTCCCGCTTCATTGCAGCCAAGATCGCCATAGCTGCCAAACTGGACTATTTTAAGGGTGAACTCCATCCAGAGATCGTGGAGAGTGCTGAAAACAGGTTCAGGGAGCTGCAGTCATGACCACCGAACAGATGGCGCACAACATTTACTTGATCGAGAAGGATGGTAAGAAGTTTCTGGCAACTAAATGCGGCTATCCTCCCTACCATGGTGAAAAGAAACATGATGACCTGAGGGAATGGATAGCGTGGAGAAGCAAATTCGCCGCCATGGCATTAAATGGTTACTTCCCCCAGTTAGAACCGGGGTGGAAGGTCCTGTATCTGGGAGCGTCGAGCGGGACCACACTGAGCCACTTCTCCGATGTATTTGATGAGGGGATGATATATGCTGTGGAGTACTCTCCAAAACCGTTTTCCAAGCTTTTAGGGCTGGCCATGGAGAGAAAGAACATAATCCCTCTTCTTGAAGATGCATCCAGACCATGGAATTATAACGGAATAGTTGAAGAGGTAGATTTTGTCTATCAGGACATAGCCCACAAAGAACAGATAAAAATATTTACCATGAACGCCAATATGTTCCTGAAGGCTAAGGGAAGTGGGCTGATAATGGTCAAAGCGAGAAGTATTGACTCTACTGCTGAGCCGGACGATGTATTTAATGAAGTAATTGAAAAACTCTCAAATCAATTTAATATAATCAAGCAGGGAAGGCTTGACCCCTATCATAAAGATCACAAGTATATTCATGTGGTGAAAGAATGAGACAGAGGTTTATTCTGGACACCACAGCTATTACGGATACAGGATTAAGGGATACTGAAGGTTATGAGACTGTTTGTGCATCCACAATGGATATAATGGACCTTATTGCCAGGGCAAGATTAAAGCTGGAAATAAGTTGTTATATACCTTTTCCTACAGTCTATGGAGAGCTTACCAGCTTTTTACGTAAAAGCAATTGTGAAGACGATGTTTTCCTCAAACTGGATACCTGGGTGGTAAAGAAGACACCCAACAGGTATGAAGTAAAAGTTCCGGCAGCGATTTTCCATGATTACGTTCTTACTGTCAGGCAGAAGATCAACAGGGGAAGAAGGGTAGCAGAAGAATTTATCTGGGAGAGCTCCGCTGTCACCTCCAAGCTGAACGGGAAGGAAGAAGTCCAGAAGGAAGTGGGTGAACTGGTGGGCAAGTTCAGAGATAAATATAGGACTGCTCTCAGACAGGGAATACTGGATAGCTCTCCTGACCTGGATGTTCTACTTCTGGCAAAGGAGCTGGAAGCTGGTGTGGTTAGCAGTGATGCCGGAATCAGGAAATGGAGCGAAAGAATGGGTTTGAGATTTGTGGATGCAGCCAAATTCCCCAGAATGTTAAAAGAGTACCTTCAACTAATAGACTCCAAGCAGAGGGTAGCGCTTGAAGAGTTGAGAGAAGAAGAGGTCGACTAGCTAGGGCTGAGCTTTTAGTTTGTTTTTGTTTTTGTTTGTTGGGACTATGTCCGAGTGTTTTAGAGGATTTATATGGTCATAATAAACAACTTGATGTGAAATAATGTGTGGAGTATAATCTTGCATGCCATATAGCATGCTAAATCGTAACTCATTTAATTTGGATAAAGGAAAACATAATGTTATTGATAATAAGGAACCGCTGGTTGGGGGGTAGTTATGGATTCAGAATCCGGTTCAAAGTTCCGTTTAACGGACAATATGAATCTTACTTATTATCTAGTAGCCACTAGAAAGTCAGAAAGGCTCAAGAAGACCGTCTGGATCGAGCGCATTTATTATGATATCTTGAAGGAAAGGAACTTGATCATCAGTGATCTCATCAATTACCTTCTTGAAAAATACTTCAAAGAGATGAATTATCTGGACGTTAAAAAACATTTCTAGTGGGCCCAAATATGCTCACAAGCATGCCATTCAATAAAGATAATTAATTAAATCAATATACTTTGAGTGTTGTGAGAACAAGATTAACTATCGACCCTTTCAGTGCAGAGATGTTCAGTTGCTTTGGTTATTATTTGAACCTGAGGGTCAAAAGTGATCATCCGGTGGATGTTTGGGTAGTTCCCTCCAAAGGAGACGCTGATCTGATAACAGAGGGCGGTAACTTCAGATACTATTCGAACATGTCCAGGCAGAGGACGACAAGCTATTCAACTGCAGGCAGGATCTCACTGGGCTCTCAGGTCGTATTTGCCAATAGAAACAGTTTTCGAGTGAATGTGGAAGTGTGGTCGGATTAATGGCGATAAAAGATTGAATGTTTGATCTTATTTTCTGATCCGGGCACATCCGCATTTGAGGGCTGCTTGTTTTACTGCTTGGGCAACTGTCCACGTCACGTCTTTATCCAGGACATTGGGTAATATGTGATCTTTTCTGGGTCTTTTTACATAATCGGCCAGTGAGTGTGCCGCTGCCAGTTTCATTTCATCTGTTATGCGAGTTGCTGCTGCATCAAGAGCCCCTCTAAAGATACCCGGAAATGCCAGAACATTGTTGATCTGGTTGGGGTAATCACTTCTACCCGTTCCCACCACTGCCGCACCAGCCGACCGAGCCTCCTCCGGCATTATCTCCGGAATAGGGTTTGCCATAGCCAGAACTATGGGCTCCGGGTTCATTGATCTCACCATCTCGGTGGTCACGATATTGGGTGCCGAAACCCCTATGAGCACATCCGCTCCTTTAACTGCGTCCTCAATTGAGCCAGCACGGTTCTCATTATTTGTTTCGTGGGCTATTACGTATTTGTATTTGTTCTCCAGCAGATTTCCTCTTTTTCTGTG
>JBKHKH010000016.1:0-23473 GCA_046537735.1 Archaeoglobaceae archaeon | reverse complement strand
GAACAAAGTGGTATCGCTTGAAAAAAGGCTCCAGAACGCATTTCTGGTTTAACATCATAATAAAATCACTTTCTTTTGATGATCCCTCTACCAGTTACGGCGAAATATTCCTCACCACAACAGCTCAGGCAATACCTTTCCCCGTCAGAACACTCAATACTTCTTGGCTCCATCACCACCTCATTGCAATTGGCGCAGCGAACGTTCCCAAAGATTGGCGCTTGCTCTATAGGTTTTATTGTTACTGGCTTGATAGAAAAAGCCTCTTCTGGAAGACCCACAATTCGCCAGGATATGTCTTCCCACAGACTTGCCAGCCGTTCTCTTTCTGCATCTGTTCCCTCTCTATTAACTACGACCTTCTCGAACAGGTCTCTAGCTTCTGGGGAGAAATAATCACTCCTTATATTTTCCATTTCTGAATAAACCCTGACTCCCTCCCAATTTTCTCTTCTGACAATTGAAAGAGCGTTCTTACCCAGATCGCAGAAGACGAGGGTATTATTCCCTAGTGTACATCCTGTAGTTAACTGAACTCCATCTACAAGGCAGTTATTGCATTCCACTATAGCAAGAATGCTCTCTTCAACACTTTCATCCACTCCAGCCCTCTCTATACCCAGCTTCTTCATAGCAACAGAAGATGCCCTGATACCTAGAGCCACACCCGGGCACAAATGGCCGTGAAATTGTTTCGCGTGTTCAAGAATCTCATTTTCTATATTGGACATAATCAACCCTCTCTAAATTATCCAATCATCCTACTTCAACATAGGTTTAAGTTTTACTCATAATTCTATAAATTTGTAACTTGAGATAAAAAGAGAGAAAGTGTAGTGGTGTTCTACCATCAATTTTAGATCAGTCCGGGGATTATTCTTTTAGTGACTTTCTGCCGGTATCTTACGTATTCTTCTCCGTATCTATCGGCAATTAATTTCTCTTCCTCGAGGAAGGAGAAAGATAGCCTTAAAATAAACCACAGAGGAGTAAGAGCTAAAGCATAGCCTGCATTAAACATAATGCTCCAACCTACTGGCCACAGAACATCTGCCAGGTACATTGGATGGCGCACAATACCATAGACTCCGGTAGTCTGCAACTCCCTACTGCTGTGTGTTCCTTCTCCTCTCTTCAACTGGTAAAAGGTCAATAAGGAAAAAACAATGGAAAAAAGGAGAATGGCACCGCCCACAACCCATGCCACGTACTCCTGCAAACCCAGACTGGGTTGAGGTAAAAAGGGGATAATCACCCGAGGAATCTCGAAAAACAAAACAGCTGATATGCCCGCTATGGCATAAGTCCTCCGTTTGTACTTTGTTCTGGAAGTGAAAACCACTACTTCAATGAACATGGCAACAGTGGGGATCAAAGCCCACAAAAAAACATCTTCCAAGGGGCTCACAAAAACTACTCTGTTTATGATCTAAAGAGTTTTTCGGTAAAAACCCAATAAACTCTAAAGTAGCTTACACAGATCTTAGACCCTAAAAACAAGCCAAGAATAAATTTAGAATGGAAATATTAATGATGGATAGCTGATTCTTCTTCAATGATCAACAGCTAATCCTCTTTTCTCTTGAAGAGATATAAGCTTGCCAGTAATCCTATGGCAGCGAACACCCATTCAAAGCCCGGTGCCATGTGCATGTCCCCTTGTGCTCCTTCTCCTAACTGGGTTGAAGAGTTATACGATACCTTTATCCCGTAATATCCTTCGCCATTGGACTCTTCTGTAACTTTAACGTAGATCTCAGTTGGATTACCATTGGTCAAGATAACCGATGTCATCGTTTTGGAGAAGTTTCCTGTACCATTATCGCTGCTGTACTCATGAAATCTACCATCAGAAAGCAGTATCTCGATTCTCGTATCTGCCAGCGGAGTACCCGATTCATATGTCTCAACGATGTATGTGCCCGATTTTGAAGCAGTGAAATAGTAATAATCGACGTCAGATTGGTTTACGTGTAAGTTGTTGTAGCTATTACCCACCTCAATCTTCTGAGCGGTTTCCATATTGTCGTTCGGCTCGAATTTGTCCCCGGACATCAATTGCGAAGAGCCAATTGATATACTAGTTACAGCGACCAGCATCAAAATAATAAGAATACTACAAAGCTTTAACCTCATGTTCATGCTTTAACCTCTTCCTCTTTTAACTCTCCTCTCATAAGCAACACGAATAAAAAGATTCCGATATGACTTTTGTAACATGCTGTCTACTCTACCCTTTCCTCTTCCTTGCTCTTGTCATCGTAACAGGGCCTGGACCGGGAATTGAACCCGGCTCCTGGGATCTCTGCTGGAGTAAATCCATCCACAGTCCCAGAGGATAGCCACTACCCTACCCAGGCCATAGGATATTGGGCTCACCAATACAATATCAAAATAGGGAAATTTGTTTATAAATATTCTGGGTTCGATGGTGAATGTCGGATATTGATGCTGGCAGTGCTGGTGTTAGCAGTTTGTGTGCGTGCTGGTATTGGCATTGCCTAACTTAACCTACTCTCCAACGACGTAATGGATGTCAGGCAGTTGTCTGTATTTCCCGTCTATATCCAGACCGTATCCTACAATAAATACGTCGGGGACCTCAAATCCAGTGTAGTCGGCATCAACATCTACATTCCTTCTGTCTGGCTTATCCAGAAGGGTGCAGACTTTGAGCGATTTAGGACCTCTGGTCATTAACATGCTCTTGAGGGAAGAAATGGTGATTCCAGTATCTATTATATCCTCAATAATGATTACATCCTTTCCTTCCAGGTCCTGGTTTATATCCAGTCTAACCACTGGCTCATGATTGTTCATCCCTACATAACTTTTGACGTCCATGAACTCTATTTCCACGGGAACGTTTAGCTCTCTTACAAGGTCTGAGAGAAATATAACAGATCCTTTCAGTATACTGATCAGTAAGGGATTTTTACCCTCATAATCACTGTCTATCTGTTGTGCAATCTCTTTTACCCTGTTTCTTATCTCGTCTCTATTGATGAGGATCTCCAACTTCATTCCACCACCTAACTTGCTATGTGTTCAGGCTTTTCAGGCCCCTGTTTAAGACCTGTTTAAGACCTGTTTCAGGACCATAGGTCCACCAGTTCCATCTTGCTTACATCTACCAGACCGAAATCGGTGATCTTCAATTCTGGTATTACTGGAAGTGAGAGGAAGCTCAGGGAAGTAAAAGGATGTTCTATGTCGATACCGAGCTCTTTAACTGTTTTGTAAACTCTCTTCAGCCTCTCAGTCACTTCTTCATATTTGAGGTCGGAGATCAATCCAGCGACCGGTAGGGGAAGTTCAGCCTTTACCTCTCCATCCACCACCACAAATCCGCCCTGCAATTCTCCTATTCTCTTTATGGCAGTTAGCATGTCTTTATCATTAACGCCCAAGCACACACAGTTGTGGGAGTCATGGGATACGCTGCTGGCTATAGCTCCTTTATTCAACCCGAAGCCCTTTACAAATCCCAAACCTATATACTTACCTCTCCCGTATCTGTCAACCACCGTAATCTTGGCCACATTGTTCTTTATATCCGGAATTACGAAACCATTCTCTACAGGGAGCTCCATCTCAGATTTTTTGGTGGTTATTTGGCCCGGTATTAGCTCTATAACTTTGCACTTCTTACCTTTGGCCTTAATTTTCAGGTCCCCTTCATTGATATCGGGGAGCATAACCATGTGCTTCACTTCATCGGCTGTCCTGGACTTTATTTCCACTGTGGGTTTACCATCCCACACCACCTTACCATCTTTGAGGACCATTTTCACCTGGAAGTTGGTAAAGTTATCAACGACAGCGAGGTCTGCTGTGTATCCGGGGGCCACAGCGCCCAGATCATTCAGTCCAAAATATCTAGCGGTGTTGATGGTGGCCATTTTGATGGCGATCTCAGGAGGTAAACCGTTCTCTACACACAACTTCATCCGGTAATCCATGTGACCTTGCTCCATATCTATGGGCAGAAAGTCATCGGAAGCCAGCATAAAGTTCTCCGAGTTGTAAGCGTTCACAACCTTAACCAGATCAGCCAGGTTTTTGGCTACCGAACCTTCTCGGATCATCACCTTCATACCTTTCCTTACCTTCTCCACCGCCTCATCGGCAGATGTACACTCGTGATCTGATTGTACTCCGGCTGCAATGTAGGTATTCAGCCCCTTACTTCTTAAGCCAGGGGCATGTCCATCCACTACTCTATCTCCTATAGCCTCAATTTTTCTTAAAACCATTTCGTCGCCGCAGATAACTCCAGGAAAGTTCATCATTTCTGCCAGTCCCACTACACCATCCCAGGTAATGAACTTGGACACGTCTCCAGCGTTTATTTCTGCACCATATGTCTCCAGACCTTTTATTGCAGGGACACAGGACGGTACATTCAAGAAAAAGTTGACCGGGAGGTTTCGTGAGGCTTCATAAACGTACTTGATCCCGTCTACTCCTGCTACATTGGCTATTTCGTGGGGATCAATGAAGACGGATGTGGTGCCATGAGGCAAAACAGCCCGAGCAAACTCGGAAGGTGTAAGAAGTGTGCTCTCTAAATGCATGTGAGAATCCATGAAGCCGGGCAAGATAATTCCGTCGGTCTCTATCCTGTTTCTTCCTTCATACTCACCTATACCGGCGATCTTTGACCTATAAATGGCAACATCTCCTTCGAATACTTCTCCCGTGAATACTGAAAAGATTCTTCCGCTCAAAATTAGATCAGGCTGTTTATCCCCTCTCGCCACTTCAAGCAATTCTGGTAGATTATACATTTGGTCTCCTCCACTCGCCAATACTCTAATTCTTACAAATTTTTTTCGATTAGTGTTTAATAGCAATAAAATCCGTTTCAGTTCCAAAGCACAAGAATAAAGGAGAGGCCGTCACCCTTATCTTTGGCCCTCTCTAACACAGCCCCAGCCTCTCCTGAGGTGGGTTGGCTTCTATAATTATTTGTACACCTCTCCAAACCAGCCTCAATATATGTTTATTTTACATATTTAATAATGTTGATGGTTTGCAGTTGGTCATAATTACCATACAACTCCTTCTGGGTCTCAGGGTTCAATAACTAGATAACTAGATGATGTTGTTCAACTCTCAGTCCAGTATACTGAAGAGTGATAGAGGTAAAGATATAAAATTAAATTAGCTTTGTTTGAGGCCTTCTTTAAGTTCTGCTGTCTTTGTTATGAGCTTATCCACTGTTTCACTGGAGTTTCCGTATTTTTCTATGATATTGACCAGTGAACTTCCCACCACCACTCCGTCAGCTCCGTTCTTGACCAGCTTTTCTACCTGTTCTTTCCTGGATATCCCAAACCCTACACATAGCGGTTGAGTGCATAGTCTCCTGGCCCTCTTGAGAAATTCGATCGATACCTGAGGTATATCTTTTCTCTCTCCAGTAGTTCCATATAGGGATACGAGGTAAACAAAGCCTGAACTTGCCTCATTGACCTCTATCAACCTGTTGTGTGGGGTGTTAGGCGCGGCAAGAAATATGGTATCCATGTTGTTCTCCCTGCAAACTTGAATATAATTACCGGATTCTTCAGTGGGTAAATCAACTATTATCAGTCCATCGACACCCGACTTCTTAGCCATTTTGACAAAATTCTCTTCACCATTCACGTAGACAGGATTATAGTAGGTCATGAGGACGATAGGTGTGTCCGATTTGTCTTTGAACTCTTCTACGATCTCAAAGACTTTAGATAATCTCATTCCATTGCTTAGAGCTCTGTAATTCGCCTTCTGGATAGTAGGTCCGTCGGCCATGGGATCGCTGAAAGGAATTCCCAGCTCAAGAATGTCTGCATTTTTTTCCAGAGCGTGAAGAAACTTTACGGTGGCTTTTGGGTGGGGGTCTCCAGCGGTAATGAATGTGACCAGTGCCTTTCCATTTTGGAACACGCTGTTCATAGTTCCACAGCCTCCATGACAATGTTCAAATCCTTATCTCCTCTGCCAGAAAGGTTGACCACCACCATATCGTCTTCATCCATGTCTCTGGCAATTTCCATGGCGTAAGCAACGGCGTGAGAAGACTCCAGAGCTGGTATAATGCCTTCGGTTTTGGAGAGCTCCATGAATGCCTTTAAAGCTTGATCATCATCTACGGCAACATACTCTGCTCTCCCACTTTCCTTGAGGTAGGCGTGCTCGGGTCCTACACCGGGATAGTCCAGCCCCGCTGCCACAGAATGGGTGGTCAACATCTGACCGTCTTCATCCTGAAGGAAATAGGACAGCATACCGTGTAAAACACCTTTATTTCCGGCACCAAGGCTGGCAGAATGTTTCTTGCTATCCAGTCCTTCGCCTGCAGCTTCCACACCTATCAGCCTGACATCCTCGTTTACAAAAGGATAGAAAATCCCTATGGCGTTGCTCCCTCCACCAACACAGGCTACAATGCAATCAGGCAGCTTTTCTTCCTGTTGAAGAGACTGTTCTATGGTCTCCTTACCGATTACAGCTTGAAAATCTCTTACCAGCACCGGGTAGGGATAAGGTCCTACTACGGACCCTATGAGGTAATGAGTGGTCTCAAAATTGGCTACCCAATCCCTCAAAGCCTCATTTATGGCATCCTTTAAAGTTCGAGAACCGGATTCCACCGGATGGACATCAGCCCCCAGCAATTTCATTCTGAATACATTGGCTTCCTGTCTCCTTATATCCTCACTCCCCATGTACACCTCTGTTTGAAGGTTAAATAGAGCGCCTGCCATCGCTGTTGCTACTCCATGCTGCCCCGCACCCGTCTCAGCTATTAATCTATTTTTACCCATTTTTTTGGCCAGTAAAGCCTGGCCGATGGTATTGTTTATCTTGTGGGCTCCTCCGTGGAGTAGGTCCTCCCTTTTAAGGTATATCCTGGCTCCACCCACTTTTTCTGATAGATTCTGAGCATAATAGAGGCGGGTGGGGCGGCCAGCATGTTCAAGACAGTATTGAAGGTCTTGATTAAATTTAGTATCGTCCTTCAATTTTTTGTACTCTTCCTCGAGCTCTTCCAGAGGAGGGATGAGCACTTCTGGAACGTAGCGCCCTCCAAATTGCTCTCCAAATTTCATTTAAATACCTCCGAAAAATCTTTGATCAGTTGTTCGTTCTTCATATTGCATCTCTCCACCCCTGAGGAGACATCCACGCCAAATGGTTTGACATATCCTGCTATTTCAGATACATTTACCGGGTCTAGCCCTCCGGCAAGTATTATCTTCTCCTTGACCTTTTCTACAATTTCTTTGCTTACTCTCAAGTCGTGCAGTTTACCACTTCCGTTTCCAGTGTCCAGCAGGAAATAATCGGGGTTGTAACTGGACATTTTGGCCATCATTTTTCCCACCTCTACCTCTCTTTCTATGCAATCACATTTTTGAGGAACTTTGAAAGCTTTGATTATCTCTCCGTCAAATATCTCCCTCAATTTCTCAAATTCCTGCACTCCCATATCCGAGTGGACCTGAATGCATTCCGCACCGGTCTCACGAATGATATCCATCCATCCTTCAAGTGTATTTTCTGTGGAGACCACGAAAACAGGTATTTGCGCACTGGATATAATTTCTTTTGCAACTCCTGGGCCTATAGCTCTCCTGGAGGCAGCCCTAACCACTACACCTGTCGCATCTGCGCACTTTTCTACCATCCTCAGCTCAGTGAAGTTCTTTACTCCGCAAATCTTGATAAACATCTAAATCTAAACCCTTAACCCAGTTCTCTATCATCTTAAGACCATCCTGCGTCAAAATGCTCTCTGGATGGAACTGCACGCCCTCCACTGGCCTTTCTTTACATCTCATTCCCATTATTATCCCATCTTCGGAGAGCGCTGAGATCTCAAAGTTCCCGGGAACGTTGAGCACGGCCAGGGAGTGATATCTTCCCGCCTCAATGGGATTCCTTATTCCCTTGAATATGGTCTTACGGTCATGGTTGACAGAAGAAGTTTTTCCATGGTGGGGTTTAACTCTCCCCACCTCTCCTCCAAATACATAGGCGATCATCTGATGTCCCAGACAGACACCCAATATGGGGACTTCTAACTTCCTTATTATCTCTGGACAGTTACCTACATCTCTCTTCTTGTCAGGAGAGCCAGGTCCGGGTGAAATTATTATGCCTCTGGGATTCAGTATCTTTACCTCCTCCAGGGTTATGGTATTGGGAACTACCTTGATTTTATCATAGAACGAGGCGTATTCAGCCAGGTTCCACACAAAAGAATCACGATTATCTATTATCAGTATCACTATCCACCTCCAGGGCTTTCATAACGCCCGCCATCTTTCTTTCAGTCTCATAAAATTCTTTCTCAGGGTCGGAATCGGCCACTATACCTGCACCAGCCCTAATCCTGCAGCAATCGTCTATCTCCAGCATTCTGATGGCTATAGCCATGTCTGCATAGCCGTTGGAGGAAAAGTATCCTACTGCTCCACCATAAACTCTCCTCTTTGACTTTTCCAGCTCATCAATGATCTCCATTGCTCTCACTTTCGGTGCCCCTGTCAAAGTTCCGGCAGGGAATGAAGCCTCCATGGCATCAAAGAGAGTTGCATGCTCTTCCAGCTGGCCGGTTACCTCACTCTCTATGTGCTGAACGTGGCTATACTTGGCTACATCGAAATACCTGGAGAGTGTGACGCTCCCCGACCTGGATACTTTTCTTACGTCGTTCCTGGCCAGGTCCACCAGCATCACATGTTCTGCCTTTTCTTTTTCATCACAGAGCATTTTTCTGGCAAATTCTCTGTCCTCTTCCTCGCTTTTCCCTCTTTCACAGGTGCCGGCGATGGGGTTGATCTTGAAGGTGTCCCCCTCCACAGAAGCCATAGTCTCGGGGGATGCCCCCACGATATCCTTGTCGAATTCCAAGAGGAACATATAGGGGCTGGGATTCACGTTTCTAATGTTTCTGTATATCCTGAAAGGAGAAAAATCGCTGCTCATCTGGTATTCCCTGGATAGAACTATCTGGAAAGCATCGCCGGAAAAGATATAATCTTTTGCTGCATCTACACTATCCATAAATTCTTCTTTTTCTGAATCACAGTTCTCAATGGAAGACCCTCCCTCTTCATCCTCCAGCCGGTATCTTTTGGCTCTGGAGATCATGTTCTCTGCATATCTAACTTCTGAGGAGGAATCACTGGTGGAGAAATAGTATACTTTATTGAGGATGTGGTCATAGATGAATACCTGGTTGTAATAGCCGAAGAATGAGTTCTGGTCGATAATACCATCTATATAAGCGTGAACTGCATCGTAGGCAATATAACCCACGAATCCTCCTGAGAATTTTACCTCATTCAAGTTATTCCAGTTATGACGAGCTTTTAGAGCCCTAAAAGGACTGTTTTCACGTGATACTTTTTTTCCATCAATTCTCACCCCATCTCCGACTTCCACTGTAAACTCTGGGTTGGCAGAGATGTAAGTATATCTTGCTTTTAACTCATGCCTGGAAAGGGATTCAAGAATAAATGGGTAATCCTCCTCTCTCAACACCCCATATAGTTTTAAAGGATCAGCATATTCTAATTCTACCAGCATTCTGTATCTCCTCAACCTTAGCCACTACCTTTCCTTCTTCTATGATATTTCTGGCAATTTCGACACCCTCAGCAAAATCAGTGGCGATACCTGCTGCATAAAGTGCTGCTGAAGCATTTATAAGTACAAAGTTGGCATCATGGCCAGCCTTTCCGGAAAAAACATCCATCAACCTCTGTGCACTTTCTTCACAGCTAGAGCAGGGGGATATTTTTGATGTTGCCACACCAAATTCCTCAGGGGTTATACCGTAGATCTCCACTTTACTAGTGACCTCGGCGACAGTCGTTTCCGCACAGGGATTTACTTCGTCCAGTCCACTTCCGTGGACCACAATGGCCTTTTTGACGCCCATAATTTTTAATGCGTGGGCCACTTTTTCTACCAGGTCGGGAGAGTTTACCCCTATAAGCTGAAATTGAGGTGATGCAGGGTTTGCCAGAGGGCCCAGAATATTGAAAACTGTTTTAACCCCCAGTTGCTTTCTCACTGGCATAATCCTCTTCAAGGCTGGATGGTAGAGCGGTGCCAGGAGAAAAGCGAAATTGGTCATTTCTATGATTTTCTGGGCGTCTTGAGGAAGGTTCTCAATCTCTACACCCAGTGTCTTCAGGACATTTGCAGAACCGCTGTTGGAAGTTATGGATACATTCCCGTGCTTTGCTACCTTTTTAAAGCATGATAGGATTATAGCGGCTGCTGTGCTTACATTTATGGTACAGGAACCATCTCCTCCAGTTCCACAGGTGTCTGCAACGTCACCCAGATCGATTTTAAGGGCATGATCTCTCATGGCCTGAGCCAGACCGGCAATCTCTTGAGAACTGTAACCCTTGGTCTGAAGAGCGACCAAATATGATGCTATTCTCAATTCGCTCTCCTCTAAAAGGTTGCAGAATAATGAATAAGATTCCTTAAAATCAAGATGGTTACCTTCAATAATTCTTTTCAACATTTCTTTGCCTCCACAAAGCTCTTTACAAAATCATAAGTGTTCTCAGCTCTCATAAAAGCTGTTCCCACCAGAACAGCATGCGCATACTTCAATACCCTGTTTAAATCTTTGATAGAAGATATTCCACTCTCGCTGACAATGACTCTGTCATCAGGGATTAGTCTTGACAGATTCTCTGTGAGATCAACGGTTCCGCTATCTGACTCCAGTTTCTGGATGTCTCTGTTGTTTATTCCTATCATTTTTGCATTGGTTTGTTTTGCAATTTCAATGTCCTCAGGATTGTGGACCTCTACGAGGGGGTTAAGTCCGTGCTGAAGAGCATAGTCAACGAATTCGCCCGTATTCTCCTTCAACATTCTGGCTATAAGCAGGACCGCTGATGCTTCGGCTGCTGCGGTCTCCTCTACCTCTGATTTGGACCAGATGAAGTCTTTGCGGAGAACGGGTAAGTAAGACTCTCTACATATTTCCTTAAAAACATTAAGATCTCCTTTGAAATGAGTTGGCTCGGTGATATAGGAGATCCCAGCAGCTCCAGATCTCTCGAATATTCTCAACATTCCCATAATCTTTCTATCTCCAAGTAAATCTCCATATTGGGGAGAATAGACTTTTATTTCCGCAATGACCGCATTTCTGTGCCCATTGTTGAACTCTATGTTTTTGAGCATATCCCTTTTTTGTGTGACTATTCCCATATTTTAGGATTAAACCTTGATGATGTATTTAAGTTTTTTGTTGATGAGACTATTATTCCATCATCATGGCTATTTAGACAGTTATTATAAATGAGCAAGATCAATAATATACTATAACTCCACCCCCTAGAGACTCCAAAGCTTTTTAAGCCAAGTGGAGGTCAAACCTCCACTTACCATCCATTTTTACAGCTCTTATGCTATCATTATTAAGCTATGAAAAAGACTGGCAGCAAAAAAATAATAAAAAATTACATTAAACATAATTGAGGTGAGATCTGGATGGCCAAGAAAGAGAAGAACGATAAATCAAAACCGAATATTGAGGAGTTAAAAGCCAAAAAAGATGTAAAGGGGTTAATAAGAGCGATGGGACATGAAGACGAAGACATCAGGATGTATGCCTCCCTGGCTCTGGCCAATATGGATGAGTCCGTAATCGATCCTCTCATTAACACATTGAAAAAGAGCAAGAACGAGAATCTGATATGGGGAGCCATATGGGTATTGAGCAAAATGGGTAAGCCGGCTGTGGAACCCCTCAAAAAATTGCAGGAGCACAAAAGCGAAAGGGTCAGAATGAATGCCCAGATGGTTCTGGACATGATATATGAAGAAGGTAAAATCTTCTTCGAGTGAGACCAGCCAGGATCATCTCACTATAACCGATACATTTTTCTTGAATTTCCTCAAAAACCATTTAGAGAATCACAAAAAATTTAAGTAACTTTCAAGTTCCCGCTTTTAAATGAGATTTCTCCTGATTCATGCTGATTACATGGAATATGAAGTAAAAAAGAAAACAAAATATGCTGAGCCTTTTCAAGGTAAGGGGGAGCGGTTTGAGGAGCCCCTTGTTGCCTTTGTTGCCATTGAGAAGGGAGACACCACAGAACTTGTTGACGTGGCTGTGAAGGAGATTCTGCAGGTTTTCGAGAGAACAGGAGCAGAAAGGATCATGGTATATCCTTATGCCCACCTCTCATCAAACCTGGGAGATCCTGAAACTGCAGTGAGCCTGTTGAATGATATGGCAGCAAAATTGGGAGAAGAAGTTAATGAGGTTCACCGATCTCCTTTCGGCTGGTACAAATCATTTAAAATTTCCTGCAAGGGTCACCCGCTTAGTGAGCTATCTCGAGAGCTGACAGGAGAAGATAAGGAGTTGACCCAGGCTCTCAAGGCTGAAGAAAAGGCTGAAAGTAAATGGTATATTTATGATGGAAATGAGCTTATAGATGTAAATGGTTTTGATTTCTCCCGGTACGAGAACCTGAGGAAATTTGTTGATTATGAGATCTCCAAGAAAAGAGCAGTGGAGCAAACGCCTCCTCACGTGGAGTACATGAGGAGGTTGCAGATAGCCGATTACGAACCCGCCAGCGATTCGGGCCACATAAGGTATTATCCTAAAGGCAAGCTAATCAAAAAGCTTCTGGAGAGTTATGTTACCCAGAAGTGTGTAGAACACGGGGCTATGGAAGTAGAGACCCCCATAATGTATGACAGAAACCATCCCACTCTCCGCAAATATCTGGAGAGGTTCCCGGCAAGACAATACGTTGTGGAAGGAGATAAAAGAGAGTTTTTTCTCCGGTTCGCTGCCTGCTTTGGCCAATTTCTGATGAGCAGCGATGCCCACATAACCTATAGGGATCTCCCCATGCTGATATATGAGCTCACCCACTACTCCTTCAGAAAGGAGCAGAGAGGAGAGTTGTCGGGTTTGAAGAGGATGAGAGCATTCACCATGCCGGATATGCACACTATAGCTGGCGATATTGAGCAGGCTAAAGAAGAGTTCTTAAAGCAGTTCAAGTTGGGCGTGGAGGTGCTGAAAGACATCGGTCTTGACCCTCAGGAGTATGAAGTGGCCATAAGAGTTACTGAGGATTTCTATGAGGAGAATAAAGACTTCATACATTCTCTTTATGAGATACTGCACAAGCCAATACTTATTGAAACGTGGGATAAGAGATTCTTCTACTTCATTATAAAATTCGAGTTTAACTTCGTTGATGCTCTGGACAAAGCCTCAGCTCTTACAACTGTCCAGATAGACGTGGAGAATGCCGAAAGGTATGATATTACCTACGTTGACCAAAAAGGGGAAAAGAAGTATCCATACCTGCTTCATTGCTCTGCAAGTGGAGCTATAGAGAGATGCATGTACTCCATTCTAGAGAAGGCATATTTCCAGTTGCAAAAGGGATTCCTTCCCATGCTTCCCGTCTGGCTGTCACCCACCCAACTGAGAATAATACCTGTTTCAGAGAAATACATTGGGCAGGTAGTTGCTATGGCCCAGGAAATTAGGGACAGGGTAAGGGTAGACGTGGATGACAGGAATGAGACCCTGGGTAAAAAGATCAGAGAGGCCTCCAGAGAATGGATCCCCTACATTGCGGTGGTAGGCGAAAAAGAGATTAATGAGGACTTCCTTACCATAACAGTTCGCTCTGGATCCACTCAGAAGGAGCAGAAAAAAGTCAAAATGGGAATGAACGAAATAGTAAATAGGGTCGGTGAAGATAACAGGGGCAAACCTTTCGAACCGCTAACTTTGCCACTTCTGTTATCAAGGCGACCTTCATTCAGGTGATAAAAAATGATGCCCGGTGGCGAAGAAGAGAGTTACCAAGTCAGTGTAGTGAAAACCCTTTTACCTTTAGGAATGGGCCTTATAGCCGGAATAATATCCTTTCTGGTCACTCAAAGTGGGCAAAGAGACCCTTTGGGGATAATCGTCCTGGTTCTTCTGATATACGCCCAGAAGCCCATCCTTCCCAAATTCGGAATAGAGCCCAAAGGGAAGGACTGGGCCCTATTGGGTTTTCTTTCCTTCACCGCATGGTATATCTCCTGGACTTTCCTGTTGAACCTTTAAAGCCCCAGGTGCCCATATGAGGATAGCCGTAATTGACAGGGATAAGTGCAAGCCAAAAAGATGCAGTCTTGAATGCATAAAATACTGTCCTCCCATGAGATCGGGTCAAGAAGTAGTCGAGATCAACGATGTAGCGAGAATCTCCGAAGAAACATGTGTGGGCTGTGGGATATGTGTTAAAAAATGCCCTTTTGGTGCTATATCCATTGTAAACCTTCCAGATGTTCTAGAAGGTGAAGAAATCCATCGCTATGGAGAGAACGGATTTGTGCTATATAACCTCCCCATCCCCCGAAAGGGCCATGTGACCGGCTTGCTGGGGCCCAACGGAACGGGGAAAAGTACAGCCATAAATATACTCTCCGGTAACCTCAAACCCAATCTGGGTAAAGAAGAGGCCAGCTGGGAAGAGATAATGGATAGATTTGCGGGAACAGAATTATTTGAGTATTTGAAGGAGCTTTCTTCAAAAGAGGTAAGAGTTTCTCTCAAGCCCCAGTACATTGAGGCCATACCTAGAGCATACAGCGGGAAAGCAGAAAAACTCCTCCGAAAGGTCGATGAAGAGGGGAAATTTGAGGAGATGGTCTCCCTTTTGAGCCTTGAAGATGCCTTAAAAAGAGATATCAAGAACCTCAGTGGTGGAGAGCTGCAGAGATTGGCCATTGCCGCCTGCTTGCTCAAGGACGCGGATTTTTACTTTTTAGATGAGATCACGTCCTATCTCGACATCTATCAGAGAACCGAGGTAGCGAAAGTGATCAGGAGAACGGCAGAGGAGAAACAGGTGCTCATAGTGGAGCACGATCTGGCAATCCTGGATATGCTAGCGGATTTTGTGCATCTCACCTACGGTACTCCGGGTGTTTACGGAGTGGTGACCAAAGCTAAAAGTGTTAGGACTGGGGTTAACCAGTACTTGAGAGGCTATCTACCAGACGAAAATATCAGAATTAGAGAGAAATCGATTGAATTTGATGTTTTCCAACCACAGAAGACAGAAGAGAGAGTGACCTTGATAGAGTATCCACCATTTGAGAAAACATATCCTGAATTCAGGCTCACTTCTGAGAGCGGTTCCATAAGGTCGGCTGAAGTTCTAGGAGTTGTGGGTGCCAACGCTACCGGTAAATCCACTTTTGTTAAGGTTCTGGCTGGTGAAATAGAAGATGATGAGCAAAAAGTTAAACTGGATTTGGACGTATCCTATAAGCCCCAGTACGTTCAGGCAGACGTTAATTACCCGGTGAGGATGTTCCTCCACCAGATCAATCCTGCTGTAACCACTTCTTATTACAAAACCGAGTACATAAGACCTCTTGGCCTGGAAGGTCTACTGGACAGTGCTCTTGATGAGCTCAGTGGTGGAGAGCTGCAGAGAGTAGCTATTCTTGCCTGTTTGCTGAGAGATGCAGACCTCTACCTTCTTGATGAGCCCTCAGCGCACCTGGACGTTGAGCAGAGGACAGAAACCGCAAGGATAATCAGAAGATTTGCCATGAATATGGAGAAGAGCGTGCTGGTAGTGGACCACGATATCTATCTGGTGGACATGATAAGCGACAGGCTGATCGTTTTTGAAGGCGAAGCAGGAAAACACGGCATTGCCAAAAAGGCAGTAGACATGAGAAGTGGTATGAACAGATTTCTTTCCAATTTGAATATAACCTTCCGCAGGGATGAGGAGACCAAAAGACCCAGAGTGAACAAGCTAAACTCCAGACTCGATCGGGAGCAGAAAAGAGAAGGGGAATACTACTACTATTTCTAATTGATTTTTTTACCATTTACTCGTTTGTATTCGGTTTATATCTGCGATTAAAGGTCTCCCGTTTTCCACAAATAGAATCTTTCTCCTCTGTAATTGATCAGTCCCCCTCCTTCAGGAAATTCGTTGCCCAAAGGTCTTATCAAACAATCAGCACCTGCTGATCTCGCCACATCGATTATGCTGGAGAAAAGCTCGGGGGGAGGACGAATGGAGTATAATAAACCTGCATTCTTGTAGACTTTCATGTCAGGATCGGTTATATCATCTTTAACGTAATCAAAACACTGAGGATTAATATCTACTATGTCTACGGCAATGACCTTGAAACCCATTCTGGATAGTTGAGTGGCTATCTCCCATCTTTTCCCTATACCTATCTCCACCACCAGGTGGCAGTCATAATTTTTAGAGATGAACTCGGCAAGGGGAGTTAGGGGCATAATTTTAATATTGAAAGATGGGAGTATATATGTGCTGTCCATAATGATCAGAAATTACAAACCGACAGACTTTCAGGACATAGTTACCATCGAGAGAGAGTCTTTTGCTCCTAAAAATCCAGCTTATGACGTTTTCATGTATATTTCTCACGGAGATGACTTTCTGGTGGCGGAGATGGGCGGAAAAGTGATAGGTTTTATATCCATGATGGATGCAGGCGTTGATACCAGGATCATGTCCCTAGCCGTCAAAAATGAGTTTAGGCGACAGGGTATAGCCACTATACTGATAAACAGGGCCATAGAGAGAAGCAGGGAGAGGGGGAAATTGAGGGTACTGCTGGAAGTAAGAACCACCAACTACACTGCCCAGAATTTGTATAAAAAAAAGGGATTTGAAGTTATTTCAACCATCCCATATTACTATAACGATGGTGGAGACGCATACCTTATGCAGCTTAACCTTGCTGGTCGATAACCTCTAGAAACTCTCGGATCTTGGGATTTTTCAGCACATCTTCAGGGGGGGTCTCCTTAAATATATCAGAGACGCCCTTACACAATGAGATGATAGCCTTTTTATGGTCCGCTTTGCTTTTGTGGATGTGTACTGGCTGGACACCCATCTCCTCGTAGAAACTGAAGTGCCCGTTGGCAAAACCTGCCTCCTCAAAAAACCTTTTCATATGGTACAGCGTCAAATGCAAAAGTACGAGTTCTTCTTTATGCATCCCTATCACCTGCCAACCCAATTACCATTTTTGGTAGTAGTAATTAAACTTTTTCGTCACCCCAATTTTGTGATTACATTGACATACAATGTCATACAAATATATTTAAATGCATTAATTACATAGAAGGATTATATCAAATAATACCGGGGCTGAGCATTGAATCACTATTATTGCCCTCAGTGTCAAGAAGTATGATTACAAACTGTTTTTAGATGTGCCTGATCTATAGTTTATAATACAGGAACTGTCTATAGTCAGCTGGGCCACAACAAGTTGAGCTGGAAAATCTCCAGGTATCAAACAATTGTTCAAATGATAGAAAAGTCATCTCAGAGAAACACATCAGAGGTTGAAAGAGCAATTTCCAAAATTTTAAATATTGTGGAAACTCTTTTTATGAAATTGAATTATCAGCATCAGCAAAAAGTTTAAAAAGCAACTAATCCCACAAATTTGGACTAAATCGTGATTGAAAAATGACCAATACAAAAAACTCGAGGTGTGTAGATGATAAAACTGGTTGAATTGCTTCTAACGGCCGATCTCTACAACAAGTATGAGAACCTTTCAGAAGACGATATCCCCAAAAACATGAGGAAAGTGCTCTACGGCGGTAAAGGAATAAAAAGACCGTTGACCGTAAAGCTAGACATGGCCCAGCAATACTGTGGAGATCTAAAAGAGGCTAAAAAAGTTCCTTTTATTGATTACAATACTTTCAACAAACAATATACACTGACCTCCTTTGATGTGGCCGCCAAATGGTTTGTGGAGAATGCCGGTGAAGAAGAGATAGAGAAAAACCCCGTCCTTGCCTATTATTTTGAGAATTACGACTCTCTGGGTGTTTCTTATGAAAAATCCAAGCAGAAAAACGCTCCTAAACACAGCGATCGCGAATGGCTGAGAAATGCATTGGCAGAAATGGAGAAGAGTGAAGATACAGCTCAAATGCTGGGACTGGTGAGGGTTTACTCTCCAGAGGATATAAAAGCGGATTTCAATGAGATCGCTCTGGATTCTGATCAGATAGATGAAATAAAAAAGATCAATATTGCTCTGAACGAGAGAGAGTTTTTAAGAAAAATAGGAATGATCGATATAGGTAAATTGCTGTTCATCGGTCCTCCAGGAACAGGTAAGACCACTACTGCAAGATCACTTGGTAAAAAGATCGGTCTACCTCTAGTGGAAGTTAAACTGTCCATGATAACCTCGCAGTTCCTGGGTGAAACCTCTAAAAATATTGAGAAGATATTTGAGATATCCAAGAGACTCAACCCCTGCATTCTGTTTATAGATGAGTTTGACTATGTGGCTAAAACCCGTACCAGTGACGAGCATGCTGCGGTGAAAAGGGCTGTTAACACCCTGCTAAAATCTATTGATGAGATAAATCTGGTAGAAGACGGGGTTATACTTATCGCTGCCACCAATCATCCCAACCTGCTTGATTCTGCTGTATGGAGGAGATTCGATAAGATTGTGGAGTTTCCAGAGCCTTCCGACTTGATGAGAAAAAGGATTTTCGAGCTGGTCCTCTCAAAAGTCCCTGGTGATTACGAAATTGATGAGCTGGTGGATATAACAGAGGGATTTACAGGAGCAGAGATCAATCTAGTGGTTAGAGAGGCAATATTAAGGGCTCTCCTCAAGAACGAGTATAAGGTTGGTCATAATGACTTGATTAAGGCTGTAGATGATGTAAAATCCAGAGCAAATCTGAAATACTCTTTTGCCAAATGAAAGTCATATTACTGGGTACTGGTGATTCTCCAGGGACACCGGTAATTGGATGCCACTGTAAAACCTGCGAAGATGCCAGAAAAAACGGTTGGGAGCGAAGGAGGTTCTCTATCCTTGTTCAGAATGGAAGCAAGAACATAGTCATCGACACCTCTCCAGATCTAAGGTCTCAACTTCTCCTTACCGGAGTTGATAGAGTAGATGCAGTTTTCTGGACACATTGCCATTACGACCATTTTTCGGGTTTTGGAGACTTTTACAGGGTGCAGAGAGACGTGAAAGTTTATACATCCCCTGAAGTGCATCACGACATAGAGAAATACATGGAGTTCATGAGATACCAGAAAATTGAAGTGGAGAGTTACAGGCCGTTTGATCTTTTTGATATAGAGTTCACTCTTCTGGATATGAACCACCCACCTCTGAGAAAAAGTCATGGAATTAAAATAAAATATGATGGGTTCAAAGTGGTCATTAGCGGGGATACGAACAGTGATATTCCACCAAAAAGTTTGAAAGAGATGATGGACCCTGATCTGTTCATTGTAGAGGCACTGGCACCGGAAACGTACAGGTTCAGAAAGCATATGAACTCTAAAGAGGCTATAGAGCTGGCAGGGAAGATCAACGCCAATAAGGTAGTAATGACTCACCTGGGCCATTTTTTCCCTCCTCACACCGAAGCGGTGAAAAAATATCCTGTGGGCAGAGATTTCCAGTGCTTTTCTTTTGGCCAGGATGCGGAGCTGAACGAGTTCATCTAGAGTTGGAGTTCAACAATTTAGATATGAGAGCGCTTGGTGTGGACATTGGTGGAGCGAACTTAAAATTGGCTGCTGGGGATCACAGTAAGATCATCTACTTTCCTGTGTGGAGCAAATATTCTGAACTGGAGAACAAATTGGGAGAGATCAATGAACAGGTAAATCCCCACAAAGTCGGTGTGGTGGTTACTGCTGAGCTGGCAGACTGCTTCAATAACAGAAGCGAGGGGATAAAATTTATTTCTACTGCGGTTCGGAATGCCTTCTCCTGTAAAGCCTTTTTTTTGAGCGTAAATGGAGATCTACAACTGGTCGAGAATATAGGTGATTTTGAGCAGTTCTTTGCCAACAACTGGACTGCCAGCGTGAAATTTCTTCTGTCCGAGGGGTGGGAGGACTTTATCCTGGCAGATATGGGTTCCACTACCACCGATCTAATACCTGTAACTGATAGGGTTCCTGAGGGGAGATCGGACTACGAAAGATTAAAGCGGGGTGAGCTTTTTTACTGCGGGGCGTTGAGAACACCTGTTTTCCATATTCTACCTCAATTCGATGTTCCGCTCGTACCCGAGTATTTCGCCATTAGTGGTGATGCATTTATAGTTACAGGAGATTTGACCTCCGACGACTACACTTGTGATACTCCTGATGGAAGAGGAAAGAGCAGGAAGGAGTGCATGGTCAGGTTGGCGAGAACGGTTTGTCTTGATATAGATGGAAATGACGAATATGTAGAAGAACTGGCTCAGGCGATAAAAGAGGGGATTTTGGAGAGAACAAGTGGATTAATGAAGAGACTGGCCTCAAAAAATGGATTGAATAGGGTTCTCGGATGTGGGATAGGGGAGTTTGGCTTACAAAAAGCTGCTCTCCAGGCCGGATTGAGATACTCGTCACTTACCCATTATTACCCTCATACCCATCTCTTTCCTGCTTATGCAGTCTCCAAACTGGTAGAAAAGGATGAAAGATAAAATAATAGTCAAGATAGGAGGTAGCTGTTCTTCCAACTTGCAGGTAATAGTCGGACAGTTAAAGGAGTGCGCTGGCCATACAGATATTTTAATAGTTCCTGGTGGCTGGATTTTTGCTGACATGGTCAGGGATATGGAACTTGATGATACTACTGCCCACTGGTTGGCCATTAAAGCTATGGACCTCTACGGATATTATATATCCTCATTTGGTATATGTGTAGTGGATCCCGTAGAATCCGGTTTTGATATCTCTGGAGTCAATGTTATCCTCCCCTTCAGGCTAGTTAAAACGTATGATGAACTACCCCACTCATGGGAGGTCACTTCAGACAGTATAGCCGTGTGGATAGCCCATAAGATGGGGATCAAGGAGGTTATAAAGCTCACAGATGTGGACGGTATTGAGGTCAACGGTGAAGTTTTAGAAGAAGTTCGCACAGAGGATATTCTCCACATAGGCACTTGTGTTGATGGCCATTGCCCCTCTTTAATGGGGGAGTTTGGCGTGGATATGTTCGTTTGCAATGGTTTAAAGGATAGGGTAAAAGATTATATATTCAGAGGCAAAGCAGTAGGAACACGAATAAAAGCTCATAATTGATGAAATAGAGGATAAAAAAGGAAAGGAGGTATATTATGGAAGTATATAGCTGTGTATCATGTGGAGAGAATCTTTTTGGGACGAACTTTGTTAAGCTTCCTTGCCCGGCTTGCGGTGAGCCCATTTACAGATGTAAGAGGTGTAGAAAGCTTTCCAACTCATATAAATGCGGTAATTGTGGATTTATTGGCCCATAACAAAACTTAGAGGTGGTATAATGGGAGAAGTGATAATGAAATTGAAGATCATGCCTGTCGACGTTAACACTGATCTGGAGAAGATTAAGGAGCAGATCGTAAATACAGATGATGTTGATATCCGTGACTCTGGCATACAGCCAATAGCTTTCGGTCTGAAGGCATTGAACATCGCTGCAGTAATGCCAGACGAAGAGGGAATAAGCGATAAATTTATAGAGTATATCCAGAATATCGAGGGAGTGGAGAACGTAGAAGTAGAGTCAGTAGAGCTTTTATAATTGAAATGAAACCCATCAGAATCGTTACCCCCCCACTGGGAGCCAATGCCTATCTTCTGGGCAACGCTTTAATTGATGTGGGGGGAGATACCCAGTTTATTTTAGATAGATTATCAGAAAAATTGAGAGAAGTGGACTACCTCTTCTTAACCCATGCTCACTTCGATCACGCTACCGCTGCTGCGGATGTGCAAAAGATCGGTTGCAAAGTGGTCATGCATCAGCAAGAATACGAGCTCATAAAGTCCAATATGTCCCAATTCTTCGCCCGGATAGAGCCAGATATACTGGTAGAGGGGAATGAGAAGTTCGAGGTGGGTGAATTTACGCTCAAGATTATACACACCCCGGGCCACTCTGCAGGCAGCATCTGCCTATATGAGCCAGAGCAGAAGTGGCTTTTCAGTGGGGATACCGTTTTTCCCCACGGCAGCTTTGGGAGGGTGGACTTACCCGGCGGCAACGCTCTCCAGCTGGTGGAATCTCTCCAGAAACTGTCCGAAATGGATGTGGAGATGATATACCCCGGACATGATGACCCGGTTGAGAATGGTAGCCATATCTCTGACTCCTTAAAAATAGCCAGAGAGTTCCTCATCTAAGAATATTAGTCCATATAAAGAATACAGGAATAAGAGCTCATATTTGGACCATTAATACAACTGCAAAAAAGTTTATAAACTTAGAGAAATTGTATTATGCAGGATAACATAACGGAGGCTTTAAAGTTTCTTTAGTGTTATTTTCAGAAAATTAAAGGAGGAATGGCTTTTGAGAAAAAGTTTCGACAAAGGTGGTTTTCGCTCTCAGCCGCGAGTAATGCACAAAGCAACCTGCGCTGATTGCGGTCAAGAGTGCGAAGTTCCATTTGAACCCACACAAGGCAGGCCCGTTTACTGCAGGGATTGTTTCGCAAAAAGAAAGGGAAGGTAAAGGTACAATTGGTTTGGTTTTAGCCTTTTGAACTAATTTGATTTACTATACCTGTCATTATTTTTTAGCTCCGTTGCCTCAATACTCTTGTAAGTTTGATGAGGTACTGGTAGGGAAAGATACGTATAGAGTTTAGAAAAGAGATACAAGAAGATTGAGAGAAGTGGTACAAGAAGAATTAAATAGGTTTGAACAGAATAAGGAAAATAAGGGGGTGTGAGAAATGGCTGAACCCAAGAAGGAGATAGAGGAAAAATATTCTTACAATAAACAACAGCTTGTCGACTTCCTGGAGAATTTAAGGAAAGAAATAGAAGAAGGAAGAATCAACATTGGGAACGAACAGGTTCAAATACCTGAAAGCAATATGGAAGTAGAATACGGCTTCAAGATCGAAAAAGGACAGAGTGAGATCGAAATAGAGATAAAATGGAAATAATTGAACTCGAGAAATTCTCAGAGAATAACTTTTCCCAGCTTTTTTTTGGATGTTCTGAGCACCAGCTAATGGCTACTCCACAACCACTGCCGTTCCAAAGCAGCAGACCATGAGCATTCCTTCTCTCATCTCCTCGTAATCGATAGTAACTCCCACAACGGCATTCCCTCCGTTCTCTTTTGCCCTATTTACCATCTCGTTGATGGCTATATCTTTTGCTTTGTAGAGCTCTTTTTCGTATGCGCCTGATCTTCCCCCGATGACATCTCTTATCCCTGCAAAGACGTCTTTGAAGACGTTGGCTCCCATAATGGCCTCGCCACTGACTATGCCTTTATAATCCACTATCTTCTTTCCTTCCAAAGTTGGAGTTGTGGTCACAATCATTCTGTATCACCTGTTCAACCAATTCAATAGAGATATATTAACCTTTTTTCTCCTTAAGGTCTCAAACTCCGT
>JBKHKH010000161.1:0-3576 GCA_046537735.1 Archaeoglobaceae archaeon | reverse complement strand
AACAAGAGAGAAATAGACGCCTCTCAATTGAAGTTATCTGAAGATCCAGTATTCGTTGAAATGAGATAGTATACTAATACTAATTGCAATTTACTCCATATCTGCTCCATATCCATACAAGCTCCTATATTCGCACCGGAAAATTTAGACCATAGAATCCTAAACTAAAATCAATGCCAGCAATACCAGACCAGTTACCCTCGTCAATTCGGCACAGGCCCCTATACAATCCCCATTCACCCCACCAAAATTCTTCACCGCTATCCTGCCCACAAACAGCGGGACCAGCAATGAAACCGCTAAAATAGCCGATTTAGGGTAAAGGACAAAGAATAAGCCCATTATAGTCAAATAGACAACTACTGCCAGAACCAACCTCTTGAAGTTCAAGGAGTTCATGACGTGGCTCCCCAGCCCGTTACCGAGTGGTTTGTTAAGGGCTGATATGGCCAGCATCCCCATCTTGGAGTTGACTTCAGCCACCAATACACTCCAGAAAGGTAAAATATCCAAGGAGAAAACCTGCAGTAGCAGTACAAATGTCAAAGCGAATATACCGGCTGTGCCCACATTGACATCCTTTAAAGCCCTGATCTTTTCTTCCCTATCCCCCTTGACCATGACCCCGTCCGCAAAATCACCCAGACCGTCAAGATGGATTATGCCCATAACCACATAAAGGGCTAAAACTGCCAGCACACCCCTGAGAGGAAGGTCAAGATATAGAATTATGGACGATAGAGATGCAGTAACTATGCCCAGGAGAGGGAGGAGCCACACTTCCCTTCCCATTTTCTCCAGATCCCCACTAACTGGAATGCGGGTAAAAAATGATATCAAATTTTTCATAAGCCTGGATTAAACTTATTTAAAATAAAATTTTTGAGTTTCTTTGTTTATTTGACTATCAAAGGTATTCATCCATGGAATTTCTCAATCAAACAGTGATGGATTTCCTCCTCATGGACAATGGAGAGAAAATACTGGTCCTTTTTTTAGCTATCGTCCTTGACCTGGTTATAGGCGAGCCCAGAGTTCATCCCACCAACTTGTTCGGCAAGCTGACCTCAGTCTTTGATAGAGCCTACACCCGAAGGAGTAAATACATCGACTTTATGGCCGGATCCCTACTCACCCTGCTCGTTATCTGTCTGGCTCTCCTCATCTCCCTTATCCCCAATTTATTCCCCTACTGGATAGCTTTAGCAATTTTTGTCTACCTCACCAAAACGACCTTCGGAGTTAAAAGCCTTATAGAGCACGTCAGGAGGACCGCAGCTCCAGATATTAATGAGCAGAGATATCAAACCTCCTTAATTGTGAGTAGAGACGTAAGTGACCTGGAGAGACATGAGTTGTGCTCGGCATCGATCGAGAGCTTATCGGAGAACATGGTGGACAGTGTGGTCTCACCCATATTCTTTTTCATTCTCTTTGGTCTCCCTGGAGCGCTCATCTTCAGGGCAGTGAATACCATGGATGCCCTAATCGGTTACAGAGTTGACAGACATTTCTATTTCGGTAAACTTGCAGCAAGACTGGACGACGTTCTCAACTATATTCCCTCCAGGATCACGTTCCTGCTATTTATGACTTTATCCCGCTCGCGTGAAGCCTTAAAATATTACAGATTCAGCAAAAAAATAAATGATAAGTCGATTGCAGGTATGAGTGCGGTGCTGGGAGTAAAACTGGAGAAGAGGGGGTCTTACTCCTATCCCGGAAGAGAAGCTGAGCTGGGAGACATTTTGATATCCATAAAGGTGTTCAGATCTGTAGTTATTGAGTGGTTTGCTATTGTATTTGCTATCCTTTTTTTGAAATATATATAATCTCAAATCTTAAAGTGGTGATTATTTTTGATTTGCTGTTTCAAATACTTCGGGAACAACCGCTTATTTACAAATCTTGTGGATAGAAGAGATGTCTCATAAAGAACTATAAGCGGGCCTGCATCGGAGATTTTCAATCAAATCCCTCAACTTCCTCCTTTAAATTTTCAACACTTATGTTTGTGAAAGAGACTCTCATTTTTCCTAATTCATGTAGAAAATCCCAAACTGGCAGTTCAGCCAGATCAGCAGCCTGTTTTAAAGTTATGGAGCCTTCGCTATATAGCTCGGCAGCAACAAGTAACTTTATCCTTTTTTCAGGAACGTCTGCTGGGACTTTTATTGTTACTGGCATATCCATAACTTTCTTTTTCAAGGTTTATAAAGGTTAAGTAGTTGCTTTCTGATTTTTCAAGGGCCTATTGTTAAATAATGAGAGATTTAGCATTGCCTTTACCACCCTCACCATCTTATATCTTCTATAGGATAAGCATAACCGCAGATACCACAGTGATAGCCCTTTACCCCGGCTCCACATCCAGGACATTTGTTCTCACCCTTATCCGCTTTCTTAACTTCTCCCACAAATCTTCTATAGACTTCATAGAAGTACAGATGCTCTTTATTGATGAACTCCATTCTGTAAAGCCTTTTCCTGTCCTCGAACACTTCATCGGGTATTTCGTTCCTTATTAACTCTCTAAGTCCCGTAGTTCCAGATCCGTATTCGATGGGAGCTTTTTCTCTCCACGAGAGCTCTCCCAGCTCTTCCTCGTATGCCTTTCTCAATATCCACTTCCCCCATGTCCTGTTCCCTACTCTCTTTACCTTCATCTCCGGTTCCAGGTTAAGAGAAAACTCTACAACCTTTTCATCTCTGAAGGGCTGCTTTATATCGATACCAAGTTTGTGACCCAACCTGTTGGAAGAGAAACTCATGTTCTGCGAGAGATATCTCGTATAATCCACAAGATCAGCTCTATGTAGGTTCTGCATGTAGTTATAGCCAGCGAAAAGCTCGTCAGCCGCGTCCCCAGTAATTATGTTCTTGACCCCATTCCTTTTGGCTTTAATCAACCCCATGTAGATGGCCAGATCATTGGGGATGGCGGGATCAAAGCTCCCCAGCGATTTGATGACCTCTGGTATTCTGTACGAAAAGCTCTTTTTGGGATACGCGGATTACGTGGTGCTCCACATCAAATTTTTCAGCTATCTTTTGAGCGTATTCAAGGTCAGTGCCTCCATCCGTCACCACAGTAAAAGCCGGCACTTCATTATTGATGGATGCGATTATGCTCGCCAGTATGCTAGTGTCCAGGCCTCCAGAAAGCAGGATGGCGCTGTCGGACGAGGTAATCCTCTCCGCAGACTCAGTCAGTAATTCTCTTAGTTCTGATATGTACTCTTTTTCATTCATCTTATCTTCCGTTATTTTCCTTTTCAGATAAGCTGAACTCAGTTATATCCAGCATAACTCTGTCTCCTGCCGCCACCTTCCGGCTGTCCTCAATAACCAATCTTTTGTCGAATATGGGTCCATCCACAACCAGAGTGTGGTACTCCCCGCTCTCCCCACAAGTGCTTATCCCTCTTTGTTCCAGTTCCCCAATAAAATTCTTGTCTACTACCTGCCCCAGAAAATCTTCATTTACAGCATTCTTGTCCAGCACGATTATAACCGCCTTAAAACCCAAATCAACTAGCTCACGCATTAACTCTTCCTGTCCCCTACCCCACAGTG
>JBKHKH010000069.1:0-9933 GCA_046537735.1 Archaeoglobaceae archaeon | reverse complement strand
ACCAATTCTGATCCGGTGGCATCATATGAGTACCTATCGGTCAAATAGTACCATTCCAGAATCGGTTAAAGATAGAGATAATGCCAAACTATACCTCTCAACACTTTACTCCACCATCCTAACTAAGGATGTGATCAGTCGATATAACCTAAAGTATGTGCAAACCCTCAAAGAAATAGCCAACTACCTTCTCTCCAATTTCTCTCAGCCTATATCTTATCATAAAATCAAGAATATTTTCGAAATGGGGAGCACTCACACGGCCAAGAACTATACCTCATACCTGGAAGAGACCTACATGATCTATCTATTGAGCAAATTCTCTTTCAAACACAAAGAGCTTTTAGCGTCCTCCAAAAAAGCCTATGTAATAGACACAGGTTTGATCAATTCTTTGACCTTTAGAATGAGTGAGAATATGGGGAGATTGATGGAGAATGTTGTTCTGGTGGAGCTGCTCAGGAGAAAGAGTACTGAACTTGAGATTTATTACTGGAAAGATTACCAGCAAAGAGAAGTTGACTTTGTGGTTAAACAAGGTACAGAAGTAATACAGTTAATTCAGGTCACATACGCAGAAAGTGAGATAAACCAGAGAGAAACTAAAGCATTGATAAGAGCGAGTGATAGTCTAAGATGTAAAAATTTGATTTGTATAACCTGGGATTATGAAGATAGCATTCAGGTGGACAGTAAAACAATAAAATGTATTCCTCTCTGGAAGTGGCTTATACAAGAAATATAGAGCTATGTCAATCCTGAGATCATTGGTTATACTCAGGAACACCCTCAAAATCGTGAAGATCGAAAGCAAGATAGCCCATCTCTTTTAGTTCTTCCTTGTTGCGGATTCTCTTGGCGATAATACCGTAACTCTCCCTACGTTTATCATTGTGCCATTTTACTAATTTTGCTTTTCGCTCAAGGTTAGCAATTACTTTTAGCGCATCTTTTGTTTTGATGTCCCTCCACTTACACTCCAGAAAAGCAATTTCTTTGCTCACATCGTTTAGAGCAACTACATCTATTTCTTCACCTCGATCCCACCACTTCCCTATCCTATGGTAATTAGAGTCCCACATGAACTCCTTAGCTATCCCCTCGAAAGATTTCCCCACATAAGCGTTGAAGTCCCTATCTATTTTCGCCAGAACATCTTTTTCTCTTCCCAGATTGATGAGGTCCTCGTAAGGATAAATAAATCCGAACCAGAACGAAAAGATGTTATCCTGAAAACTATAAATTCCCTTTTTGGTTTTAGGGGATGCGGTCACTGGGATATCCCTTTTGATGAGGTTGAGGTCAATTAAAACGTTCAAATACTTTCCTACCAGACTTCTCTCCAATCCAGTATAATTAGTTATATTTCCCATAGTAACATTGCCGGTAGCAATAGCTTCCAAAATGGAAAAATAGTATCTGGGCTCTTCCAGCATCTCCATTAAGACGAATCGTACGTCCTGGTGAATGAAGGAATCCATGCGCAGAAATTTCTCTTTTAGGTTCTCCTTTGTTTCTTTGGTGGGATCAACTTCTGTTATGTATGCTGGTGTACCGCCAAAAACACTATAGAGTTCTACAGCCTTCTCAAAATGCCTAATATGCTGGGCTACATCTTTGAATTTGAAGGGCTGGATTTTTAGTTGTCCTGTTTAGAAGAAGGATCAGTGCAAGCGCTACTAAAATCAAAGTAATCCAGTAATTGTCGGACTGGATCAAACCCAGCTGATACTTCTCCCAGCTAAAAGGGAACAACATCAGCATACCACCACTCACATGCCCCAGCAGCAGATCCAGTGCAAAATGACTGGCAAAAGTGCTAGAAAAACCAATAGACTCTACACCTAACTATTCAAAGAATAAATAAATTTTGAATCAATCAAGCACTAAGGAACCAACAATGAAACATACCACATTCTTGGTTATCTTTGAATACAAACTTGGTTCCTAAAACAATAAGCAAATAGGCAAATAACAAAGTTAGTGATAACAGAATCAAAATTATACATAGAACAAGGTCTTATGACTTCGATATCCAGTTCTCAGTCTCTAAATTCTCTATTATACTCTTTTCTCCCTTTAGAAAGGCGATAAGTATGTTTGTATCTAAAAGAGACTTTCTCATAAATTTAATTTTCTGCCAAAAAGAGGACCTCTTTTTACTGCCTCCATAAACATTTTTTCTTCTTCATCAGTGAGGTCATTAAAAATCCCTGCATAAGCCATTAGATCCTTTTTACTAAATTTTCTTTTTTCCTTTAGCTCTATTTCCACTTCTTCTCCCTCCCTCAGATCAAGTTTCTGTAATGGCTTCAGTACCTTGTTTTCATATATAGCTTTTATTCTCATTGATACCATAATGCTATATTATTTTGAAACTTAAAAAATGTTGCTAACATTAAAAATACAAGAACAGAATTTCAGTCTTTGTATCTACGAACATTGTCTTAACCCCCCGTAGTTAAAAACCAGGCTGCAATCTATATTTCTACAGAAAATGGTTGGACTGATCTCTAGATCAAATGAAAAGCAGCACAGAGATTGGTGAAATTAAGATTACCTACAAATCTCTTTTTCTTTGAACATACAAGAGCATCACTGCCACTACAACCAATACCAATGTTATCCAGTAATTATCCGACTGGATCAGACCCAGCTGGTACCCCTGCCAGCTAAAAGGGAACAACATCAGCATACCACCACTCACATGCCCCAGCAGCAGATCCAGTGCAAAATGACTGGCAACACCCACCACAAGCAACGAAAAGACCAACATAGCCCCATAAAAAAGCAATGAAATCATCCCTGCCGACAGCAAAGCTCCCGCTGGTGTATGCAGAGGAGCAAGGAACTCCCCAACCTCATACCCCAGCCAGTCGAAAAGAATGGTTATTTTGAACAGGTCAGGAACAAGGGAGCCCACCATAACCAGTGCAACATACCTGTTCTCCCTGAATGTTTTAAACCTCATCCCTAAAACCACGCACAATACGAAGGCGAATGCTATGTGGGCCAGCCAGTCGGGCAAGTTATCGCCTCCTGAACCTGAACTCCCTCAAGCTGAAGCTCCAGTACCTGAAGAACACTAACGCCAGTATGGGCATGGCAAAAGCCGACCTTATGAAGATGAAGTTATAGGACCATCCATCATAGACCATGACCTCTTCTGCCTCAATAATATCTGCATCCTGCATCACTCCCAGAACCTCTACCTTATCACCCTCATCAACTTTCCGAGGAGATATGACCTCGATTCCCCTGCTCTTATCACCGTACTCGATCGTAATGCTGAAGTTATCTGCATGGTTAACCACACCGAATAATGATACTCTCTTTCCAGTATGATCGCCTCTCACAACGTCCTCGTTCTCCGGCAGCTCATGAAGGTCGCAATACATCCAGTGATAAGTGCATAGGGAAAACAATACAAGCACAAACACGATTCCGAGCAACAATCTCTTCATCTTAAAATTACCCTTCATAGAGATCAAATTTGGTATCCAGTTTTTGTGGACGGTAATCGGTTTCTCTCATTTTTATGGTTCTCCATTATCTTCAATGCCATATTTCTCATATTCGAATGTAGTTTCACTTTATATTGGAGTTTAGAAATCATTCGATAAATTATCGATATTTTCTCTTTTCAAGATTTTTATAAATTGTTTTCTAAAAAGATCGTCATTTGTTTAAAAAGTGTTCTCGGTTATTCGTTCTGGTAACCCTCGATCTTCTTCCTTACCAGTTGCAAAATCTTTTTGGTCCATTCCACTGCCTTTTTAGCTTCCTCTGGGTCGTCATAGTATTTAGAGGGAACCTCGCCTGGCAGTCCATTGGGGTATCGGGTTGGTATGTAGTAATCATCCAGTCGTTTAGCCCCTCTGACCTCTTCAAAATCGGGATCTATCTCCCTGGCTATCCTCAATAAGACTGCAACGGAATGAGTGAACAGGGGCTCGTCTTCCTGGAGATAGATGAATGCTTTCAAGGCCTTTTCGGCGCTTTGCTGACAAAGAAAGAGAGAAAGATAGTATCGACCCTGTTGCATTAAATTGTAAGCATCTTTGTATTCTTCCTCTGCTTGTGTCAACCACCTGGTCGCTTCGGCTTTACGATCCTCTCTCATATATTACCTTCCCTGTATCCAGGACATATCTCAGAAACCTGCTTACGGGGAGTTTGTCCTCCAACTCCTTTTCAGTATAAGCGAGTATATCGCAATCTACTTCTCTATCCACTTTTTCGTATATCTCGCCCATCCAATCTTTCCCTGACTTATGGGAGGGCATTATGACCAGGAGATCGATGTCGCTTGAACTTCTAACCATCCCTTGAGCATAGGAGCCGAACAGTATGATCTTGACGGCATCCATGTCTATGAGCTGTTTTTTGATTCTCTCCAGTTCTCTCTCCAGTTCTCTCCTCCGCAACTCTTTCCTTTGCCGCAACCTCTGTAAAGTCATCATCTACAATAAAATATGATTTCTTCAATATTTATTAACATTTGCCTTTCCTTTCTCTAGTTTACACATCTGAGAAAGGATTGAAGGAACCAGAATACAGTGAATGATTACATATTATATAGTGAACCTATCTTGAACAGGCACCTTAACTCTCCTCAAGGATGTGGCAGCGACCATCAGCAATGTAAAACCGGATAGGGACAGCAATATGGGCCCCAATCGAATCCCCCATGGGGTGAAGTTGAGGGCCAGACCCACGAACACCACCACACAAATGCTCAGTCCTATGCTCAGCGCCACTCTTTCAATACCGTCGAGGTCGTCATTCCGGGGGAATAGAGCAGAGATCAATGCATAACCTGGGACGAACAATACCAGGGGTAGACCGAGCACCGCTCTGACAGGCGTCTCGTTTAAGGGTGGGATAGTAACGAATAACGCAGAAATTATGACGAACAGGATCACCACCAATAGATCTATGAGCGTCCTATCTATTCTGACCATGATCATCTCTCCCTTTCAGTAGATATAAATATTATTTCCAAACAATTAAATGAATATATAACCCTAGTGGTGAAAACATGGAAGAGAAAACCGCAACATACGCCATAATCGGTGCAAGCATTGTAGGCATTATAATAGTAGCCTTTTTAGTTCTGACAGGAATACCGTCGGGCTCATACTTTTCGGAGCTCTACTTTGAGGATCATGAAGAGCTGCCCAAAGGAGTTGAGGTGGGCAGCAAGCAAACCTTTGACTTTACTGTAGCGTCGCATGAGAAAAATGAGACTACATACAGTTATAATGTCACATACAACGGGGATATAATCGAAAAAGGATTCTTTACACTAAAACCGGGGGAAAGTGAAACTACAAAAGCCTCATTTACTCCTCTGGAATCCACTTTGGTGTATGTTAAAAGTGAAAATAGTTCAGAGACAAATCATTTTACGGTTAGCAGGCAAAGTACAGGGAAGATACTGGTAGTGGGTGATAATGGAAGCGTAAGAGAAATTGAGGCTAATAAATCAGAAATAAGTCTTGTTCTGGGGACAAGCAACGTGATTTGGACAGGTGAAACAATTAAGATACCCATAAAAGCTCCTTTAGGAGAGAAAAATGTACATGATGTGGAGTTGAGTCCAAATTCCAAAGAGGAATACTCTTTCAATTACAACACAAAAGAAGAAGTTGACTCATCAATTGAACCGTCACCATTTCTATCACAAAATAAATTGGGCAATCTCTCATCTTATGGTTTCAATATTGTTAATAAAACTGTAATTGTAAAGAATGATCAAGGAGACATATCAATTATCAAAGATCAAGAAGTAGCAAAGTACAGGTACGAGAAGAAGAAAGTTCAGGTAAATGTTACCAATGAAGAGGATAAATACTATGAGATACACTTCTGGATTATGGTCAGAGATCAGTAATAGACAGTGCAGTTTGTAGAACATGTAAAAAATTGTTGTCACGCTCTGGTCTTGAACACTAAATTTGCAGCGAAGTGGATTTAAATATCTCTAAAACTAAAAAGTGCCATAATGATAGAGTGAACAGGAAGATATAACTTCTTCTTTAGTTATTTTCTTTCTTTTTAATCTATCCTCAGCGTGCTTCCAAAACTCAATCATTAATTCATCCATTTTTTCTTTTTGCTGTATTCCTTTCTTTATTATTCTTTAGCTCCTGCCTCCTTATTAAAATGGAAAAGTCTAATTAAAGACTTAAGAGTTAGTAATTAGCCCTGAACACCTTCACCGTATCAAAGCTCTTCTCCATCTCAAAGTGCTCCAGCTGGGTAGCATTCTCGTAATGCAGTTTGTAGAACATGGAGTTGTTGTAAAAGTCCGTGGTATCATTCGTATCCATCCGTTCAGGCTCCATCCCCACTACACGCATAATGGACCCGAACTTACCTCCTTCGTAGTCCTCACCCATCCCCATCTCTTTAGAGGTCATGACATACCTCACCTCCTTCCTCTGAACGAAATCCAGTCCTGCGCTCTCATTCTGGGCTGTAAAAAATTTAGCAGTACCTACTACGTCACCTGTACCGGCACCGACTATAGCAGGTCTTTTAGCTATGTAGAATATGTAGTTCCCGTATTCTTTCCAGCTAAGGACCGAATATTCTGGTTTCTCTTCTGGCCTCAAGTGATCCACATCTTCAGTATTATCCCTAACCCACAATAATGCGTCTACCCAATCTTCATTCATATCAAAGGGATTTAAAGAGAAGATAAGAGATGGTGCCAGTATAATGGCAATGAACACCCCAATGAACGCTACATCTCCAGTGGTGATCGATTCATCTTTCTTTTTTTGTTTTGATTTTTTATTTTTCTTGCTCTTTTTCTTTTTTACCTCTGTATTCTCCTCATTTTCATATACGTTATATCCAGATTTCTCGAACAACCACAGAACAGTGAAGCTGGCGAGCATGGAGACGGGCAGGACCAGTATATCGGTGAACCTTATCTGGAATAATGCGAGGATTAAGGCGATGGCGAACCATGACCTCAAGAACAGGTTCCTGAACAACAGGCCGGGAAGGGCCAGCAGGAATACAAAGTACCCCGAGTTCTGAACAATGCTCAGCAGCTGGAAACTTTGAGCCTCAATGATTATGGGCAGAGTAACCGTTCTACCCAGAATGAAATCTATTCCATGCTGAAGTCTGGAGAACTCTTGTTTGAGTATCGGTAACTGGCCAGAGGGAATAAAATAGATTATGGCGACTGCCACTAAGCAGCCAGCAATATAATATTGCTTTATATTCCTCTTTTTGGCGTACATCCCCCCCAACATAAACAGGGCGAGAAGTAAGAAGGCGAACCCCATGAATGGATTATACACAACGGATATAACTGGAACAGCGAAAGCTGCTGACAGATAAAGGAAGTCCATATCATTCTCCTTGTATACCAGCATGCTGAGGGCGAGAACACCAGCGTAAATGGGAGCCCCCATCCACGAAAAGGATAACAGGGTGAGAAATACGGCAGCCAGCAGTATATAATAGTCTTCGCGGAGGGCAAAGTATGTGGCTGAGAGTATCAGGGTGAGGACCCAGGCATGATAATCGGTGAACCCCAGAATGCTGGGCTGCACAGTTGCAGGCGATAGAGCAAAGAAAAGTGCTGACAAAACTGCGAAATAATCATTATCTATTATTCTCCGGGCGATAAGGTAGACCAGGATGGTAGATATTACACCCAGAATGACCGGCAAGAATACCGCAAAAACCTCTGAAGCCTTAAAACCGAAGATGAGTCCTGGTGCAGCTATGAGGTACTGGAATAGTGGTGGTATGGAAACCGATGCCCCTTTAGGATACGCCAGGAAGTAATCTATCTCGGGTCTGGAACCGAGGTGGACTATGAGCTCGGCCAGCCTCATGTGGTAATAGGGGTCAAATCCTCTAAAGAGGATGGGATTGGACAGCACCTCACCGGGGTTCTGGAACCTGATCAAAAAAGCCACAATGACAACTAATAAAGGGGAAACCCTTTTTGCCAGCTTTTGCATGAAGTGAACTTTATTTCCAGTAAAAAAATTTTACCGTTTTTCTTCAGCGGTATCGTTGAGCACGTAAATACGATCGCTGACTTCTTTCAGCTCTGAATTGCGGCACCCATCGTGGGCGTAAACTATGTCGATATTATTCTTCTTCAAGAAAGACGTGTCCTTGCACTTATACTCCAGGAAGGTGTATGCCTTATCACTTCTCTCTTTAACTCCTTCACTCGGGCTGGCAGGTTACGCGTACACGTGCTTTCCGGTGATCGCGGGGAATGCGAAACCCTCCCAGGGGCGGAGCAATACTTTATCACCGGGAACATTCTCCTTGATGTACACGAAGTCCTCAAACTCCTGATCGTTCACTATATAGTAGTACTCTTCATTTGCGTGTGACTGAGCCGAAAAACCCAGGGCTACAACCGCAATGACAAGTGCAGCCAGAATGGTTTTGCTCCTGATGGTGTACAGGCCATAACCGGCAACAATGGAAGTTAGGACCATTATGTAGAAGTAGTTGCGCTCCGGCATGAGAAGGGGAATAGTGCCCAACACACTATATACATTATTCAAGATTAGGAGCAACAGAAGAGCAGCTACCACAGGAACGTCCGTTCTTCTGGATCGGATTACCCCCAGTATGGCCAGTATAGCGGGAATATACCCGAATTCCTTGGCTGGACTACCGAACTCCACGAATGTGTCGAAGGATAGTCTTTCCAGAAGTCTGGCCGGATCACCCATGGCTGGCGAGATCTGGGGGAAATAGAACAGGAAGATGACTACGGGTATGAGAAGGACGGTAAGGACCTTCACATCCCTGTAGAGGGCAACATACAGTATAAGAAGTATGTAGGTGGCTATGGCGGTAGGTGGGTGGGTGAGGAATGTAAATATCAGGAATATGAATAGTACAGCATAATCTACTTTCTTCTTGTTCTGCTTGAATGCGATGTAAGCCGCGAGGAGCATGAATGCCACTGCTAAGGATACTGCCACCACAAAAGCGGGGCCCAGCAGACGTATTGTAGTGGGAATGAGAGCGGTAAAGAAGGCAGCCTCCAACCCGTAGCCCAACCTACTACCGAACAGAAAGGCAGAGAACACGATAAAACAGGACATGAAGATAGGGAGGTACTTCATGAGCGTGTACTCGTTCATGTCCGAAGCAAGGATCAGTTCGGAGACCCATAACCTTAAACCGATCTCCAGGTCATGTTGCACCACACGATTACCGTAGAATGGTTCAACGTAGTTTATGCTCTCCGCATCGGTAATGGCCTTGCTGATAGCCAGATCAATCCACTCATCCCTGTGCATGGGGTAATCATACCCGTGATGAGGGTAGTAAGCAAAGATAGCGGTTATTAACAGAATCAGGACGAGTATGTGTCTAGGATCAATATTGAGGTTCCTGACTTTATTCTCGAGGGAGATGAGGGGAGTTAGTGAGGAAGGATACTTGTCAAAGGAAAATTTCATAAAGATTTTAGTTTAACAACTTGATATAAATATTGTGGAGCATTAACATGGTCATGGTCGTAATTGAAACACTTAGAGCCGTATTCGGTTTGGCTTTAGTAATGATTGTCCCAGGTTATGCCTGGACCAGGGTACTGTATAGGGAGATCGACCAGCTGGAGAGAGCTGGCCTGAGCATTGGGCTGTCAATAGCTCTGGTGACCCTCCTTGTGCTGGGGTTAAGTAAAGTGGGGGTTGCTATCACCGCAACCAATACTTTTCTGGTGGCTGGGGGGTTGATTGTAATACCATTGATCATCGAGCAAGTATATTTCAGGAGCATTAAAAAATAAATATAAATAAAAAAATAAAATTAGGAAATAGATAGAATAGGATGGAAATTAAGTTAACGCTCTTTTACTGTTGATTTTGGGTTTGGGTAGTGGTTAAAGAATTGCATGCGCTTGGGCACGCTCTGCATGCTACT